>CAXTLO010000234.1:0-4410 GCA_964244965.1 uncultured Marisediminicola sp.
CCATCTCGTCGATCTGGTGCTTCTCGGTGATGCCTAATTGCCGCATCGCCTCGAGTTCGGCCGGAAGACCGTGAGTGTCCCAGCCGAACCGGCGGTGCACTTGCTTGCCCCGCATGGTCTGGAACCGGGGGAACAGGTCCTTGGCGTAGCCGGTCAGGAGGTGTCCGTAGTGCGGCAGCCCGTTCGCGAACGGAGGGCCGTCATAGAACACCCACTCCGGGCGCCCGTCCCGATTGTCGATGCTCGCCTGGAAGGTGTCGTCGCGCTTCCAAAACGCGAGGATTCCGCGCTCGATCCCTGGCAGATCGGGACTCGGGGTAGGAGCAGAGGAGGGGTGGTCGTCGTCGCGCGGGTGCTTGGGATAGATCACTGTCGCTCCTGAGAGGCGGTCGGACGTGCGGGCGGATCGTGCACCGAGGAGCAATGGCGCTCACCGGTCTGCACGAGGACGGTTCCGGATGCTGGATCCGGACCCGCGGTACCACCCCGCTTGCCGCACGTCGTGACGTGCGGCCCCTCACTCATTGGCTGTGACGGGCCAGCCCCGCCCGGTTCTACGTGGATGTCGCAGGTACGGCAACCGTTCTTCCGGGGACTCCCCGGTGATGGCCGGATCGATGTCTCTACCTCCGAGTGTACGCGCCGCGGCGGAGGTCTCGTAGTGATGTCTCGTCGAGCCGTAGGTGGGCCGGAGTCGGCAGTCCGACCTCTGGAACCTGTCCTAATGAATCTGATCGGCGTACCCCGCGCCCACCGGTGCGATGGCCCGGTCGAGGATGCGGCTGAGATCACCGCGCCCGGTGCCCGCAGACGCCCAGTGCGCCGCTCCAGCCGCGACGGCGCCCGCGAGCGCCAAGGCGGCAGCGGCGATCTGCACGTCGTCGGCCGACCCGCACCGAGCGGTGAGGAAGCGACGTACGACCGCTGCGAGCCGGTCGAATCGCGACAGCCCTGCGGCGAGTAGTTCGCTCCGGACCCCCATCACGTCCCACTGCGTCACGGCGAGCGGGATCCGACCGGCTTGAACATCGGATGCTGCCGCGACGACGACCGCGCAGACGACCGATAACGGCGAACTGGCGGGGGATCCGTCGGCCGATGACACCGCAGCACCGGTGCCAGCAGACGCCAGTCGAGTGGCGATGTCGTCGATCACCTCGTCGACATCACCCCACAGGAGATCGCTCTTCGCCTCGAAGTAGTTGAAGAAACTCGCGCGACTCACCCCGGCCCGCGCGGTGATCTGATCGATGGTGGTGCGGGCGTACGTGTGCTCGAGGAAGAGCTCGCCCGCCGCTTCCTCGATCGCCTCGCGGGAGGAGGAGTGCCGCCGGCCACGGCGCGCGGCGGGGGGCGGTGGGGTTTCGATACACGTCCTCCTTCGTCGGGCGCTACTCGACCAGCGAAATGCGGTACGCCGTGCGCCGGGTATTGTTGTACTGAATCCAACAACACGACGGAGCTTACCCATGCGCGCCTCGAGCCGCCTCTTCCCCACCATCGCGATCGGCGCTGTCCTCCTCACCGGATGCGCCACCGGATCCGCTTCTGGCGGTGGCGGATCCACGAGTCCCGTGAACGGCGGCACGTTGGTCTACGCCACCGGGGATGCCGAGCCCGACTGCCTCGACCCGCATGTCGGCGGCAACTATCCTCAGGCGCTCGTGGCGACGCAGTACCTGGAGAGCCTCGTCTCCCTCGACGACGAGGGGGAAGTCATCCCCTGGCTCGCGGAAAGCTGGACCGAGTCACCCGACGGCCTCGCGTGGGAGTTCACCCTCCGCGACGACGTCACCTTCACCGACGGCACACCGCTCGACGCGGCATCCGTCATCGCGAACGTCGACCACCTGCAAGACCCTGCGACTGGCTCGTCCACCGGTTACCTCGCCCTGGGGAAGGTCACCGGCACCGAAGCGGTGAGTGAGACCGTGGTGCGCTTCACACTCTCCAGTCCCGACAGCGCTCTGCTGGAATCGTTGTCGCAACCGTGGCTCGCGATCCAATCCGCCGAGGCGCTGGCCCGACCGGCAGACGTCAACTGCGAGTCCCCGGTGGGAACGGGCCCGTTCATCGTGACCGCATGGAACCGGCAGGACAGCATCGAGCTCGAGCGCAACGAGGACTACAACTCTCCGCCTGCCGATGCCGACGGAGATGGCCCGTACCTCGACGCCATCGAGTGGCGATTCGTGCCGGATTCCGCGACCCGGTACGCGGCGTTGACCGCGGGCGAGGTGGATGTCATCGACAATGCGCAGCCCGACACGCTCATCGCAGCGCAGAGCGACGACGCGCTCGATGAACTGGACGCTCCGCGCCCTGGCGCATCCAACCGCCTCGAGCTCAACAGTCAGAAGGTGCCATTCGACGACGAGCTCGTGCGGGAGGCGTTCGTGCGTGCCGCCGACGTCGACGCGGGGATCGAGAGCCTGTTCTTCGATACCGCGGAGCGGTCGTACTCCCCGCTCTCGAGCGTCGAACCGCTTGCCCTGCAGCTTCCCGATCTCTTCGAGCTGGACGCCGATGCCGCGAACGACCTTCTCGACGAAGCGGGATGGACCGAGCGGGACGCCGACGGCATCCGGTCGAAGAACGGCGTGCCGTTGACCGTGGTGTTCCCGGTGAGCACCAATCAGTCGATTCCTGCCGAGCAGTCGCTGTTCGAGCAGCTACAGGCCACCACCCGCGAGGTCGGATTCGACGTGCGACTCGAGTTGCTCGATCTGTCGGGCTGGTACGAAGCCCTCGGTACCAGCCAGTACGACCTGGTCAGCGCGCCGTACACGAAGGTCGGGCCGGATGTGCTCCGCATCCTCTTCGACTCCGAAGGCATCACTCCGGCGCCGAGCGGCTACTTCGCCAACCACGCGAAGATCGCCTCTCCCGAGCTGGACGACCTGCTGCGTCGAGCTTCGGAGGAGACGGATGCCGCGACGCGCGAGCAGCTGACCGCCGACGCCCAGCGCATCGTGCTCGAGGGGTACTACATCCTGCCGCTGTACGACCAGCAGAACCACTACCTCTATCGCACCGACGTCGAAGGTGTGCGCGCGATGCCGACGGTCTCGACACCCGCCTTCGCGGACGCCTGGCTCGATCGATGAGGCCGGAAACCGCGCGAGCACGGCTGCCGTGACCTGCGGGGCGGTGCACCACCGGTCCGCGCTATGACGATCGTCGCAACCGCGCAGCGCCGCCGCGCCCGCGCTGGAGGTGGCGTGCGCTGGGCGGCGGAACGGGTCGGTGGTCTCGTGCTCGTTCTCTGGGCGTCGGCGACCCTCACCTTCTTCTCGCTGAGGCTCATCCCCGGCGATCCGGCCGAGGCCATCCTGGGCGGACCGGGATCGCAGACCAGCGCGGAGGCGCTCGCTCAGGTGCGCGAGGAGTACGGACTCGATCAACCGCTGCTCGCGCAGTACGTCGGTCAGCTCGGGCGCTATCTGCGCCTGGACTTCGGGACGTCGTATTCGTTGGGGCAACCGGTCGCCGAAGTCGTCGGCCCGCGGTTGGTCGACACGGTGGTCTTGGCGACGCTGGCGCTGGCCGTCGCCTGGATACTCGCGCTCGCCGTCGCCGTGCTGTCGACGCGATCGGGCCGGGTCGCCGCCGCGGTCGGCACGGCTCTCGAGGTGGTCGCGGTCGCACTGCCCCACTTCTGGCTCGGCACGTCCCTGGTGCTCGTGTTCAGTTCGGCGCTGGGTTGGCTGCCCCCGATCGACACGGGGTCCGCTGCCGGCCTCGTGCTCCCGGTCGTGACGCTCGCGATCCCCCTCGCCGGCTTCCTCGGACAGGTGATGCGGGAATCGCTGCTCGACGCCCTCTCCTCGCCCTTCGCGCTCGCCGCGCGCAGCCGAGGAGAGACCGAGTCCGGACTCATCTGGCGTCACGCCCTCCGTCACGCCGCCCTCCCCGCGATCGGCCTCTCGGGATGGGCCTTCGGGAATCTGGTGAGCGGAGCGGTGGTGGTGGAGACCATCTTCGCCCGCCCCGGTATCGGACGTTCGCTGCTGTCCGCGGTGCAGGATCGCGACATCCCCCTGGTCACCGGCATCGTGCTCGTCGTCGCACTCGCGTACAGCGTTGTGACCACCGTCACCGACCTCCTCGATCGCGTCGCGGACCCGCGGCTGCGCAAGGCTGCGGTCGCATGAGACGGATCCCCCGACCCACGGCCGTCGACATCGTGTCGGGGGCTGTGCTCCTGTTCCTCCTCACCGCCGCAGTCGCCCCGACGATCCTCGCGCCATCGAATCCACTCGCCATCGATCCGGCATCCGCGTTCTCCCGTCCGTCCCTCCGGCACCTCCTCGGCACAGACGAATCCGGTCGTGACGTCTACACGCGGATCGTGCACGGTGCCGCACCCTCCCTGCTCATCGGCATCCTCGCGACGGCGATCGGAGTGGG
>CAXTLO010000235.1:0-4399 GCA_964244965.1 uncultured Marisediminicola sp.
AAGGAGCACGGCGTGACCCGCGAGGTGATGGCGATCGTCGCCGCGCTGAGCATCCAGGACCCACGTGAGCGCCCCCTCGAACGCCGCGCTCAGGCCGACCAGTCGCATGCCCGCTTCACCGACCGCACCAGCGACTTCCTGACCCTGCTCAACCTGTGGAACTACTTGCGGGAGAAGGAGAGCGAGCTCGGCTCGAGCGCGTTCCGCCGCCTCTGTAAATCCGAGTACCTGAACTTCGTGCGGGTGAGGGAGTGGACGGATGTCTACCGCCAGCTGCAGCGCCAGGCGAAGGAGCTCGGGCTCGATGTAGGAGACCCTCACGTAGACCCGGTCGGCATCCACAAGTCGCTTCTGTCCGGCCTGCTGAGCCAGATCGGTATCCGTGACCTGCAGAAGAAGGATTACGCGGGCTCCCGGCAGGTGCGCTTCTTGATCTTCCCCGGCTCGGCGCTGGCGAAGAAGCAGCCCGAGGCGGTGATGACGGCGGAGCTGGTCGAGACCAGCCGCCTGTTCGCCAGGGTCAACGCCGCCATCGACACGGCGTGGGCGGAGCCGCTCGCCGGCGACCTGGTGCGGCGCAGCTACAGCGAGCCGCACTGGGAGAAGAAGCAGGGCTCCGTCGTCGCGTGGGAACGGGTGACCCTCTACGGCGTGCCGATCATCGAACGCCGCCGTACCCCGTTCGCACGCGTCGATCCGGCGTACGCACGCGACTTGTTCATCCGTCATGCCCTGGTCGAAGGCGACTGGGATCTCGCGCGGCTCGACCGACGGCTCAGCGAGTTCGAGCGCGCGAATCGGCGCCTGAGAACCGAACTCGCCGAGCTCGAGGAACGCACCAGGCGGCGCGACATCCTCTACGACGACGAAGCGGTCTACCAGTTCTACCAACGCCGGATCCCCCGTGATGTGAACTCCGCGCGCTCGTTCGAGACGTGGTGGAAGAACGCGCGCAACGAGACCCCCGATCTCCTCACGATGACGAGGGACGCGCTCGCCGACGACGAGATGGAGCACGCGGTCGATGAGGACGCGCTACCGAGCACCTGGGTACAAGGTGACCAGAGCCTGAAGCTCTCCTATCGATTCGAGCCAGGCGCGGAGGACGATGGCGTCACGGCGCGAGTTCCCCTCGCGCTCCTCGCCCGGCTGTCCCCTGCCGGATTCGACTGGCAGGTCCCCGGGCTCCGTGAGGAGTTGACTACGGCGCTGATCCGGAGCCTGCCCAAGGCGATCCGCCGCAACGTGGTTCCCGCAGCGGATTGGGCGAGGCGACTGCTCGAGGGCACCGAGGATCTCCCTCATACCGAACTCGAGGGGACAGCGCTCACCGAGTATCTGGCGCAGTCGATCCGCCGGATGACCCACACTCCGGTCTCGGTCGACGACTTCGAACTCGAGCGCGTGCCGCCTCATCTGCGCATCGCGTTCGCAGTGATCGACGACCACGGCCGGGAGGTCGCGCGCTCGAAGGAGCTGACCGCCCTTCAGCACAAACTGCGCACCCGCGCGCGTGAGTCGGTGGCCGAGGTCGTCGCGGCGACCCCCCACGCACTCGAGCGCTCCGGTATCACGACTTGGGATGTGGACGACCTCCCCCGACAGGTCGACACCCGCCGCGCCGGTGGGGTGGTACGCGGGTATCCCGCTCTGGTCGACGACGGGCGCAGTGTCTCGCTCAAGGTGATGAGCACCCCCGACGAGCAGCGGACCGCTCACCGCGGCGGTGTACGTCGGCTGCTCCGTCTCGCGATCCCATCGCCCACCGCCTACGTCAACGACCACCTCACCACGACGGAGAAGCTGACGCTCACCCTCAGCCCCTACCGGTCCACAGCCGACCTGATCGACGACGCGCTCCTCGCCCGGATCGATGCGACCCTCGGCGACGATCTGCCGTTCGACAGGGCCGCCTTCGAGACGGCGAGGGACGCGGCATCCGACGGTCTGCTCGACACGCTGTTCACGGCCGCGAGTCTCACCGCCCGGATCGTGGCGGCAGGCAGGGAGGCCGACAAGGCGATCAAACAGGCGACGAACCTCTCGCTGATCGCACCGCTCGGCGACGTCCGCGCGCAGCTCGATGCGCTCCTGTTCCCCGGTTTCATCTCCGCGACCGGTCTGGACCGCCTGGCGCGGTTGAGGGTCTACCTGGATGGCATCACCCATCGGGTGAACCGACTCGCCGAGAACCTCGGGCGCGATCGGGTCTGGATGACGGAGGTGCAGCAGGCGACCGAGCGCTACCGCGCCGCTGGCGGCAGCCTCCCGCTCGCCCCCGACTCACCCCCGAATCTCGTTCGCGCGAGATGGCTGCTGGAAGAGCTCCGCATCAGCTTGTTCGCGCAGTCGCTCGGCACCGCCGAACCGGTCAGCACGCAGCGGATCGCGAAGGTGCTCGCGAACCGATGATGGAACTCCTGCACACGTCCCCGACCGACGGGCTCGCGGCACCGGTGATGGCGGACCTCCTCCGCGAATACACCGAGCGCTACGGCGCAGGTGCCCGCCGAGAGTTCGAGCGACACCCCGTGGAGCGATTCTCCGAAGCCCACGGCGGCGCCTTCCTTCTCGGACTCGTCGACGGAGAGGTCGTCGCGGGCGGCGCGTTCATGCGATCGGATGACTCGACCGCCGAGGTGAAACGGATGTGGACGCACCCGGGTCACCGGCGCCGCGGGTACGCCGCCGCCGTCCTGACGGAGCTGGAGCGCGAAGCGGTGCGGCGCGGGTACGACCGGATCGTGCTGAGCACCGGTCCGCGCCAGCCGGAAGCGGTTGCCCTGTACCGCCGCCTCGGCTACGTTCTGCTCGACCCCGCCATCGACCCCGCGGATGCGGGCTACTTCGCCTTCGCCAAGATGCTGCCGGTCGACTCCTGAGTACCCTGGGCCCATGCGCCCCACGGTGAAGGATGTCGCGGCGCTCGCGGCCGTGTCACCGAAGACCGTGTCGAATGTCGTCAATGGCGTGGTGTTCGTCGCGCCCGCGACGAGGGAACGCGTCGAGAGCGCCATCGCCGCACTCGGGTACGTACCCAATCTCACCGCCCGTGGACTCCGGAACGGCCGCTCGGGCATCATCGCCATAGCGATGCCCGACCTCAGCACCCCATACTCGGCGGAGATGATCCACAACTTCGTGGAGGTCGCCCATGAGCGGGGCTGGGGTGTGCAGCTCGAGGAGACGGCGAGGGAGCCCCGACGCGCTTGGTCGTTGGTCTCGCGAGCCCGCGCTCATCTCGTGGACGGCGTCATCCTGAATCCGGTGACGATCGAGGACAGCGAGCTGCCCGGTGACGACCTCCCCCCGATCGTCATGATCGGCGAGGTGCGCCAGAGTGTCACCGATCAGGTGTGGGTCGACAGCGTCGCGGCCGCGCGCGACATGACCGAACACCTCATCTCACTCGGTCACCGGCGCATCGCGATCGTCGGCGGTCCCGGACCCGCATTCGACACCGCTACCGCCCGGCTGCGGCTGCAGGGGTATCGTGAGGCACTCACCGCGGCCGGTCTCCCACTCGAACGCGACATCGAGCTCGCGTGTGCGGACTGGACCCCAGCCGATGCCGCAGCAGCCGTCACCGATTCGTTGACAGCGGGGGCACCCGCCGACGCCTACTTCTGCTTCACCGACTCGATGGCGATCGGGGTGCTGAGTGCGCTGTGGTCGGCCGGACTGCGCGTGCCCCAGGACGTCGCCGTCGCCGGATTCGATGACATCGCGGACGGACGCTTCGCGATTCCGCCGCTGACCACCGTCGCGTTCGACAAGCGCGCCTTCGCCGAGCGCGCGCTCGAGTTGCTGGTCAAACGGATGGAGCGCCGAGGCGATCCGGCGATCCAGGTGGCGATCCCGCACACCATCGCCTCCCGCGGAAGCGCGATCCGCCGTGCCGCCGGCCCCCGACTCAAGCCCAACGACTCTTGCTCATCGGCTACAACGATGTAATGATCGGATCACGCACAAAGGAGTGAGTGATGAATCAAAGCCGCATCCCGATCGGAACCACGGGTGTTCTCACCCGGCGCAATCTGCTCGTCGGAGGCGCCGCGGTGCTCGGCGGCGCGTGGCTCGCCACCGGCCTCTCCGGGTGCGCGGTCACGACCGGCGCTCAGGCCGTGCAGCTGTCGTTCTGGCATCTGCTGTCGGGTGGTGACGGAGTACGGATGTCGGAGCTCGTGGACCGCTCGAACGCCGAGAATCCGGATTTCGTCGCGACGCAGACAGTGCTCACCTGGGGTCCGCCGTACTACACCAAACTCGCGATGGCGTCGGCAGGCGGCCGGGCCCCGGACGTCGCGATCATGCACGCCTCACGCGTGCCCGGTTATGCACCCGGCGGGCTGCTCGACCCCTGGGACACCGGCCTGCTCGAGGAGTTCGGCGTCACGGA
>CAXTLO010000236.1:0-4369 GCA_964244965.1 uncultured Marisediminicola sp.
GTGGTCTTCGCGATGTGCTCCATGTCGTCCTGCATCTCCATGACGAAGCAGTTCGCGAGCTGCGGGTAGATCGTGCCCGCGTTCACGAGCGTGGAGCCTGCGGCGAGGTACTCGAGCTTCGACATCTTGTCGTAGAACGCGATCGCATGGCTCGTTGGGTCTGCTTCGTTGAGAGCCAGGCCCATCGCGATGCGCATCCAGAAGTACTGCGGCACCTCGAGCGCGTCGCCGTTGCGGCCCTTGATGCCGTAGCGGTTGTTGAGCGTGACGACGCCGATGTATTTGAGCAGCTCGTCGTGGGCGGGCTCGAGAGCATCGCTGAGCACGTCGAGGTCGAACAGCTCGGTGAGGCGTGGATCGAGCAGCTTCTCATCGACACCCCGGCGGATGTTGGCGGCGAAGTGGTCGGCGTGCAGAACCTTGAGCTCCTCCGCGGTCTCGTAGTCGCCGAGCACCCGCTTGTAGATGGTCTTCAGCAGCAGACGAGCGGCCACGGTGTCGAACGCCGGGTCGTCTTTCACGTTCTGCAACGCGACCTGGATGACGGCCTCGTCGAGCTGCTGCGTCGTGATGCCGTCGAACAACGTGATCTCGAGCTCCGACGCGATCTGCGTGACCCACGCGATGTTGTCGTCGAGTCCCGAACTGGCGTGCTCGATAGCCAGATTGATCTTGTTGGCGTCGTACGCCTCGCGCTCGCCATTGCGCTTCACGACAGTGATTTCCATATGCAACTCCTCGACATCCCCATCGGCTTGACCGACGCTCTGCGCTGCACGACCTACCGTCGTCCACCAGCGGAGCCAACACTACATACAGTGGCCCCGCTATCGAAGCATCACCATATGTTGTGGCGTGTCCTCCACAGTTGTGGATAAGTCCGCAGACTTACACACAGCCTGTGCACTCGTTTCCCGCCAGGCTACGGGCGACCACCGACATCCGATCGACCCCCGTTATGACCCTCGGCCGCCGACATCCGCCGGGCTAGGCTGAATGTCTCGTGAGCACCTACGGCAACCTGTTGAGAACGCCCGGCGTCGCCCGGCTCATCGCCGCTCAACTCACCGCCAGGTTCCCGAGCGGCATGCTCTCGCTCGCGTTCCTGCTCCACATCGAGCGCATCACGGACTCTTACGGGGCGGCGGGACTCGTGCTCGCCGCGACGAGCATCGGTCAGGCCATCGCTGGTCCGCTGACCAGTCGGTGGATGGGCGTCTGGGGCATGCGGAGGGTGATCACCCTCACGCTCGTGATCTCCGCCGCCTCCATGGCGGCGATCGCCTTCGTGCCGATGACGGTGCCCATCTACATGCTGGTCGGGCTGGTGGGCGGACTCAGCACGCCGCCGATCCAACCCGCCGTGCGCACGATCTACCCGAAGATGGTCAACTCGCGACAGTTGACCCCGCTGTTCTCCCTCGACGCCTCCGCGCAGGAGATCATCTGGGTGCTCGGTCCCGTGATCACCACGTTCATCGCGATCCAGCTCAGCACGGAGACGGCCATCGTCACTGCGATCGTGTTCCTGGTGCTGGGCGGGCTCTGGTTCCTCCTCTCCCCCGAGGTCGGCCGCGTACGCATCCCGCGCAGCAGACGGCAGATCGGCGCCGTGCTCAAACGTCCCGCCGTGCTCCTGTCTACGGTGACCGGCTTCCTGCTCATCGGTGCCTGCGCCGCTCTCGAGGCCGGCGTCGTCGCGACCTTCGGGGAAGGGCAAGCAGAGTCCGGCATCGTGCTCGCCGTATTCGCAATCGGCTCCCTGGTCGGCGGCCTTGCCCTCGGCGGCGTCCCGATCACGCGATGGGCGATGGCGCGTCGCATGCTCATCGTGACGGTGGGTATGGGGCTCGCGACGCTCATGCTCGATTTCTGGTGGCTGTCCGTGACGCTCCTGATCGCCGGGATCGGCATCGCGCCCGCCCTCGCGGCGATGTTCGCCATCGTGTCGGCGAGCGTCAAGTTCAGCGAGACCGCCGAGGCATACGGATGGGTGGGCACCGGACAGCTCATCGGCGCGGCGATCGGATCGGCGATCGCGGGCTTCACCATCGACGCGTACGACGCGCCGGGCGCTTACCTGGTCGCGTTCGTCTTCGCGGCCGTCGGATGCCTCGTACCGACCGTGTTCCGCCGGTGGCATCCCGATCTCCGAGGGCGGGACCCGTCGCCGATCCCCGACACCGAACCGCTTCAGGTGCAGCCCAGCTGAGATCCTGCCAGTTCGCGTGAGCGGCGTGGCCGACAGGTGGCCGGCCGGTACACCGCCGTGCGTAACCGAGGGCGAGCGGCGACACGCCGCGTCAGGAGGGCGGATGAGGCGGCGTGTCGCCGTACGCCCTCGTCTCTGCCCGCTCTGCTCTAGCTGGGCCGGCCGACGACATCCACTCCGCCTCGGAGACCCGCCCCGCCCGAGATCCGACCAGTTCCCGCGGGAACGCGCCGCTCAGCCGCAGACGGTGCCCAGGTCGGTGAACGCCGTCTGCAGCGTCGTCGCCGTCGCGGTGAGCGCCTCGACATCGGCGGCCGCGGGGTTTGCCGCCACCTCACGGAGCTGGTTCGCGAGGGCGGTGAGCGCCTCTTCGGCGCCCGCGGCGACGGGAGCCACCTCAGCATTGGTGACCTCAGCCGCGTTCGCGGAGAACGTGGCGGAGAGCTCGTCGATGGCGGCTGACGCCGCAGCTGGATCGCTCTGCAGCGCGGCGAAGTTCTCGGTCAGTTCCGACTGGAGCGACAGCACACCCTCCTCCAGTACCGCGCACGCCTGAGCCACCGACTGTCCGGCATCCGCCGACGCGCTCGGACTCTCCTCTGGCGACGGGGAGGAGCTCGAGGACCCAGCGGATTCGGCGGGCGCGGCGCCTACGCAACCGGTGAGGCCGAGCCCGAGAAGCAGAAGCAACCCGGTCGACAGCGACGTGATGCGGGATGATTGCACGGGCTTCTCCTCGGGTGAGACGGACTGGATGACACTAACAGCGGCCGGTGTCGATCGTCGTCTGCGACCCGAGATGCCGCGGTCCTGCTCGATACGCCACGGGAGGGTGTCGATAATGAACGGATGACCCCTCCGCTCCTCACCCTCAACGACGGCCGCTCCATCCCCCAAGTCGGACTCGGCGTGTACAAGATCCCGAACGAAGTCGCGGCGTCGACGGTCCGTACCGCGATCGAAGCGGGATACCGGCACATCGACACCGCGACGCTCTACCGCAACGAGGCCGGCGTCGGCGAGGGCGTCCGCACTGCAGGAGCGCCACGGGAGGACGTGTTCGTGACCACCAAGGTGTGGCGGGACGATCACGGGTACGAGAGCACCCTTCAGGCGTTCGAGGCGAGTAGGCGGCTCCTAGGGCTGGACTACGTCGACCTCTACCTCATCCATTGGCCGTCTCCGCGTCTCGACCGCTACGTCGACACCTGGCGCGCGATGGAGAAGCTGCGCGCCGACGGTCTGGTGCGCTCCATCGGGGTGTCCAATTTCCACACCCATCACCTCGACCGGCTCCTGGCCGAGACGGACACCACTCCGGTACTCAACCAGGTGGGGCTGCATCCGTGGCTGCCTCAGCGCGACGTGCGTGCGTACGGAGACAGGCACCGGATCGCCACCGAGTCGTGGGGACCGCTGGCGCGGGGACGCGTAATCGGCGATCCGGTGTTGGCGCCCATAGCCGAGGCGCACGGCGTCACTCCGGCTCAGGTGGTGATCCGCTGGCACGTGCAGCAGGGGACCATCGTCATCCCGAAGTCAGTCACCCCCGAGCGCATCCGCGAGAACATCGACGTGTTCGGGTTCGAGCTCAGCGACGACGAGATGGCGGCGATGGCGACGCTCGAGTCCGGCGAGCGCACCGGCTTGGACCCCGACGACAACGGCTGAGATCTCGACGAGCGGTACCGACCGTTACCAGCGCGGGTGCACGCTCTCGCGGAAGTAGCGGTCGTAGATGTCGCGCACGGCGTCGTTGAACCCGTCGGGGAGGGCATCGGCCGACCCCGCCACCGCGTTGGACCGGGCCTGGTCCACCGACCGCGCACCGGGGATGACCGTGCTGACACCGCCTTGCTGCGCGACCCACGCGAGCGCCGCCTGAGCGGTGCTGAGTCCGGTCGATGACGCGAGAGCAGCGAATTCGCGGGCTGCGGCAACTCCCTGCGCGAAGTCGACTCCGGAGAAGGTCTCGCCGACGTCGAACGCCGATCCGTCGCGGTTGTAGGTGCGATGGTCGTTCTCGGCGAAGACGGTGTCCTCGGAGTACTTGCCGCTCAGCAGTCCGGAGGCCAACGGCACGCGAGCGATGATCCCGACCCCGGCGGATGCGGCGGCCGGAAGCACCTCGTCGAGCGGCTTGAGCCGGAACGCGTT
>CAXTLO010000237.1:0-4355 GCA_964244965.1 uncultured Marisediminicola sp.
TTGTCGCCGACCGCCTTGCGGGCGCGCACCATCGAGTAAATGTATTCGGCCATCCGACTATTCTATTTGCGGCGGGTGACCGCTTCATCCGCCGATCGCGTGGGCCGGTCACCAGTCGATCGGACGCGTGTTCCCGATCAGACAGCTGTCTCCGACGACCGGTCCCACCGTGCCGACGTAGCCGGAGGCGGTCGCCTGACCGATGAGGCACCGATCAGCCATCCGTACCGAGAACTGCACCGAATCGACGGCACCACCGATCGCGGTCGTGTCGCCGGTGACCTGCATGGCAGCTCGGTCGAAGCCTGCTGCCACCAGATTGTCGATGATCGGCCGACCGCCGGGCGTCGGCGAGCTTGCGAGGAAGGTCGAATTGACCGAGTCGAAGTAGGGAAGGTTGTCGTCGGCGGAACCGTCGGCGATGAACTCCGGCGCGTCCTCGGCTGGTGCACTCGGCGACGCGGATACCGACGGCGAGGCCGTGCCGGTGGGTGCGGGTTCCGGGGTCGCTACGCAACCGACGAGCACGACGGAGGCGGCGACGGCCGCTGCTCGCCCGAGCGTGCGGACCAGCCCCCGGCGCCGGGCGCTCGCCGGCAGCTCGGAGCCATTCGTCACCACGCGTGCGTGCACCGTTCCCCCTGCTGGTCACGACCGGCTCCACACCGACCACCGCGGCGATTCTATGTCGCCGGGATCGCAACACCGGGTCGGGCCGCTGCTCGACGATTCGCCTCTAGAACGGTGTGCCGAGACCGTCGCGGTCGGCAGAGGAGTCGTCCGCCTCCTGCGAGTTGCCGCCGCCTACGGAAACATACGCAGCATCCGTAGACCGGTCCTCAGGGTCGGAACCGGCCGGCTCCGCGAACGACTCCGGAGCAGGGGGCGTGGACGGGTGGGAGGAGCGCACCCAGTTCGCCGATCCCCAGGCGAGGTCGTGCCCGAGGGCGTCTGCCTCGACATCGACGTTCGTGCCCGACTTGTCGGCGGTCTGCCATTCTCGTAGCCGCAGACGTCCGGTCACGACCACCCGCTCCCCCGTGTGGATGGATGTCGCGGCGTTGAGCGCGAGCTGACGAAAGGCCGTGACTCCGTACCAGTTGGTGTCCCCGTCCACCCACTTGTTGGACTCGCGGTCGAAGCGGCGATAGGTGGAGGCGAGCCGGAAGGTGGTCATCGGCACGCCTCCGCTCGTGATCGAGTGACGGGGCTGGGTGCCTACAGTGCCGGTGAAGGTGATCGTGTCTGTCATGCGCACCAGTGTTGCGGCCGCTCCCATCCGTTCACCGCGGGCATCCACGATCCGTCGACTGCGCCCCTTGGCGAGGATCTGGGGAGGACGGGTGACCCGGGCCGCGGTCACCCGTCCCCTCCGAAGTCAGTGCTCTCGGAACTCCGGCCACTCCGAACCTGGCACGAGGCTCGAGTACAGGGCGCTCTTGGCGACACCGAGCGTCGGGAAGATACCCCGGTACCGGCCGTCTCGCAGCAGGCGGAATGTGTAGCCGCCTTCGACTCGATGGATCGATCCGATGGCGCCCGCGGGCCCCGAGGCCACCCAGGTGTGCCCGGTGATGGTGAGATTCTGGTTGTTCATCGTCGAACTCCTTCACTCGGTGTCGGTTAGGACACTTCCTGCGCTCGCTACGATGCGAGCACGTATTCAGCGTACGACTTCCGCACCTTGTTGACCTTGGGAAGTGCCACGGCCATGCAGTATCCCTGGCCCGGATTCTTGGCGAAGAAGTCCTGGTGGTACTCCTCGGCGTCGTACCAGTCGCCGAGTGGACCGATCTCCGTGACGATGCCACCGTCCCATACCTCGGATGCACGATCACGAGCCGCCTCGAACACCTCGCGCTGAGCGTCGTCGGTGTAGAACATGGCCGAGCGGTACTGCGTGCCGACATCGGCACCCTGTCGATTCAGCTGGCGCGGGTCGTGCAGGGTGAAGAACACGTCGAGGATGACGTCAGCGGGAATGACGTCGGGGTCGAAGGTGACCGCGACGGCTTCCGCGTGTCCGGTGCGTCCGGTGCACACCGAGTCGTAGTCGGGGTGAGACGTCTGACCCCCGGTGTAGCCAGAGACCACTGATGACACGCCCTTCAGCGTGCGGTACACGGCGTCGAGACACCAGAAGCAACCACCGGCGAGCACAAAGGTCTGCATGCGGGAAACCCATTCTCCTACCCGTCCCGACCGACCGCCGGGAACACCGATGACAACCGCTTTCCCCGCCTCGTCATTCCCGACCGGAGCCCACGCATAGGCTGGATGGATGACCTACGGCGCAGCGGAGACCCGGTACGAGAACACTTCCTACGATCGCGTCGGGCGGAGCGGACTGGTGCTGCCGGTCATCTCCCTCGGACTCTGGAACAACTTCGGATCCGACCGTCCGCTCGAGACGCAGCGCGCCATCCTCCGCCGCGCATTCGACCTCGGGGTGACTCACTTCGACCTCGCCAACAACTACGGACCGCCGGACGGATCGGCCGAGTCGAACTTCGGACAGATCCTGGCGGCGGACTTCCGCGCGTACCGGGACGAAATGATCATCTCGTCGAAGGCCGGATACCGGATGTGGCCCGGCCCCTACGGCGAGTGGGGCTCTCGCAAGTACCTCCTCGCCTCTCTCGATGCGAGTCTGAGACGGATGGGCGTCGACTACGTCGACATCTTCTACTCTCACCGCCCCGACCCGAACACGCCGATCGAAGAGACGATGGGGGCGCTGGCGACGGCGGTCACCTCCGGTCGCGCTCTGTACGCGGGCATCTCGAACTACGACCCCGCGCAGACCCGCGCCGCCCATGCCGCGCTCGCCGCACACGGCATCCCGCTGCTGATCCACCAGCCCCGCTACAACATGTTCGACCGCACGATCGAGGACGGGCTGTTCCCCGCGCTCGCCGACCTGGGGATGGGCGGCATCGTGTTCTCGCCGCTGGCTCAGGGTCTGCTCACCGATCGGTACCTGAAAGGCGTGCCGGCCGACTCCCGCGCCGCCGAAGGGCGTTGGTTCACCGCGGACGCGATCGACGACACCTACCTCGAGCGGGCTCGCGCTCTCAATGAGATCGCGGCGCAGCGCGGCCAGTCGCTCGCCCAGTTGGCCCTGACCTGGGTGCTTCGTCATCCGGAGGTCACCTCCGCGCTCATCGGGGCGTCGAGCGTCGCGCAGCTCGAGAACAACCTCGAGGCGGCCGATGCGGCGCCGCTGACCGACGAGGAACTCGCGGCCATCGAGCCGCTCGCCGTGCACGGCACCGGCAGCTGACCCGCACCGGTGGGGTATGTCTACTCACTGATGGCGGCGCTGCTTTTCGGCGCGAACGGAAGCGTCACGCGAGTGGTCGTCGAGGCGGGCCTGTCGCCGGCGCAATTGACGTTGTTCCGAGTGCTCGGAGCAGCCGTGCTCTCCGGCCTGGTGCTCCTGGCAACCAATCGCCGCGCATTCGTCGTGGCGCCTCGGCAGCTGGTGGTGCTCGCCGTCGTCGGGGTGACCGGGGTGGCTCTGCTCCAGTGGACCTATGCCGCTGCGATCGAGCGGCTGCCCGTGGGCATCACGCTGTTGATCGAGTACACCGCCGTGCTCATGGTGGCGGTGATCGCGTTCGTGTTCTTCAAGGAACGGGTTCGCGCGCGGCTGTGGGTCGCAATCGGATGCGTGCTCGTCGGCCTCGCGATCGTCGCCAGGATCTGGGTCAGCGAGTTGGATGCCCTCGGCGTCGTGTTCGCGTTCAGTGCCGCGATCACGCTCACCATCTACTTCGTCGCCGGCGAACGGGAGGTCGGGAAGACCTCGCCCATGGCGGTCGCCTTCTGGACCATGACCTTCGCGACCGGCTTCTGGCTGCTGTTCAGCGGATGGTGGGAGATCGAGCCGGCTCTGTTCTCCCGTGAGGTGCCGCTCACCGGCAACCTCGCCGATGTGGTGGTGCCGGTGTGGGTGCCGCTGCTGTGGAACATGGTGCTCGGCTCGTTCGCGCCCTTCATCCTCTCGCTGATGGGCTTGAAGCTCCTGTCGGCGACCGCAGCCGGCATCGTCGCCTCATCCGAGGTGATCTTCGCCTTCGCGATCGCGTGGCTGTGGCTCGGCGAAGCCCTCGACGGCATCCAGCTCGTCGGCGCTGGTGTCGTTCTGATCGGCATCGCGCTGGCGCAGACCGCACGCGCGGGCAAGGTCATCGATGCCGATCTGGCACTAGCGCCTCCGGGCGGTGCCGGTCTGCGCTGATGGCCAGCGATGTCGGTGGTCGTCCCTAACGTGAGTCGTACATCGACAGTTGGGCCGGCTGCAGACAGAGAGGCGATCATGTCCACTTCACTCACCCTCGACTTCGCCGGTC
>CAXTLO010000238.1:0-4335 GCA_964244965.1 uncultured Marisediminicola sp.
CCTGGCTCGCCTCGGTGGTCTCCGCCGACGCCGTCGAGGTGAACATCGCGTAGGCCCCGCCGGTGGTGAGCAGGCCGATCAAGATGAGCGCGACCGTCGCGAGTGGATGACGTCGGCCCGCGGCTCGAGGTCGTGCCGACTGTCGAGGTCGCGTGGAGGCGGGTCTCGTACTCATGCGCTGTGGGGCTTCCCGATCGTTGGTGTGAAGCAGACAGTGGGTGTCGCGTGTCCGTGCTGTTGGTGCATGGTGCTATTTGATGACGTAGATCACGATGAAGAGGCCGATCCATACCACGTCGACGAAGTGCCAGTAGTAGGACACCACGATTGCCCGTGTGGCCTCTCTGTGTCCGAAGTTCTTCACCGAGTAGGCGCTGAGGATCACGAGGAGGAAGGCGATCAGACCACCGATCACGTGCGCACCGTGGAACCCGGTCGTGATGTAGAACGCGGAGCCGTAGGAACTCGAACTGATCGTGACGCCCTCGGATACGAGCGTCGCGTACTCGAAGATCTGCCCGATCACGAAGACGGCGCCCATGCAGTAGGTGACGAAGAACCACTCCACCAGGCCCCACTCGCTGACCTTCCAACTGGTGCGCCGCGGCTGCAGTCGCTCGGCAGCGAAGACGCCGAACTGGCAGGTGAACGACGACAGCACGAGGATGATCGTGTTCGTCGCGGAGAAGGGGATGTTGAGTAGCTCGGTCTCGGAAGCCCACAGATCGGGTGAGGTGGAGCGCAGCGTGAAGTAGATGGCGAACAGTCCGGCGAAGAACATCACCTCGCTGCCCAGCCACACGATGGTGCCGACCGCCACGGTGCTCGGACGGTTGACGACGGGGGCCGCGACCGAGCGCGAGAGGGAAGCGGAAGTCACCTCTCCATTATGTCCGATCACCCTGCGGGAATGCCGCACCACAGGGGCCCGAACGGGGAAAGCTAGGATCGCGAGCATGCCTTCCGAGCTGTCCTGGCCCGCCGTTCTCACTTCGCTCCTAGACGGCGAGGACCTGGCTATCAGGGAGGCCACCTGGGCGATGCAGCAGGTGATGGCGGGGGAGGCGACTCCCGCCCAATTGGCGGCGTTCCTGGTCGCGCTGCGGGCGAAGGGCGAGACCGTCGACGAGATCGTGGGCTTCCGGGACGCGGTCCTCGGCAACGCCGTCGCGCTTCCGGTGGACTCGATGGCGCTGGACATCGTCGGCACCGGAGGAGACCGCTTCGGCACGGTGAATGTGTCGACCATGGCGTCGGTCGTCGCGGCCGCATCCGGTGCTCCGGTCGTGAAGCACGGCAACCGTGCCGCGTCATCCGCGTCCGGGTCCTCCGATGTGCTCGGCGCGCTCGGCATCAACCTCGACCTCGATGCCGCAGGCGTCGCTCGCGTGTTCGAGGAGACGGGCGTCACCTTCGCCTTTGCTGCGCAGTTCCATCCCGGGTTCCGGCATGCGGGGCCCACTCGAGCTCAGCTCGGCATCCCGACCGTGTTCAATTTCTTGGGTCCGCTGTGCAATCCCGCTCGGCCTGAGGCGTCGGCGGTGGGGGTCGCCTCGCTCGAGAAAGTGCCGCTCATCGTGGGGGTGTTCCGCACCCGCGGGGCCACGGCGCTGGTATTCCGGGGTGACGACGGGCTCGATGAGCTGACCACGACGGGGCACAGCCACATCTGGGAGGTGTCGAGGGGAGCCGTGACCGAGCACGACTTCGACCCGCTCGAGCTCGGCGTCCCGCGCTCATCGATCGCCGACCTGCTCGGCGGTGATCCCGGTCGCAACGCGGCGATCGCCCGGGCGACCCTCGGTGGCGAGCGCGGTCCGGTGCGCGACATCGTGGTGCTCAACGCTGCCGCGGGGCTGGTCGCCTGGCAGCTCGCCGTCGACCCCGCTCAGCTGCAGGTGCCGATCCTCGATCGCTTCCGGGCGAACCTCGTGGTGGCGGAGAACGCGATCGACTCCGGCGCGGCGACGGCCAAGCTCGACCAGTGGGTCGCCGCCACCCGCCGCTGACACGCCTCTACACGCGAAAGTGACCGCTGCCGACAGCGCAACCGCGGTAGCGGTCCCACTCGTCGGCAGCGGTCACAGTCTGCTGCTCGGAACTCCTACACGACGTCCTCGTCGACCCAGTCGAAGGTCTTCGTGACGGCCTTCTTCCAGTTGCGCAGCAGACGCTCGCGCTCGGCTGCGTCGAGGTTCGGCTCCCAGCGCGCGTCCTCCTGCCAGTTCGACCGGAGCTCGTCGAGGTCGGACCAGAAGCCGACGGCGAGACCCGCGGCGTACGCGGCGCCGAGGGCGGTGGTCTCGGCGACGACCGGACGCACGACCGGCACGTTCAGGATGTCGGCCTGGAACTGCATGAGCTCGTTGTTGGCGACCATGCCGCCGTCCACCTTCAACTCGGTGAGGTCGACGCCGGAGTCGGCATTGACCGCATCCAGCACCTCCCGGGTCTGGTAGGCGGTGGCCTCCAGAGCGGCGCGGGCGATGTGTCCCTTGTTCGCGTACCGGGTCAGACCCACGAGCGCGCCGCGGGCGTCCGGTCGCCAGTACGGTGCGAACAGTCCACTGAACGCCGGCACGAAGTACACGCCGCCGTTGTCATCGACCGTCTTCGCGAGCGCCTCGACCTCGGGAGCCGAGTTGATCAGACCGAGGTTGTCCCGCAGCCACTGGATCAGAGATCCCGTCACCGCGATCGACCCCTCCAGGGCGTACCGGGGTGCGTTGTCGCCGATCTTGTAGCCCACCGTGGTGAGCAGCCCGTTCTCGGAGCGGACGATCTCCTCGCCGGTCTGGAAGATCAGGAAGTTGCCGGTTCCGTAGGTGTTCTTCGACTCGCCCTTCTCGAAGGCAGCCTGACCGAAGGTCGCCGCCTGCTGGTCGCCCAGGATGCCGGCGATCGGCACCTCGCGGAGGAGGCTGGACGCCGACACCGTGCCGTAGACCTCGGAGGAGCTCTTGATCTCCGGGAGCATGGATTTCGGCACATCGAACGCGGCGAGGATCTCGTCATCCCACTGCAGGGTCTCGAGATCCATGAACATCGTGCGTGACGCGTTCGTGACGTCGGTGATGTGCACGCCGCCGTCGACTCCACCGGTCAAGTTCCAGACCACCCAGCTGTCTGTATTGCCGAACAGCAGGTCTCCGGCTTCGGCCTTCTCCCTGGCGCCCTCGACGTTCTCGAGGATCCAGACGATCTTCGTCCCGGAGAAGTAGGTCGCGAGCGGCAGGCCGACCTTCGCCTTGAACCGCTCCACTCCACCATCGCCGGCGAGCCGATCGACGATGGGCTGGGTGCGGGTGTCCTGCCAGACGATGGCGTTGTAGATGGGCACACCGGTGGTCTTGTCCCAGACCACCGCGGTCTCACGCTGGTTGGTGATGCCGACGGCCTTGATGTTGTGCCGCGTGATGTTGGCTTTGGACAACGCCTGGCCGATCACCTCGCGGGTGTTGTTCCAGATCTCGGTGGCGTCGTGCTCGACCCATCCGGCTCGCGGGAAGATCTGCTCGTGCTCGAGCTGTCCGGTCGAGATCACCGAGCCCCCGTGGTCGAAGATCATCGCTCTCGTGCTGGTCGTGCCCTGGTCGATCGACAGGATGTAGTCGGTCATGGGTTACCTCCTCGTAACGGGGTGTGGATGGAAGGACGGTCAGAAGCGCCGCGGAAACGCGGGCACGGGAAGCGGCCGACCGATCGTGTGCGGACCGGCCGGCCGACGGATCAGCTGAGGATGGGCAGCAGCGGGCCGGACAGCAGTCCCGCGAGCACACCACCGATGACGGGACCCACCACCGGAACCCAGGAATACGACCAGTCGCTCGAGCCCTTGCCCCTGATGGGCAGGATGAAGTGCGCGATGCGGGGGCCGAGGTCACGCGCCGGGTTGATCGCGTAGCCGGTCGGACCACCGAGCGACGCGCCGATGCCCACGACGAGCAGAGCGACGGGAAGCGCTCCGAGAGCGGCGAGGCCGCCGCCCGCTTCCTGCCGGCCGAAGCCGATCACGACGAACACGAGCACGAAGGTGCCGACGACCTCGGTCACCAGGTTCCAGCCGTAGCTGCGGATCGCCGGCCCCGTGGAGAAGACGCCGAGCTTGTTCGCCGCCTCGGGCTCGTCGTCGAAGTGCTGCTTGTAGGCGAGCCAGACGAGGATCGCACCGAGGATCGCGCCGAGGAACTGGGCGAGGATGTACATGATCACCGAGAGGAAGCTCACCTCGACGCCGGAGCCGAACTCCTCGGCTCCGCTTGCGACCAGTCCGAGTGTGACGGCCGGGTTGAGATGCGCGCCCGAGTTGTAGGCGACGATGACACCGGCGAACAC
>CAXTLO010000239.1:0-4312 GCA_964244965.1 uncultured Marisediminicola sp.
GGGCCGCCTGCACAGAGCGGAGTTGCGCCATGGTGAGTGTCGGCAGAATCGTCGTAGGAGTCGGGGCGAGCGCGGCCGCCGCGGTCACACTACGTGCACTGGTCAGATCGATGGCTCGATCCGGCGGGTGGAAGTCGGTCACCGTCCTCGCCGACGCCGAGCAGCTGACGGTCGACGGGGTGTATCCCGGCCCGCTGGCATCTCTCGGCGACGCGGTCGAGGTGCGACTCGACGAAGCGCCCGCCGGACAGGGGACCGTGCTCAGCGCACGTGTCGCACCCGGCGCTGCGGCATCGGAGCGAGTGCGATCGATCAGCGGCGTACGACCGGACGATGCCGTGCGCGCCGCCCTCCGCGACGCGAAATCCCTGATCGAAACCGGACAGGTGCTGCGCATCGACCCCCGACCGCACGGCACCCGGCCCGAGACGCCGACCGGAAAGCTCATCGACGCGTTCGACCACACGAAGGGCAAGGGCATCCTATGAGGGCACTGTGCTGGACCGGAATCAACCAGCTGAGCGTCGAGACGGTCGACGATCCGCGGATCCTCAACGACCAGGACGTCATCCTCGAGGTGATCCTCAGCACCACCTGCGGATCCGACCTGCACCTGCTCGCCGGATACATCCCCGGCATGCGCGCCGGCGACGTGATCGGTCACGAGTTCCTCGGGCGCGTCGTCGAAGTCGGCTCCGAGGTGAAACGCCACAAGGTGGGCGACCGGGTGGTCGTGTCATCCTTCGTCGCCTGCGGACGCTGCTGGTACTGCACCCACGACCAGTTCTCCCTCTGCGACAACACCAACCCCAATCCCGGCGTCACCGAAGCCCTCTGGGGCCAATCGATCGGCGGATGCTTCGGCTACTCCCACGCACTCGGCGGCTACGCCGGCAGTCACGCCCAGTACATCCGCATACCGTTCGCTGACTACGGCGCCTTTCCCGTTCCCGAGGAGATCAGCGACGTCAGCGCCGTCTTCGCCTCGGATGCCGCACCGACCGGATGGATGGGCGCCGACCTCGGCGGAGTGAAACCGGGCGACGTCGTCGCCGTCTGGGGTGCCGGCGCCGTCGGCCAGGTCGCCGCACGCGGAGCGATGCTGCTCGGCGCCGAACGAGTGGTCGTCATCGACCGCTTCCCCGAACGGCTCGCGCAAGTCGAGCAGTACGTCGGCGCGGAGACACTCGACTACACGAAGACCGAGGTGCTACCGGAACTACGCGAGATGAGCGGCGGCCGCGGACCGGACGTCTGCATCGAAGCTGTCGGCATGGAAGCGCACCGCAATCGACTCGACGGCGCGTACGACTGGGTGAAACAGCAACTCCGACTGCAGACCGATCGCCCCACCGCTGTGCGCGAAGCGATCATGGCCGCCCGCAAGGGCGGCAGCGTCTACACGCTCGGTGTGTTCGGCGGCGTAGTCGACAAGTTCCCGCTCGGAGCACTGATGAACAAGGGCCTGCGGTTCTCCGGTGCACAGCAGCACGGGCAGCGGTACATCCCGATGCTGCTCGAGCGGATCCGCACCGGTGAACTGCGCACCGACCACTTCGCGACCCACCAGATGTCCCTCGAAGATGCACCGCACGGGTACGAACTGTTCAAGCAGAAGGAGGACGGCTGCGTCCGAGCGGTCTTCGCACCCTGAGGCGGATGCTCCGCCCCACGCCCTGAGACGGTCCACCGTCCCGGGCTAGGGTTCACCCGAGCGTCTCCGACGTCTCACCGCGCCTGCGGGAACCCGACGTGCACGTGATCCTGGTGGGTCGCATTCGTGAACACTCTGCGATCACCGACCTCCTCCGGTCCGCCGACCTCTCCAGCGCCGAGGTCGAGCGAGGCGAGCATCAGGTCCCTCCACGGGCACCGCGCCCGATCGATCACCGGCACGCCGTCGAGCGCCCAGATGTCGACGGCCTTCCCCAGCGTGTGGTTCGAGATCTGACTCGTCGCGAAGATGTTGAGCGGATGCCCCGCAGTGAGTACCTGCACGTGCACCTGCCACCGCTGCGACAGTGCATTCAGCGCCGCAAGGACCGCGTCGTGGACGCCATCGCCGAACACATCCGCCCGAGCCGCAGCCGGCAGCACGACCCGGTCGTTGGCGAGCAGCGCGAGCGCCGTGGGTGACGGCGCCACCGCCAATGGCGGAAGCACGGCGGGAAGCACCTCGGTGACCACCCACGGTCCGGTGCGGCGACTCAGCCTCAGATCGACGGTAGTCGACCTCCGGCTGGTCACGGGCCGCACGGCGTCCGCCGGGCGCACGAGGTGATCGGCGACGAGCATGATGCTTGCGTCCAGCCGGTCTGGAGACAGCCCGCCGTATTGCGGGTACACCACCTCGACCGACGACGCGCCGTCCTGCGGAAGGAGCGGAAGCAGCGGGGCGGCGACTGCCGCCGACTGACCCAGCGCCGCCAGTCGCGCGTCAAGGGGAACCTCGGCGGTCGCAACAGTGCCTGTCGTCAGCACCGCGGTGAGGAAATCGACCGCCGCCTGCTTGCACGCCGGCTCCACCTCGCCCGGCACCAGCACGTAGGCGGGCGCATCTGACAGCGGCGGGAACGGTCGGGGGATGACCGGCGTGGGCGACGGAGTCGGTGCTGGAGGAGGCGACGGACTCGGCGAAATCGAGGAGCGATCGCCCGACGGCGAACCAGGGCTGTGGCATCCGGCCAGTGCACCGACACCCGCCAGTCCGCCAAGCAGAAGCCCCCGCCGACTCAACGAACGCTCGCCGGGTCGAGTGGTCGGTGACGAATCGGAGAGGCGCTGCATGGATCCATCTCAGCGGTCGGAGAGCTGCGGCAGGAGGGTCGAAAGGGGCCTGTCACTGCTGCAGCGATACGTCGAGACGAGCCAGCCAGTCGAGCCCAGGGTAGTAGACGAACTCGTGACCGCCGTCGAACACGACCACGGTCGCCGCGGCGGAGGTTCGAGAGAACAGCGGTGCCGGGTCGGCCGGCGTGAAGCGCGTGTCCGCTGCCGGATACCCGTCGAGAGCGGGCGGACTGCCCTCTGCCGCCACGTCGTTGAGCACGTCGTCGGGAATGCGGTCCTCGTCGTCCGCCAACGCGTTGAAGGCCTGAAGCAGGTCGACGATCGGTACGACATCGTCACGGATGCCGCCAGCCAGATAGACGGGGATGCCGGCGTCACGGACGCCCTGCATGACCGACACGGGACTGCGTCCGATGCAGTCCTCCTCCGCTGTCGGATCGATGGTCGGATCACCGAGGCAGGAGGATTCGATCTGCTCGGCGTACGCGCGGTCCGGGTGTGACTGCCTGTTGTAGGAGTACCAGCTGACCAAGTCGTAGACGGGCACCCACGCTGCGACCCCGGCGAAGCGGTCGGCGTGACGCCCGGCCGCCAGGAGCGACATCATCCCCCCGCCCGAGAATCCGGTGATGTACACCCGCTCCGGGTCGACGCCACCTTGCGTGATCGCGAAGTCGACGGCGTCGATGACATCCTGGATCGCCAGGGTGGAACCGGTCGCCTCCGGGTCGTCGTTGACCCCGCGGAAATCCGGCTGCATGAAACCCCAGTCCACCGACTCCGCCCACCTCGCGATCGGGAGTCCGACTTCCTGGTGGTATCCGGAACTCCACGAGTGCACGTGCACGATGAGAGGCCGTCCGGCTTCAGACGGCGGCGCCCATAGCGCGTCCTGCGCTGTGCCATCCGCTGTCGACGTGATCTGCACGGGCTCAGCCCGTGTCTCGGCCGCCCACCGGTCGAGGGGGTTCTCCGTTACCCCGACGTCGCCATTGTCGACGATCCCGGGAAGTCGAGACCACGAGGTGCCACCGACGACGGACACTGGGTCGGGCGCCGCGCACCCCGCCAACGTCCCGGAGACCAGGATCGCGATGAGCGCTGCACGCAGGGGCCAACGGTCGCGCCAGCCGGTATTCGTAGTCATGTCGCCTCCGTGATGCGAACCTCTTCGCGGAAATCGCCGAGGCAGTGGTAAGGAGCGTAAGCAGCGCTGTAGGACCGGTGGATCGCCCGTTCGGCTAGAGACCATGCCCCATAAGGCGGAGCCAGGAGGATGACCCGCGACGTCGATCCGTCGGTGACCTCGAGTGCGATGACCAGGCTCTTAGCGTCCCGAGGGACACCCGTCTGGGTCACCTCTTCCAAAGTGGACGGTGTGCACATAAGCTCGGTTCATCGAGTCGAGGACCCTGTCCTCTCGATCGAGCAGGCTCGCGCAACGTGCAGGCGCGGCGAACGAAAGGCACCCCATGTCGGCCACCGACTCCGTTCCCAGTGAAGCGTCCGCTTCGCACGAGCC
>CAXTLO010000240.1:0-4227 GCA_964244965.1 uncultured Marisediminicola sp.
GAGTCACACTTCGACGCGCTGATGCCCCTGACGGCGGCCGCCTTCACCGAGAACGGTCGCGTCGCCCCGTAGCCGCCCGGCGCCATGCGACGGCGTACTCATGCTTTTGCGGCCAACCGTTCTCACTCAGCCGAGGGCGTGGTCGAGATTGATCGCTGCACTGATCAGTGACAAATGGGTGAAGGCCTGTGGGAAGTTGCCGAGCTGTTCTCCTGTCCGACCGAGTTCTTCGGCGAAGAGCCCGAGTGGACTCGCGTAGGTGAACATCTTCTCGAGGGCGAAGCGTGCTTCTTCGAGTCGACCGGTGCGGGTGAGCGCCTCGACGTACCAGAAGGAGCACATCGAGAATGTGCCTTCGTCGCCGGCGATTCCGTCGCGACCGTCCCCGGCGTCGTACCGGAATACGAGCGAGTCGGTCACGAGGTGGGACTCAATGGCGGCGAGTGTCGAAGTGAACATCGGATCGGTCGGTGCGAAGAACTTCACCATGGGCATGAGCAGCAGCGAGGCATCCAAAACCGACCCGCCGTACTCCTGAACGAAAGCCTGGAGCTCGTCGTCCCAGCCGTTTTCGATGATGTCTCGATAGATCTCGTCCCTGGTGCGGCTCCAATCGCTGAGATCTCCTGGCAGGCCCCTCGCCCGTCCCATCCGTACCATCCGCTCCATCGCGACCCAGCACATGACCCGGGAGAACGTGTGGTGGCGGCGTCCCGCGCGCACCTCCCAGATGCCCTCGTCCGGCCGGTCCCAGTTCTTCTGCAGCCAGGCAATCACGTTCTGCAGGCTCTGCCAGGAGGCATAGGAGATTCCCGACCCGTACTTATTGAAGAGGTAGATGGAATCGATCAACTCGCCGTAGATGTCCAGCTGTAGCTGGTCGGCGGCATCGTTTCGGATCCGTACCGGCGATGATCCGCGGTACCCCTCCCAGTGGTCGAGGACGACCTCGCCGCTCATGGTCGCGCCGTCGATGTCGTACATGACTCGTAGGGGACCGTCGCCCCCATCGCCCGGATCGCTGAACCGGTCAGTCAGCCAGCCCATGAATGCATCAGCCTCATCCGTGAACCCGAGGCGGAGGAGCGCGTAGAGCGAGAACGCGGCGTCACGGATCCACACGTGACGGTAATCCCAGTTCCGCTGCCCCCCGATCTCCTCCGGCAAGGAGGTGGTCGGCGATGCGATGATCGCCCCGCTGGGTTCGTGGGTGAGGAGCTTGAGCGTCAGGGCGGAGCGGTTCACAGTCTCGCGCCACCGACCCGTGTAGGTGGACCTCGTCAGCCACGACCGCCAAAAGCGCACCGTCGCCACCATCAGCTCCTCGGCGTCGACGGTGGAATGTGCTTCGGGGCGGATGTCCGCGTCTACGAGGACGTCGAGCACGAACGTCTCGGCCTCGCCTAGATGAAGCGCGAAGTCGGCGGCTGCTCCGCCGTCCGGGATGTGATCGAGCGGGACACTCGAGGTGAGGTGCAGGGTGAGGTCGTTAGTGACGAAACTCACGCCGCCGTCTACGGTCTCTGTGCGGTGGGTTGCACGGCCATAATCGAATCGAGGACTCACGGACATCCGCATTCGCATCGACCCCCTCACGGTCGCGACTTGGCGGACCAGGCGTTGCCGATGATTCGGGTCATGCGGGGCGCGGACGACCATGAAGTCCCGCACCTCGACGACCCCCTCATCGCTCGAGAACCGAGTGATGAGGACATTCGAGTCGGGGAGGTAGAACTGTTTCGACTCTGCTTCCACGATGGGATGGATCGACCAATGTCCGCCTTTCTGGGAATCGAGGATGGCGCCGAACACGCTCGGAGAATCGAAACGCGGGCAACAGAACCAGTCGATCCGGCCGTCCGAACCGACGAGAGCCGCCGTGCGGAGGTCACCGATCAGCCCGTGTTCCGAGATGGGAAGATAACCCGACTTCGAACCAGCCATCACGCCTACCCTCCGATTGTGTATCCGGCGATCAATCGCTCAGCTTCTCGAGTCGACGAAAGGAGCCGTCCGGCCAGTCAACCAGACGACACAACCACGACATGATGGCGTTCACGTGGACAGCCACCCGCATGAGATCCAGCCTTGGAGCGGAGTCGGTTCCCGGTTGACGACCTCGTTCGGGCGGGCCAACCGGCAATCGGACGACGTGGCACGGGCCGTCGGGGAGTGGGCATGCAATGCCCGAATCTCTTGCAGAGGAGCGACTCTCCGGAGATCTGCGTCCGCGCTGCAAGCGCCTCACGGGCACCGGCCCGCCGCCCCGGCACGCGATAGCCTGTAATCCGTGACATCCCCCAATCCCTTCGGCCAAGTGCTCGTCGCACTCGTGACCCCGTTCACGGCCGACGGAGAGGTCGACTGGCCCGGGGTCGAGAAGCACATCGACGACGTCATCACCGGCGGCGCCGACGGAATCGTCGTGACCGGTACGACAGGGGAGACCAGCACCCTCACCGACCCGGAGAAGCTCCGCCTCGTCGAGGTCGGCAAGGATGTCGCGGCGGGCAGGGCGAAGATCGTCACGGGCGGCGGGTCCAACGAGACCGCGCACGCGATCGAGCTCTACAAGGCGAGTGAACGAGCTGGCGCCGACGCGGTGATGATCGTGACGCCGTACTACAACAAGCCGACGCAGTCCGGCATCCTCACGCACTTCCGCATGATCGCTGATGCCACGGACCTGCCGGTGATCCTGTACGACATCCCCGGACGTACCGGCGTGCCCATCCGGTACGAGACGATCCTGCGTGCGGCGAAGCATCCCAACATCCGCGCCATCAAAGACGCCAAGGGCGACTTCAGCGAAGTGAGCCGGGTCCTGAACCAGACCGACCTGCTCTACTTCTCGGGCGATGACGCGAACGTGCTCCCGCACCTGTCGATCGGCGCCACCGGGCTGATCGGGGTCACCGCGAACATCGCCACGGCGCCGTACCGCGTGATCGTCGACGCCGTCAACGCGGGCGACCTCGCCTCGGCGACCGCCGCGCACCAGGCGCTCGAGCCGCTCGTGCGAGCGGTGATGACGCACGTGCCCGGTACCGTCGCAGCGAAGTACATCCTGCACGGCCTCGGCCGCATCGGGAGTCCTCGGGTGCGACTTCCCCTGGTCGGCCCCGAAGACCACGAGGCCGCGCTCATCGAAGACGAACTCGCGCACGTCGGCGACATCCCCGGCCTCGACTTCGGCAACTTCCGGCCCGACCGCAACGCCGCAGCGGGTGGCGCGCTGCCGAAGGTCGCCGGCACCACACGTTGACCATCGGGCACTTTGCCCGCCCACCGGCCTCGCGGCCACGACAGACCTGGATCGAATGAACACTCCCGTCAGCAGGCCGCGCAAGCTCGCGCCCGGCACGCTCCGCATCATCCCCGTCGGAGGACTCGGCGAGATCGGTCGCAATATGACCGTCTTCGAGATCGACGGGAAGCTGCTCATCGTCGACTGCGGCGTGCTCTTCCCCGAGGAGCACCAGCCAGGGGTCGACCTGATCCTGCCCGACTTCGCACCCGTGCGCGACCGGCTCGACGATGTCGTGGGAGTGGTACTCACCCACGGCCACGAGGACCACATCGGGGCGGTGCCCTACCTCCTCAAGCTGAGGCAGGACATCCCGCTCATCGGCTCCAACCTGACGCTCGCGCTCATAGAGGCGAAGCTCAAGGAGCACCGCATCACCCCGTACACGCTCAGCGTGAAGGAGGGTCAACGCGAGCGCCTCGGTCCCTTCGACCTCGAGTTCATCGCCGTGAACCACTCCATCCCCGACGCCCTGGCGGTCGCAATCACCACCAAGGCCGGCGTTGTGCTGCACACCGGCGACTTCAAGATGGATCAGCTGCCCCTGGATGACCGCATCACCGACCTGCGTGCATTCGCCCGCCTCGGTGAGGCCGGGGTCGACCTCTTCCTCTCCGACTCGACCAACGCCGATGTCCCCGGCTTCACCGCGCCAGAGCGCAATATCGGCCCGGTGCTCGAGAGCGTCATCTCCAAAGCGCCCCGACGGGTGATCGTCGCGAGCTTCTCCAGCCACGTGCACCGGGTTCAGCAGGTGCTCGATGCCGCTGCGGCCAACGGTCGCCGGGTGGCGTTCATGGGCAGGTCGATGGTGCGCAACATGGGCATCGCCGCCGACCTCGGCTATCTCCGTGTACCCGAGGGTGTGCTCATCGAGGCGAAGAAGGCGGCCGACCTCCCCGACGACAAGATCGTCTACA
>CAXTLO010000241.1:0-1497 GCA_964244965.1 uncultured Marisediminicola sp.
TAGAGCACACGGCTCATAATCGTGGTGTCGCGGGTTCGAGTCCCGCCCTCGCTACTGTTCGGAGGCCGTGCCAGCGCGGTCGAGGCGGCGGGATTCTCGTCTACTGCCTCACTCCAGGAGCCGAATCGACGGGAGCGCACGGTGCACCGTGTCTCGTGCGGCATGCTCACCCGAGACGGGCAGGTATTGCTCGTTCACCGAGCGGGCTCGAAGACCTGGTACCCGAATGTATGGGACTTCCCCGGCGGACACGTGGAGCCGGGGGAGACCGGCGGGCAGGCGCTGGTGCGGGAGTTGGGTGAGGAGTTGGGCATTGACATAGATCTGCCCGAAGACCCACCGGTACTGGTACTCCGCGCGGAAGACCTGGTGCTCGAGCTGTGGAGAGTCGACCGATGGCGAGGCGACGTGCGCAACGCCGCTGCGGATGAACACGACGAGATCGGTTGGTTCACAGCGGCGCAGGCGAAAAGCCTCGACCTCGCCGATCAGGAGTACGCGCCGTTGTTCGATCACCTTCTCGGCTGAGCAACGCTCGCGAGTCTGCGGCTAGCCCTCGGGCGGCTGCACCAGGTCGAGGAAGTTGCGTACCAGTGGTACCTCCCCGACCATGAAGCTGACCTTCGGGAGTAGGGGACGTGCGGAGCCAGTGAAGCGGACGCGGATGGACACGGTACCGCTCAGCGGATCCTGCCGCGAGCGTAGGTGTGGTTTCCGAGCCGCTGGGCGGGTCTGCGCACTGAGCGTGGATCGCCGAAGAGCCGCGCGTTGTCGCGCTGCCGAGCTGCTTCCCCAGCGCGTCTGCCGCCGCTCAGATGATTCGCACTGCTTCTCAGGCGTCGCGGCGTTTGAGAAGCGTCGCGGCGACGGCGAGCAGCGCGATCACCCAGACGACAAGCAGGAGTCCCGCCTGCCAGGGTTCGAATATCCAGAGCGCTGCCGGCGGTTGCACCGGTGGCGCGCCAGGAGCGATGAACTCCCACTGACCGGGGTGGCTGAAGAGCGCCGCTCCCAATTCGGTTGGCAGCAGTGCCTGAACGTTCTGAATCCACACGGCTGTTGAGCTCCCGATGAAAAGGCTCATCGCGGTCGGTGCGGCGAGCGACAGTCCGAGCGCCGCCGCAATGCCGCCGGCGGTGCTGCGGAGGATCGCACCGATCGCGAAAGCGATGAGGCCGGCGAGCACGAGATAGAGCACGATGCCCAGCTGCGCGCGCCAGTAGAGCGGGTCGCCCAGATCGATGTCGATCCCCCTTGCCGACAACATGGTCACCGAGAGCAGCGCCGTGACCGCGATGGCGACGGCGGTGATCGCGAACGTCGCCAGGGCGAAGATGACCGCTTTGCCCAGCAGGGCGGGCACGCGCTTGGGCACGGACGTCAGCGTCGTACTGATCATTCCCGACCCGTACTCGCCGGCCATGAAGAGCACGGCGAGAACGCTCACGATCAGGACGGTGAAGTCGGTGCTAACGGTGGTCGCGTACACGCCTAGAG
>CAXTLO010000241.1:1507-4126 GCA_964244965.1 uncultured Marisediminicola sp.
CGCCTAGAGCCTGCGTGCCTTCGCGGGTCGGTTCGACGTCCGTCGTGCCGAAGCTGAGTGACGATGACAGTTGTGCGGCCAGACCGACGGCGACCACGATCAGCATTCCGTACAGCCACCCGGTCGAGCGGATGCTGCGGAGCTTGACCCATTCCGACAGCAGGATGCCGCCGAAATCGAGGTTATGTCCCGTGGGCGTGAATTTTTTCGTGGTGGTGGTGCTCATCGGCTTTCCTCCGGACGTTTTTGCGGTGTCTGATACTCGACCTCGTCGCGGGTCAGCGCCATATAGGCGTCTTCGAGCGACCCGGCGACTGGGGTCAGCTCGTAGATAACAGCACCCGCTTGAGCGGCCAGTTCGGCGATGCGCGGTGCAGCGATGCCCGTGACGGAGAGCAGGTCGGGCTCGGTAAAAGCCACGGCACCGCCCACGGATTCCAGGATCGTGGCGAGACGCGGCGCCTCGGGTGAGCGCACCTGCACCGCGTCGCCACCGGCCTTCGCCAGGATGTCGCCTACCGGGGCATCTGCGATGACCCGCCCCCTCCCGAGAACGATGATGTGGTCTGCAGTCTGCGCCATCTCGCTCATCAGGTGTGAGGAGAGGAACACCGTGCGTCCCTCGGCGGCGAGACTGCGGAGAAACACACGCACCCAGGCGACGCCCTCGGGGTCGAGACCGTTGACCGGTTCGTCGAGGATGAGGGTGGCCGGGTCGCCAAGGAGCGCCGCGGCAAGGCCGAGTCGCTGGCTCATGCCGAGCGAGAATCCGCCCACGCGCTTGCGCGCTACGGATTCAAGACCAGTTATGCCGATGACGTCGTCGACCCGCGACTTACCGATGCGGTGCGTCGCCGCGATGGCGAGCAGGTGGTTGCGGGCACTTCGACCCGCGTGCACCGCTGTGGCATCGAGTAGGGCGCCGACCTGGCGCCGGGGGGCGAGGTGCTGGGCGTACGGCTTCCCGTTCACGATCACCGATCCGCTAGAGGGGCGATCGAGCCCGACGATCATCCTCATGGTCGTCGATTTGCCAGCGCCGTTGGGGCCTAGGAACCCGGTGACCAACCCGGGGCGTGCGGTGAAATCGATTCCGTCGACGGCAGTCTTCGGGCCATACCGCTTGGTCAGGAAGTGGGCTTCGATCACGGAACGTACCTTCTGTCTTAGTGCTCGCGGACCGGTGGCCTCATGGACACCGTGGTCGAAGGCGGATGCCGTCGACAGATCGATCGAACACCCTGCCCTCGGGACAGAGTCAAGCGGGAAGCCTGCGGACCAGGCCGTCGTACAGATCGAGGAAATGGTCGGTCTCGGTGACCTTCAATCGAAGAGCGGTGGCGGTTCGCGTCGAACTGGTCATCAGTGAAACAGTCATCAGGTCTGTTCTCGTCAGATTGTGAACGTCGGTGTACCGGGGGGCAGTTGCGTGGTGGAGTACGCGAGGAAGGTCTCGAGGTAGGGAGCGGGATCACCAGCTGTCTCAGAATCGTCGGCCGGGTCGTCGAGAGACAGAGTGAGCCGAACGTCAGTGACGGCGATCATCTGATGCGATGGCGTCGTGATCCAGTTGCCCACGAGTCCCGCTTCGATGGTCCCGATCTCGACCCCGAGAGTGTGTCCGGCTTTCAGCTTCCAGTCGGTCGACTTGAGGTCGAAGACCGTTTCCCCGGGGCTGAGTGCGGCGACCTGCTCGTCGAAGGCGATCGCCGTTCCGTCGGGGGCGACGTCGAGAAGCTTGACCATGACATTCCCGTGCGCACTCGCGCGGAGAGCCACCTGTGGGGTCCCGGTGATCCGGGTGGGCGCAGTGACCGGCTCGGACCGCTGAAGGAAACTGTTACCGGTTTGGACCACCGGATCGCCCTCGGCACCGTCATCGACGTAGCTTCCGTCTTCCAGTTCGATGACAGCTGCTGAGCCGTCCGCTTCCGGCCACGTCTCTTGCCCGCGCCACGCGCCTGTGCTGTCTTGGATGGTGAATGCCGGGTACTCGATTGATGGTTCGGTGCCTTTCAGATACTGGTCGTAGAAGGCCATCGTCTCTTCGAACCACCCATCACGGCCCATGGCCAGCTCGCCATCGGGCGTGACGTCGTTGCCGCGCACGTGATCCCATTGGCCGAGCCATCCGCGCTGCGGGCCCTCATGATTGGCGAGGTACTCCTCCATCGCCTCCGGCTGGGTCACGACCTCGAGGAACCCCTGGGTGAAGAACAACGGCGTGTCGGTTCCGACTGCTCGTGCCGCTAGATCGCGGTCCTTCCAGTACTGGGACTCCGGGTCGGCTGTGCGGTACCCGGCGGAGTTCAGGACCTCGCAGCCCTGCGAGGCGGCGTCACTCGCCGCGTTATTTCGATAGCGCTGGTCATCATCGGGTAACCCAGGAAGCCTCGAGGTCTCGTTATAGCTGCGAGCGGCATCCGCGATGGGCATGCGCGGCACGCCGTTCGACCGCAGGTTACGGTACAGATCCCAGATCGGCGCTTGTGCCACGACCGCCTTGAGGGAGTCGTTGCCGAGGTTGTTGCCCACGAGACCGGTGATTGCGTCGTAGGACTTGCCATACATACCGACCGCGCCGGTCGACCACGATTGGGATGCGGCCCAGTCGATGGC
>CAXTLO010000242.1:0-3972 GCA_964244965.1 uncultured Marisediminicola sp.
GCACCTCGCGACCGTTGAAGCGGATGGCGCCGTACAGGTAGCAGGTCGCGAGCGCACCGATACCGGCGATCAGGACGACGGCCGAGGCGAACGCGGCGACGGACTGGTAGAACGGCAATTCGAACAGGTAGAACGACGTGTCGAGCCCGAACTGCGGGTCCGCGGTGCCGGACGGGGTGCGGTTGATCCACTGCAGGGCCAGCGGCCAGCGGGTCGAGGTCGCAACACCGGCGAACAGGCCGAGCACCGCGGGGATCCCGAACATCGCGAGCCGACGCAACGGCTCGATGACCTGCTGGTAGCGGTCGAGCTGGGAATTGAGCTTCGCGTACACCGGGCGAGCGCGGAAGGCGAGAGCGATGCTGGCGTAGACCGGCACCGCCATCGCCACGAATCCGATGAGGAACATCACCGCGCCGGCGACCCACTGTGTGGTGAGCACACTCGCGAAGCCGAGTTGATCGAACCAGAGGAAGTCGGTGTAGAGGCTCGCGAAGATGAAGAATACGATCACCAGAGCGGCGATCACACCCGCGGAGATGGCCAGGGTTGCCCTGGTGCGCGATGCCGGGCGGGCGGCGGTGGAAGTCAAGAAACTGCTCCTGGCTGTCGATGGCTGTGTGAGGTCATCTTAAGGCCGGTCGTCTGCGAGATCGCCGTCACGGTCAGCCGCAGGTGGCGAGGACGTCGGTGTCTCCCCCTTCGCGAAGGACCTCCAGGGCGGCCAGCGCGTCGTCGAGTGCGCCGACGGAGAACACCTCGATGCCCTCGGGGACGTGCCCGACGACCTCGTCGCAGTTCGCCTCGGGAGCGAGGAAGTACCGGGCGCCCGCGTCGACGGCACCGTACAGCTTCTGCCGGATGCCCCCGATCCCGCCGACAGTGCCGTCGGCGGTGATGGTTCCCGTGCCCGCGACATCCGTGCCGCCGGTCAGCGTGCCCGGCGTCAGCTTGTCGATGATGCCGAGCGCGAACATCATGCCGGCGCTCGGTCCGCCCACACGATCGAGCTGGATCAGCACCTCGAACGGGAAGTCGTAGTCGGTGCGCGCCGTGATGCCGATGATCGGTTCGCCATCACCGGCGGTGTTCGCCGAAGGCGTGACCTCCACCGTGCGTTCCGCCCCGTCGCGGAGTACCTCGAGGGTCACCGGCTCCTCGGTGCCGTTGTCGGCGATGACCGCCCTGAGCTGGGTCACGTCGCCGGGCTGCTCGCCGTTGACCGCGAGGATCCGGTCACCTTCCTCGAGCACTCCGTCCGCCGGGGAGTCGAGCGAGAAGGCGTCGACGGTAAGTGTGCTCTCGAGGTCGTAGTCGAGTTCCACGAGCGCCGCGGCGATGGCGTCCTTCTGAGAGTTCTGCATCTCGATCGCGCTCTGCTCGTCGGACTCCTCGGCCGTCAGCCCGATCGGGTAGACGGCGTCGATCGGGACGACGGCACGGCTGGGGTCGGCCCACGCTGTCGCGACCTCCACCCAACTGGGCTGCACCTCGCGATTGCCCACGACGTTGACCGTCAGCATGCTCAGGGACCCCTCGGTGGGGAACGTCTCCGCGTCGGGGATGGAGATCAGCGGCACCTCGACCTGCTCGGAGTCCTGCTCGACCTCCACGTCGCCGAGGGTGTCGAAGACGGGCCCCGGACGCTCGATCACGTACGGCGCGGGAACGAAGCCGAGCACGATCGCCCCGAACACGGCCGCTACGAGGATCCCGGTCCCCACGCGTCGCTGCCGCGACCGGTCCCGAGCGGGGGTCACGACGGGCAAGCGCCCACCATCGAACAGACTCATTCCGAGGCCCTCGGATGTCGCGTCACGTGGGTCCTCTCACGATGTTCGCCACGGGCGCACGAACCGGTGCCACAGCCTAGGACAAATCCCGAGCCGGTCCCCGAGGCAGCGGCTAGCGTAGATCGCATGCCTGAAGATCCTCGGAATCCGGAGGACGAGTTCCGCGAGATGCTTCGCGAACTGCTGTCCGGTAACTCCGACATCGACCCTGCCCGACTCGCCGGCGTTGCCGGACTCCCCGACGATCCGGCGATGATCGCCCAATTGATGGGTCAGTTGCAGAGCGCGATGCGCGCAAGCGGCGACGGCGTCAACTGGGATGTCGCGCGGGAGCAGGCGTCGACGATCGCATCGTCATCAGCCGAACCGACCACTGCCGCCGACCGCGACGCGATCGAACAGGCCCTCACCGTGGCGGCGCTGTGGCTCGGGGAGGCGACGTTCGTCTCCGACTTGACCAGCACCCCTCGGTTGTTGACCCGGGACGAGTGGGTACGCGCGACGATCCCGGTGTGGACGCAGCTCGCCGAGCCCGTCGCCCTCAGCATCGCCAATGCCCTCACGGAGGTGCTGCGTCAGCAGGCGCCTGAGGAGATGTCGGAGATGATCGACGGAGCGAGCAAGCTGATGCGCAATGTCGGCGGCACCCTGTTCGCCATGCAACTCGGGCAGGTCGTCGGTCAGCTCTCGGGCGAGGTCGTCTCGGGCGGTGACATCGGCATCCCGCTGCTCGGTGGTGACGCCGCATCCGATGCTCAGGCGGCGATTCTGCCGCAGAACATCGCCTCGTTCGGCGAAGGGCTAGACATCGGCATCGATCAGGTGCAGCTCTACCTGGCGGTCCGGGAGCTCGCGCACGCGCGGTTGTTCCGTCACGCGAAATGGCTGCGCCTCCAGCTGCTCACCTCGATCACCGCGTTCGCCCACGGCATCCGGATCGATACGGACCGGCTCGAAGAACTCGCGGCGAGCTTCGACCCGTCGAACCCCGAAGAGCTTCGCGATGCGATGGCGAGCGGAGCTCTCATTCCTCCGAAGTCGACCGAGCAGCTGGCGGCGCTCGAGCGGCTCGAGACGATGCTCGCGCTCATCGAGGGGTGGGTCGACGTGGTCACCGCGCGAGCCACGACGCGCCTGCCGAAAGCCGGAGCCATCGCCGAGACGGTGCGACGGAGGCGAGCCGCGGGCGGACCGGCCGAATCCGCGTTCTCGACCCTCGTCGGCCTGGAGCTGCGTCCGCGGCGGCTCCGCGAAGCCGCGGCGATGTGGGAAGCGGTGACGGATGCCGTCGGCCCCGAGCAGCGCGACGCGCTCTGGTCGCATCCCGACGTCGTACCGACGGCCGCCGACATCGACGATCCCTCCGCGCTCATCGCTCGACTCACGGGAGGCGGACCGCCTCCGGACGACGTCGATCAAGCGATCGAGGATCTCCTCAACGACGCCACCGGCGAGCGTCCGCACGAGAACGAAGACGGTTCGGCCGAGGACGGATCCCCGGGCGACTCCCGGTAATCGGTAGCGGAAGAGCGCTGCTGCGGCTCCGTCTGTGGAGAGCCACCGACGCAGCGCGGTGATCCGAGGCATCATTCCCGCATGGTGCTGAGACTCGACCCCCGCCTCCCACTGGTCTGGCGGACCCCATTCAGCCTGCAGCTCGGCGTAGACGCTCCGGCGGTGGTGCTCGACGACGTCACCGGTCCGCAGGAGAGGTTGATCGCGGCACTGGTTGCCGGGGTCAGTCGCAGCGGGCTCGATGTGATCGCCCACGCCGCGGGCGCCGCCCCTGCCGAGACCGAACGCCTGCTCGGTGAGTTGCGACCCGCTCTCGCGGGGCGACCGGCTACGACATCACCCCACGGCGACGTGGTCGTCGCGGGACGCGGCTCGACGGCCGACTTGCTCACGGCGTCCCTACGATCGGCGGGGCTCGGCGTGCTCGTCGCCGGAGACGACCGCGATATCGCCGTGCGGGAGGCAGATGTTGCGATCGTGGTCGCGCACTTCGTCGTCGGCCCCGACTACTCCGGGATGTGGCTCCGACGCGATCGCGTGCACCTGCCTATCGTGCTCGGCGACTCGTCGGTGCGCATCGGGCCGTTCGTCGAGCCGGGAGTCGGACCGTGCCTGTACTGCCTCGAACGACGACGCACCGACGTCGACCCGGCGTGGCCCGCCA
>CAXTLO010000243.1:0-3965 GCA_964244965.1 uncultured Marisediminicola sp.
TGATCCCGGATGCGGCGTCGGTGAGGTACTTCTCCCCCTGCGCGTTGTCGGTGCCGATGCCGCGCAGAACCGACCGCAGGGCCGTGGCGTCGAATACGTAGACGCCGGCGTTGACCTCGCGCACGAGAAGCTCGTCGGCCGAGGCGTCTTTCTGTTCCACGATCGCCCGGAACGCTCCTGTGCTGTCGCGCAGCACCCGTCCGAAGCCGCTCGGGTCATCCAGCACCGCGCTGAGCAGAGTCAGCGTGCTGCGGGACGTGCGGTGCGCGTCGACGAGTCCGGTCACCGTCGCCGCGTCGAGTAATGGTACGTCCGCGCTCAGCACCACCACCTGTCCGGAGTAGTCGTCCGGCAGCGCCCCCAGCGCGATCTCGACGGCGCGTCCGGTTCCGGGGTGCTCGTCCTGATCCACCACCACGGCGTGCGGTGCGCGTTCGGCGACCACGGCGGCGACCCGCTCGCGTTCGTGGCGCACCACAGCGATCACGTGCTCGGCTCCTAGTTCCGCGGAGGTGGCGAGCACGTGAGCGAGCATCGGCCATCCGGCCAGTTCGTGGAGGACCTTGGGCGTCGACGACTTCATCCGGGTGCCCTGCCCCGCGGCGAGGATGACGACGGCGAGACTCGACGATTGATTCATCCCGCAATTCTGGCCTGCTCCGCCCCCAGGACTCGAACCTGGACCTAACAGCTCCAAAGGCTGTCGTGCTGCCGATTACACCAAGGCGGACCGCGCGGCCCGCGAGCAACGCCCGACAAGTCTGCCAGAGTCGGCACCCGTGCCCACCTGGTGGACTCCGCGATAATCGACGCATGCCCAGCAGCCAGGAGGTCGCTCCCCGCGACGGCCGCGACCGCGACCGCGGCGTCGACCGCAGCGACGAGGTCGACCGCATCGTCGCCGCCTGGGCCCGGGAGCGACCGGATCTCGACTTCGACCCGTTGCAGGTGCTCAGCCGTGTCGACCGGCTGTCGAAGCACCTCGAGCGCGCCAGGCGCGTCGCGTTCGCCTCCTCGGCGCTTGATTCGTGGGAGTTCGATGTGCTGTCCGCTCTTCGCCGCGAGGGCGAGCCGTTCACATTGAGCCCCAAGGCGCTCCTCACGCAGACGCTCGTCTCCAGCGGCACGATGACCAACCGCATCGATCGACTGGTCACGCGCGGGCTGGTCGATCGCCGGACCGACCCGAACGACGGCCGCGGCATCCGCGTCGCCCTCACCGTCGAAGGGCGGCACACGGTGGATGCGGCGATCAGCAGGCTGCTGGACGCCGAGGCCGTGTTGCTCGAACGGCTCCCCGCCGCAGAACGGGAGCGGCTCGCCGCCCTGCTGCGCACGCTCAGCCTCGACTTCGATTGAGGCTGACCAGGTCGGACTCAAGCGGACGCTGCCCTATCGTTGGGGTGTGGAGCTCTCTTTCGAATTGACACCCGACCTGCTCGTCGCGTTCCTCACTCTGTTCGTACTGGAGATCGTGCTGGGTGTCGACAACGTCATCTTCATCTCGATCCTCGCGGGCAAGCTCCCGGCGCATCAACAGGCCAGGGCTCGGAATCTCGGACTCACTCTCGCGATGGTGATCCGCATCGGTCTGCTGTTAGCGGCGTCCTGGATCATCTCGCTCACCGACGATCTCTTCGCCCTGTTCGGGATGGGTTTCTCCGGACGGGACCTCATCCTGATCCTCGGTGGACTGTTCCTGGTCTACAAGGCCGTGCGGGAGATCCACGAGAAGCTCGAGGGCTCGGAATCGCACGCCGAGGCAGGCGCCGGAACGGCGACATTCGGCTCGGTGCTGGTGCAGATCCTCCTCCTCGACATCGTCTTCTCATTCGACTCGGTCATCACTGCCGTGGGAATGGTCGACAACCTCCTGGTGATCATCGCCGCGGTCGTGCTGTCCTTCGGCGTCATGCTGTTCTCGGCGAAGTACATCTTCGGGTTCGTGAACAAGCACCCCACCGTGAAGATGCTCGCCCTCGCCTTCCTCGTGCTCATCGGTGCGTTCCTGATCGCCGACGGCTTCGAGGTGCACGTCGACAAGGCGCTCATCTACGGTCCGGTGGCGTTCGCGATCATCGTCGAGGCGCTCAACCTGGCGTACAAGCGCCGCCAGGCGAAGCGATCGGGTGAGGCGGCCGAGCCGGTGCACCTCCGCAGCCAGTACAGCGACGCTCCCACCTCGATCGAGACCGCCGAGTCCCACAAGAGCTGACCGAGCCCGCGCCGAATCAGCCGTCGAGGAGTTCGGTGAGCTCGAGCCAGCGCAGTTCGAGTTCGCCCTGCGCGTCCTGCACCGACGTCAGTTCGGCCTGCAGCGCCGCGAGACCGGTGTAATCGCTCTGATCGAAGTCCGCGAACCGCAGATGGAGCGCGGAGATCTGTGCAGTGTACTTCTCGAGCTTGCGACCGGCTGCCGCAAGCTCTTTCTGTGCGGTGCGCAACTCCGCCCCGCCGAGTCCCGACTTCTTCGGCGCCGCGGTGCGGGCGGCTTTCGCCGGCCCCTCGCGTTCGATCGTGCGGAGCGCCAAATACTCCTCGACACCTGCGGGCAGGTGCCGCATCCGCTTGCCGAGGATCGCGTACTGGTTGTCGGTGACGCGTTCGAGCAGGTACCGGTCGTGGCTGACCACGATGAGGGTGCCCGGCCAGGAGTCGAGGAGATCCTCGATCGCCGCCAGGATGTCGGTGTCGAGGTCGTTGGTCGGCTCGTCGAGGATGAGCACGTTCGGCTCTCCGAGCAGGATGAGCAGCAACTGCAGGCGTCGCTTCTGACCGCCGCTCAGATCCTTGACCGGCGTACTCAGCTGCTCGCTCATGAACCCCATGCGTTCCAGCAGCTGCCCGGGAGTGAGTTCCTTGCCACCGCTCACGTACGAGCTCTTCTGTCGGGAGATGACATCCATGACACGGTCGTCGAGGATGTCGGCGAGCTCACCGAGCTGTTGGCTGAGGATCGCGACGCGCACCGTCTTGCCGCGCTTGACCCGCCCGACGGTCGGCGGCAGCGCGCCGGCGATCAGCGCGAGCAGCGTGGACTTGCCCGCGCCGTTGACGCCAAGGATGCCGGTGCGCTCCCCGGGGGCGATACGCCACTCGATGCCGCGGAGCACCTCGCGGTCGCCGTAGCTCACCCCGACGTCGAGCAGGTCGACGACGTCCTTACCGAGACGGGCAGTGGCGAGCTGGCTCAGAGCCACCGTGTCGCGAGGAGGCGGCTCGTTCGCGATGAGCTCGTAGGCGGCATCCATCCGGAACTTCGGCTTGCTCGTGCGGGCCGGCGCGCCTCGCCGTAGCCAAGCGAGCTCCTTGCGAGCGAGATTCAGCCGCTTGCCCTCCATCGTGGCCGCCATCTTGTCGCGCTCGACCCGCTGCAGGATGTACGCGGCGTATCCGCCTTCGAACGGCTCGATGATCCGGTCGTGCACCTCCCAGGTGTCGGTGGACACCTCGTCAAGGAACCACCGGTCGTGAGTGACGACGATCAGCCCGCCGGAGTTCGCCGGCCAGCGGCGCTTGAGGTGCTGCGCGAGCCAGGCGATCCCCTCGACGTCGAGGTGGTTGGTCGGTTCGTCGAGGAAGAGCACGTCCCAGTCGCCGACCAGGAGCTTCGCCAGTCCGACCCGCCGCCGCTGCCCGCCCGAGAGGTCGCCGATGCGGGCGGTCCACGGCAGGTCGGCCAGGAGCCCGTCGATCACGTCGCGGATGCGGGCGTCGCCTGCCCACTCGTACTCCTCGCGGTCGCCGACGATCGCCTCCGACACCACGAGGTCGTGCGGCAGCAGGTCGGCCTGGTCGAGCATGCCGAGGGTGACGCCCCCGCGCCGCGTGACGCGCCCGGCATCCGGTTCCATCCGTCCCGCGAGCAGTCGCAGAAGCGACGACTTGCCGTCGCCGTTACGGCCGACCACGCCGATGCGGTCGCCCTCGTCGAGCCCGATCGTCAGCTCGTCGAAGACGACGCG
>CAXTLO010000244.1:0-3965 GCA_964244965.1 uncultured Marisediminicola sp.
GCGTCAGGCGAACTCGAGGATCAGCTCCACCTCGACGGGCGCGTCCAGCGGGAGCACGGCCACGCCGACCGCGCTCCTCGCGTGCGATCCGGCATCACCGAAGATGGCGCCGAGCAGATCGGACGCTCCATTCACGACGCCCGGTTGTCCGGTGAAGGCAGGATCGGATGCTACGAATCCGACGACTTTCACCACGCGGGTCACGCGATCGAGAGAGCCGATCACCGAGCGTGCTGCCGCCAGCGCGTTCATGGCACACACGGAGGCGAGCTCCTTAGCGTGCTCGGGGTCGACTTCAGACCCGACTTTGCCGGTGACGGCCATCGATCCCGCGACCATCGGCAGCTGACCGGAGGTGAAGACCAGGTTCCCGCTGACGATCGCGGGGATGTAAGCGGCGACCGGCGGAACGACCTGGGGAAGGATCAATCCGAGTTCGGCGATGCGCGCCTCGATTGCGGGCATCAGACCTGCTCCGCCTTCGGCCGCTTCAGGTAGGCCACCAGGCCACCTTCGGGCCCCTGTATCACCTGCACCAGTTCCCACCCCTGCGATCCCCAGTTGTTCAGGATCGCGGCAGTGTTGTGGATCATGAGAGGTGTCGTCAGGTATTCCCACTGGCGCATCGCGGGCATCCATTCAGGTCGGAGCGGATCGATCGTTTACTCTAGGGTGCATGTCTGCCCAAAATCCCAAGCCTATCGGTGCGGTCGGAGCGTTTCTCGGCCTGATCGGCTTCAGTGCACTCGCCGGTGTTCTCGTGACCGCGATGGTCACGCCGGCCATCGCGGTGACGAGCGTGACCGCGAACAACACCGTCGCGATCTTCAACGATCTCCCCGATTATCTCGAGTTCGGCGAGCTGGGTCAGCGCAACGAACTGTGGGCGACGCAGGGTGGGCAGCCCGTCAAGTTCGCCGACTACTACAACGAGAACCGCGTCGAGGTGGGATGGGATGCGATCTCGCAGCACGCCAAGGACGCCGCCATCGCGATCGAGGACGAGCGCTTCTACCAGCACGGCGGCGTGGATGTCGCCGGAATCGCCCGCGCGGCGGTCAATAACGTGACCAGCAGCGGGCAGCAGGGTGCATCGACGATCACCCAGCAGCTCGTGAAGAACATTCTCATCAACGAGGCGCTTAAAGAGCCCGATGAGGCAAAGCGCAAGGCCGACATCAAGGCGGCGCAGGAGACGTCGATCGAGCGCAAGCTCAAGGAGGCCAAGCTCGCGATCGGCTTGGAGAAGAAGTACACCAAGCAGGAGATCCTGCAGGGCTATCTCAACATCGCCGGATTCGGCGGGAACACCTACGGCATCGAGTCGGCCGCGCAGCTGTACTTCCGTACCAGCGCCGCCGCCTTGACGCCTGCACAGGCCGCGGCTCTCGTCGCAATCGTGCAGAACCCCGAGGCTTTGCGTCTCAACATTCCCGAGAACCGTCCCGCCAACCTCGAGCGCCGCAATCTGATCCTGGGCAACATGCTCGATCAGAAGATGCTCGACCAGGCGCAGTACGACGAAGCGATCGCGACCCCGCTCGACGACACCACGATCCTCTACACGCCGGCGAGTAACGGATGTCAGAATGCCGCGGCGGCGAAGCACTTCTGCGACTACGTGCTTCGCGTCATCGGCGAGGTGTCCTCGCTGGGCGCGACGCCCGAGGAACGAGCCGCGAACTTCAAACTCGGCGGATACAAGATCTACACCACCATCGACCTCGACCTCCAGGCGGAGGCGGAGCGAATCCTCGCCGAGCGGACACCTGCCGGAGAAACCCGCTTCGCACTCGGATCGGCTCTATCGACACTTCAGGTCGGCACGGGCCAGATACGCGTCATGGCTCAGAACAAGGGGTACATCAATGAGCAGTCCGAGGATCCCGCCGTCACCTCTGTGAACTTCAACACGGACATCCAGTACGGCGGATCCACCGGATTCCAAGTGGGATCCACCTATAAGTTGTTCACCCTCGTCAATTGGCTTCAGACCGGTCACGGACTGAGCGAGACGGTCAACGCGGCTCCTGCTCGCTACACCCTGCCGCTTGGTGACTGCGAGCCGACGCTCTTCACGGCGGAGCCCGAACGCGGATGGCAGGTCAGGAACGACAGGAACGACCCAGGCGGACGGATGACCGTGACGAACGCAACTCGCGGATCGTACAACGCCGGTTTTGCGGACATGGCCTCGAAATTGAGCGTTTGCGATATCCGCTCGACCGCCGAGCAGATGGGCGTGCACCGCGCCGACGGCAATCCACTGCGCCTCAATTCCACGATGATCCTGGGCACGGACGAGATCGCCCCCATGACCATGACGAACGCCTACGCGACCGTCGCTAACGCCGGGATTCTGTGCCAGCCGATTGCCATCGACCGACTTGTCGACCGCGACGGAGTGGAACTCGCCGGAGAATCGGCGGACTGCCAACAAGCGATCGATCCAGGGGTCGCCGCCGCCGCCGCCTCGGCCCTGCGCACGGTGATGCAGGGCGGCGGGACCGGGCAGGCAGCCCTACCCGGCGACGGAGTGCCGCTGATCGGCAAAACCGGAACGGCCGACGCCACCAGCACATTCCTCTCGGCCGCGAGCACGAAGCTCGCCAGTTCCGTCTGGGTCGGCAACATCATCGGAAAGCAAGACCTTCGGAGAACTAACGTCGCCGGCGTGAACGGCGGGCAAGTCCGATTCCGGATCATGCGCAGCATGCTCGCGGCGGTGAACGGGAGCGTCTACAACGAGGGTGCCGGTGCCTTCCCGACCGCGCCCCGGACTCTGGTGAACGGCACGAGCCAGCCGGTGCCGAACGTCGCCGGGCAGAGTGTCGACCAGGCCCGCAGCGTCATCGAGAGCGTGGGCCTCGACTTCGCCGAGGGTGCGACGGTCCCCTCCGAGCTTCCGGCGGGGCGGGTGGTCTCGACCGATCCGGGAGCCGGTGCGCAGGTCTCGAAGGGTGCGACGATCACGGCGCAGATCAGCGACGGTTCTCTCGCGACCGCGATGCCGAATGTGGTCGGGGCACAGCTCCGTGATGCGCGAGGCGCCATCAACGCCGCCGGCTTCACCGGCGGGATCGCCGAGCAGTACGTGCTCAGCGGCGCCGACGTGAGGTGTCAGGTCGCCTCGAGCGATCCAGGTGCCGGCGCAACGGTCTCGAAGACGGCGACGGTGACCTTGACCATCAACGGCGGTCCGGCGCTGTCACCGGGCAACGGCTGCGGATGACCTCTGGACGCGGCGGCACCGCGCTCGCGGTGACGGCGGCAGCTGTCGGCGTGGGAACCCTCGCCTGGGGCACGCTCGTCGAACGCAATGCGTTCACAGTGCGACACGAGACGCTTCCCGTCCTCGCCCCCGGAGCCCGACCGATCACCGTCCTGCATCTCGCCGACCTGCACATGGCTCCGTGGCAGAAGGCGAAGCAGGAGTGGATCCGTGGCCTGGCGGTCTGGGAGCCCGACCTCATCATCGACACCGGTGACAACCTCGGGCACGAGGACGGCATCGACGGAGTCATCCATGCCCTCGAGCCATTCCGTGGGGTACCGGGCGTCTACGTCAACGGGTCGAACGACCACTTCGGACCGAGGGCGACGAATCCGTTCGCCTACTTCGGTGGACCGTCGAAGCGCCACACCCGACCGGCCGGGCTAGATACTCCGCGCCTCGAAGGACACTTCGCCGATCTCGGATGGCTGAGCCTCAACAACGTCGCTCGAGCGATGTCGATCCGCGGATCGCGCATCGAGTTCGTCGGCGTGAACGATGCGCACGTGGGATGGGACCGGCTCGACAAACTCCCCGGAGCGCTCGACGAGTTGCGCGAGAACGTCGGCTGGCAGGATGATCCCGGTCCCGAGCCGGTGACCATCGGGGTGACGCACGCGCCCTATCGCCGGGTTCTGAATTCCCTGGTGACCAACGGGTCGGATGTGATCTTCGCCGGTCACACCCACGG
>CAXTLO010000245.1:0-698 GCA_964244965.1 uncultured Marisediminicola sp.
GCTCGATAGAGCGCCGGGTGAGCCCACTCTCGCTTCGAAGACGACGGTAGTCCTGCGGAGGAGGCGGGCTGGAAACGAGACGATATCCGGGAGCCAGAGCCATGGTTTCAGTGTCGACGGGGTTAGGCGGAGACCGTTAGTGCGACACGCCCTCGACGGGGCGCGCTGCGCTGTCAGAAACGACCGATTCTGACAACCGACATAGACGCCGTCAGAACAAGCCGCAAGCTGCGTTTCCCCTCCATCACCCGAACAGACGGACACGAGCACAGAGCACGCCTCTCTTCCAAATGGACGGGGCGAACACTGGTCATTTTCACTGACCAGCTCATGACATAGACCATGGATCGACACGCAATGCACGCAGGCACTATGAGTGGGCGGGCTATGCTGCTGGTATGCGTGGAGGTGTTGCACGGTGGAAGCGTGGGGTGGCTTCTCAGGGTGTGCGGCAGGCGATCGACTACGCGTTCGGGGGCTCGTGCGACTCTCACCTGCGCACGGTCGGGGGCGCTGAGTCGGCTGCGGCTTACGGGGACGGGGAGGTCACCCGCATGGTGGTGACCGACGGTGTCGCGGTCACTGACCAGCTGAATCGGGATGAGCTTCGGGCGTGGGTGTCTGGGGCGGATCCGAGATCCGGGATCCACCGCGGTCGTGAGCTCCCGTCACCGGATGCGGATCTGGTGTTGGATGCG
>CAXTLO010000245.1:708-3957 GCA_964244965.1 uncultured Marisediminicola sp.
ACCCGACGCTCACGATTGAGTTCGATGCGTTGCAGGACCGGTTGCGTGATCGGATGGTGACCTCGTGGCAACACGAGTTGAACGCGCGCCGCGGTGCCGGTGGGTCGATCCGGATGGGCCTGTCGCGGATCGAGGTAGTGGAGCTGCGCCACGAACGGTCCCGGGCGCTGGATCCGCACAAGCACCGCCACCTCTGGTTGAACATGCGCGTCCAAGGGACGGACGGCCGGTGGTCGAACATCGACTCGCGGGTGGCGTTGAAGTATCAGACGGTGTTGAACGCTGAAGGGGATCTCGCGGCCCGCACCGACCCGCAGTGGCTTCATGCTCTGGCGGAGCGGGGGTTGTCGCTGAACGGTGATGGGGAGATCGCGGAGTTGGCGCATCTGGTGCGGCCGTTGTCGCGCCGGTCGAACCAGATCGAGGCGAACAAGGCCGCACGGCTGGCTGAGTGGCGGAAGGATCATCCGGGGCAGGAACCGGATCATGTGGTGTTGACGTCGATCGACCGGTGGGCGTGGGCGCATGGCCGGCCGAACAAGCCGGCCGACGTCGACGAGGACTCCTGGTCTGCTCTGGTGCGGTCGGAGATCGACTCGATCGACGATCAGCTCACGAGCGTCGAGCGATCGCCGCACCTGGTTCAGGCGGTTGAGATCGGGGCGCTTGACCGTGAGCTGCTCGCGGCGGCGGCGATCGCCGACGCTGACCGGCGTGCGGCCGGCACCGGTGGCCGGTACAGCCGTTTCGACGTCCGCGCCGGCGTGATCCGTGCTGTGGCCGCATCCGGTGTGGTCGCCGACCGCGGCATCCTCACCGAACTGATCGAGGACGTCACCGAGCGGGCGATCGCCAGCGGCTCGGTGGACCTACTCGAGCAGGACCGGGCTGTTCCCGCGCACGTCAAGCAGTTCATGGCGGTCGGCACCGTCGCGGCCAAGGGTGAACTCGCCACGCGCCTCGATCGCCTCAGCAAGAACGGAGTGACCGTCGCTCGGGAGGTCGTCGACGAGGTCGCTGCAGCGTGCCTCGAGGAGGGCCGCACGCTGGATGACGGCCAGTCGGACGCGGCCGGAGCGATCGGTGGCACGGACCGGCTGGTGACCGTGACCGGGCCTGCCGGCACCGGGAAGACCACCATGTTGAAAGTCGCCCGGCAGCTGCTCGAAAACCAGGGCCGGCGGATGCTGATTGTGGCGCCGACGAAGAAGGCCGCCAGCGTCGCCGGCCGGGAGACTGGCACCGCTGCGTCGTCGTTGCATGCGCTGCTGCTCGATCACGGCTGGCGACTCGAGACCAATACGGCCGGGCAAGAGAGGTGGACCCGTCTCAAGGTGGGTGATCCCATCCCGGGCACCGACCGGGTCTACCGCGGGCCGCGGCGGTATCCGCTGAAGCGGGGGGACCGGATCGTGGTCGATGAGGCAGGGATGGTCGACCTGCAGGCGGCGGTGGCGCTTGCGGTGGTGGCCGAGGAGTCCCGTGCCGGTATCGCGATGGTCGGCGACCACCTGCAGGCGATGCCGGTCGGTCATTCCGGGGCGATGGCAGTGATGAAAAGGCGCTCGACAGCGGTCGTCGAGCTCACCGCGGTGCACCGGTTCAAAGACCCTGCCTACGGAGCGCTGTCGCTGCGGTTGAGGAACCCCGGGGACGATGCCGGCGCGGAGGCGGTGGCCCGTGACCTGGTTGACGGCGGCCACGTGATCGTGGGCGCGAACGAGACCGCTGTGCGGGAGCACATGGTGCAGCGCCACTTCGAATACACCGGTCAGGGAAGATCGATCGCGCTGGTCACGGCGACTAACGCGGAGGCGCAGCTGGTGAACGAAGCGATCCAGGCGGAACGGATCCGGCGCGGGCAGATCGTCACCGGCGCTGTGGTGCACGGGCAGGACGGGCAAGCGATCCATGTCGGCGACGTCGTGCAGACCCGCCGCAACGACACAGCAGCAGACGTGCAGAACCGCGCCGTGTGGACCGTGCAGCAGATCAGCGAGACCGGGGTGGAACTCGCCAGCGTCGACCAGCCGGCCGATCGTCGCCTGGTCGACCACGGCTACTTCCAGAACCATGTGCATCTGGGCTATGCGTCGACGGTGCACGGGGTGCAGGGCGATACCGTGGATGCTGCGGTGGTCGGTCCAGGGGTGGACGCGTCTGGGCTGTATGTGGGGATGACCCGTGGTCGCCGGCACAACGAGGTGGTGATGGTCGCCGGGACGGTGGAGCGTGCCCGCGACGACTTGGTCGACATCATGCGTCGAGGTGTGCCCGAGGTGACCGTCGACGACTCGCGGGCAGCTGCTCGAGCGGAGCTCGGCCGAGCGGCGCGGACACCGGCCGATCAGGACGAGACCCTCGCTGGCTGGGATGACATGGGGCGACGGCCGCTTGGCCACGTGGTCGACGTCGCGCAGCATGTGGCAGACGTCGCGGTCCGGCGACCGCAGCTGCACAGCGAGCTGTCCAAGGTCGCGGATCAGCTGACCCGCGACCGGCGCACTCTCCGCGAGGTCGACGTGCGCCTGACGGGGCACGAGTCCCGCAACCACCAGGCCGCCGCATCCGGCCTCCCCGTGACACGGGTCGAGAACCTCTCCGCGGTGCGGAGCAAGCTCGAGGTGCGGATCAAGAGCTACTCCGTCCGGCGGCTGGAATTGACGAAGGAGTACGCACGGATCAGTACCGTCCTGCAGCACGCGGACGCGGAGCTAGCCGTACGCGACACCCTCCCGTCGGACGTCGCCGCGGCCGAGGACAAGGCCCGCATCAAGCGGATGGAAATGATCCGCCGCGGTGGCGACACCCTGTCCGGTCCCGCCGCGATCTCGCAGGACGTCGGTGCTACTGCTGTGGCGGGACCGTCGCTGTGACCGGCACAGGGGTGTAGGAAGTTGGGCCGAGGAACAGACTCGCCCGGCGCGGCTTCTGTTAGTCGGGTTAGCGCGTGGGCGCCGGCATTCTCTCAAGCACGCGGGTCACGGCTGCTCTTCTGGGCTACTCCTGCCCAAAGATGGCATACGCGCTGGTTAGGACCAGCGCGACTAGCACCGCACCCAAGAGCAGACGATATTTCGAGGTTTTTCGTATCTCGGACATGGTGTGCCCTTTGTTGTAGCTGAGGGCGGTAGCGACGGTGAAAGTGATCGCTAGGAGGACTGTGAGGCCGATTCCGGTCAGTACCAAGGCCCGGTGAATTTCGATCAATCTCTGATTACCTCACTCGGTCTAGATTCCTCTTCTTCT
>CAXTLO010000246.1:0-3940 GCA_964244965.1 uncultured Marisediminicola sp.
CGAACCGGGCGCGATGAACCCGTCCAGCGACATCGACACGCTGAAGAACACCTTCCCGGCCATCAGTCGTCGTCTCGTCGGTGAGGGGTCTCGGTGACGTAGGCGCCCAGTTTGGCGAGGGTCTGGCGGCCCCCTTCGACCGCGTGGTACTTCTCCACCGCTTCATCGCGCAGCTCCCTGGTGGGGAAGATCGTACGCATCCGGATCCGGGTAGCCGTGCCCTCGGTATCGAAGGTAAGGACCGACTCGAAGGCGTTCGGGTCGCCACGGAACTCGCCATGGAGCATGGTGATCCGCTCCGGCCGGGTGATTCCGGTCCATGAGATCCACTCGCTGTAATCGGTCCCGTCCGATCCGTGCATCACGAAGTCCCATTCGCCGCCGACGCGGAACGCGAAGGACCGCGTGGTGGTCGTGAAACCCTCGGGGCCCCACCACCGCGACAGGTGACGCACCTCGGTGAACGCCTCGAATACCAACTCACGCGGCGCATCGATCAGATGGGAGACCACTATCTCCCGATCTCCGGGGCCGGACTGCTCCATCGCTCGTCCTGTATCGTCCATCTACTCCTCCTGGCGTTCCTGTTTGAGGTCGTGCACGTAGGTGTCGAGCCGGTTGAAACTCTCGCTCCAGAACCGCTCGAACCCGCCGGTCCACTCATGAACCGCCCGCAGCCCACTCACGTCGAGCCCGTAAACGCGCTGCTTGCCGGCCTTGCGGTCGCGCACCAGCCCGACCTCCCGAAGCACCCTCAGATGCTTTGACGCTCCCGGTTGCGGCATCCCCAGGGCTTCCGCCAACTCCGTGACCGGCCGCTCTCCCGACCGCAGCAGCACCAGGATCTCCCGGCGCCGCGGCTCGGCGATCGCGTTGAACACATCCGAAGTCGTCGCCGCTCGTGCCATGAGAACAACATATACCCATATGGGTACCTGTCAGCCGCGGACTGCTCGATCCGGCGAAATAGGAGTGCTAGTGCGCGACCATCCCCGGCGACCCGAGCACACCAGCGACCGCCATCTCGATCACCACGCGGATCGGGTTGACGCTCGGCTCCCGGTACCGCGCCGAGTACAGCATCACCGCGTGCGCGATCGCATCCGGATCCCGGTCGATGGTGGCGGCGCCATCGAAGGTGATCCACTGCCGTCCCTCCACCTGCGCCACCGTCGCATGCCCGGCGCGCTCGATGTTGCGCACCTTCTGCGTGCGGTCGGAGGTGATGATGCGAAGGACCCCGTTCTCGACGGTGAACCCCACCGGCACGGAGTGGATGCGACCGTCCCGGCGCGCAGTGGAGAGGATGGCGAGGTGCCGCTCGGTGACGAAGCGGACCCCCGCTTCGGTGAGCGTCGGCAGGGAACTGAGAGCGGATCCAGGAGCGGGCACCCGAGCACCCTAACCAGGTCGGCTGGACCCGGCCTCCTCCGGCCATCGGTGACGTTCAGTTCCTGCCTGGATACTGCGTGCTCCTCCGGACCCCATTCGGCGTCCGTCCGGCTCCATGACCTCGTCAGTTGGAGAGACCGTCAACCGCGCTCGGCGATCAGCACAACTGACTGCGCGCCGGCTTCACCAGACGCGTGCGCTCGCTCGTCGACGCCGACCCCGTCCGCATCACGGATTGATACCCTCCTGTTATGCCGGGAACGCGTGAGGGGACACGGCTCAACCTCCTCGAAGCCGGGCAGGTTCTCGTGGCTCGGAAAGGCTTCGGCTCCGTCGGGCTGGCAGAGATCCTCGCCACCGCAAGAGTGCCGAAGGGATCCTTCTATCACTTCTTCCCCTCGAAGGACGCTTTCGGCGAAGCGCTGCTCATCAACTACTTCACGGAGTACCTGCGTGAGATGGACGAGATCTTCACGTCCGCGAACTATTCCGCTGCTGAACAATTGACGGAGTTCTGGCGCTCATGGGAGCGGAACGAGACCGAAGATGACTTCCGCCACAAGTGCCTCGCGGTGAAACTCGGCACCGAGGTGGCCGATCTCTCCGCGCAGCTCCGCGGAGCCTATCGGTCAGGGATAACGTCCATCATCGATCGTCTATCACACCAACTCGCTCGAGCTCTCGAAGACGGTTCCCTGACTTTCTCCGGCGACGCGTCCACGATCGCCCGGAGCCTCTTCGATCTGTGGATGGGCGCGAGCGTGCGCGCTCGTATCGAGCAGAACGCGTCACCATTTATCGACGCCAGAGCAGCCGGCGACGCGATGGTGGCGGGCTGATCAGATCTCCGCGCGCACGCCACGACCCATGATCACTTCCGAGCTCGGACGCCGAGCTGGGCCAGCAGAGCATCCGCGACAGGCCCGGCCGACTTCGGGTTCTGGCCGGTGATCAGCATCCCGTCCTCCTGCACATAGGGTTCCCAGTCGTCGGTCTTGCTGTAGGTACCACCGAGGCGCTTGAGTTCGTCTTCGAGAAGGAAAGGGACCGCGTCGACTCGATCCACGGCCTGCTCTTCGGAGTTCGTGAAACCGGTCACTCGCTTACCCCGGACGAGCGGTCGGCCATCCTCGCCGGTCACATGGCGGAGAACTGCGGGGCCGTGGCAGGTGAAGGCGATGGGTTTGCCTGCGGCCCACGTCTGCTCGATCAGGCTGATCGACGTCGGGTCCTCGGCCAGGTCGAACATGGGGCCGTGGCCGCCCGCGTAGAAGATGCTGTCCCAATCATCCGCGGCGACAGAATCAAGGCGGTTCGTGTTGGCCAGCAGCGCCTGTGCCGGTCCGTCGGCGTCGAAGCGGTGGGTGTCGTCGGTCTGGTACTCCGATTGGTTGCTCATCGGGTCCATCGGCGGCCGGCCGCCCTTGGGTGAGGCGAACGTAACGTCGACGCCAGCGTCCGTGAACCGGTAGTAGGGCGCGGCCATCTCGTCGTACCAGTAGCCGGTCGGCTGCCCGGACTCTCCGAGTTGTTCGTGTGAAGTCAGTACCAGGAGGACCTTCATTGCGGGTGTTCCTTTCATCGGTGATTCGGTTGGCGGATGCCTGCGGTCGAGGAAGCGCCGAACCTCGAGCTCGGCGCGCGTGTGGTCGCCGATGCCGTGAGGGCGGTTGATTCAGACCGCGGAGCTGGAAACATTCGGCCGCGGCGTCAGCGAGACCACCGCGTCCTCGACCGGAGTGGATCCGCCCGTGAGCTCGATCACGACGCGGTTGAGGGCCGGTGCGAACAGGGCCGCGGCGATGAAGGCGGCGAGGTCGTCGCGGGCGATCTCGTCGTAAGCGACCGCGGGCCCGGCGTTCACCGACCCGGTGCCGCTTCTATCAGACAGGGTGCCGGGGCGCACGATGAGCCAGTCGAGATCGGTCGCGGCGAGCGTTACGTCGGCGGTGCGCTTGGCTTGGATGTAACGCTCGAAGTCCGGTCCGGGTGACTCGTCGCCACGCCAGGCGTCCATGAACACCGATACGAGCACGAAGCGGCTGATGCCGGCCTGAACTGCGGCTTCGGCGGCTTTGCCCGGCCCCCGGCCGTCGATCGACTCGAGCTGCTCGACGTCCCCGCCCGCGCCGGCGCAGAAGACGACTGCATGGTGGTCAGCCATGAGTGCGGCGAAGGCCTCCACAGAGTCCGTGGCGATGTCTCCCTGGACGGGCGTCGCACCGTCGGCGCGCAGCTGTTCGGCGGCGTCTGATGACCGGTGCAGCCCGGTCACGTCATAACCTTCGCCGGTCAAGTGGGAGATGAGTCGTGTGCCCACGGCACCGGTCGCTCCAATCAGGAAAACCTTCGGGTGTGCTCCGCTGCGTGAGGCTGTCGATGTCATGCTCGGTCTCCTTGTCGAGTGGCTGAGTCGAGGGTCTCGGGGTCCATGTCATAGGACCCCTGGATCTGATCGGGGCGCGTTCCCAGCCCGTCGGTTGTCTTCATGTCCCACGGAGCCATGATCAGGCTCTTGGTCTCCTCGAGCATCGACTTCGGTTCGAGG
>CAXTLO010000247.1:0-3833 GCA_964244965.1 uncultured Marisediminicola sp.
CGGCTCTCATGGTTCGGAAAGAAGATATGGGCCTATTCACCTACAACTCGACGCTCAAGGTGGACTTCGAGGATCGCCTCTTGGCTCACCTCCAGACAGTCATCGCCGCGAAGCTCCGTCGACATGAGCCGTTCCTCTTCAGTTGGACCAAGCCGGAGGACGAGGGCGGCGGCCGCACGGCCGTCTGGATCGATGCGCATATCCCGATGGCGTTCGAGTATGTCTCCACCGAAGCCCCGTCGATCAGCAGGCGCTGGCTCGAAGCTCTCGTCGCCACCACCTACAACCCGACCGGGTTGCAGGTCGTGCCCGACAGCGAGACCGATCCCGATTCCGGGAGCCTGCAGGATCAGAGCGTGCACATCGGAGCCGGCGGCAAGAAGCGCTAGTTCGACAGTGCCGCCTCGCGCAACACGAGGTCGACGACGGCCGGGTCGCCGAGGATGCGGAAGTGCCCCCCGGTCGCGATCTTCACGTTGCGCCCCTCGGTCAGGACGCTTCCTTCGGGGATGTGCGGATCGAACTCCCCGAACACCGACGTGATGCGGGCATTGATCCGCAGGTCACGAGCCAGCAGGGTGGTCATGGGACCCCGCGGCGAGAATGCCCGCAGGCTGGGGAGCAGCATCAGCAGCGCGTAACGCGAGCCCGAGAACGGTGTGCTGATCGCCACCATGCTGCGGATGCGGCGGTCGGCATCGTGGCGCATCATCAGGTATTTGCCGATCAGCCCGCCTTTGCTGTGGGCGACGATCACCACGTCCTCGAGTTGGGCCGCGTCGACGTAATCGGCGACGATGCGGGCGGCGACGTCGACGGGGCGTTGGTTGCGCCGGAGCGCAGCCACCACGTGCACGGGGTGCCCCGCGGCATCCAGTCGTTCGATCAGCGGCCGCATGAAGTGCCAGCTCTCATAGATTCCGGGAAGGACCAGCACGGGCCGACGCGTACCACTGAGGTAGTCGGACGGGCCGCGTCCGCCGAACAGTCCGCGCACTTGCCAGTACGCCGCGTAGAGGTAGTCCTGTATCCACCACCGGATGTTGCGCGCCAGTGAACCGAGAATGCCACCACCTCCAACTCCCGCCCCGCGGCGTCCGTTGTCCATACTCTCCCGCACCCGCCCGCGCCATCGCATCGATCCGCCCCCCTTGCGCTCGCACAGTGATCGCTCGGGTGGGACGTAAGCTCTGGGGATGTCCAGCCGACGCGTGACCCATCTGCACGTCGACGGGATGTCGATCCGCGTGCACTCCTCAAGAGGCCCGTCATCCGCTTCGCGCCCCGCGTTCCTTCTGATACACGGGATCGGCATGTCTCACCGCTACTTCGACCGGCTGCAGGATCGGTTGGCGGAAATCGCCGACGTGCACGCGATCGACCTCCCGGGCTACGGCGCGAACGCGCACCCCCATCGCGATCTGACCGTGGCCGACCACGCCGACCTCATCGCGGAGGCGGCGACGATCATGGGAATCGACCGGTTCGCGTTGATCGGCCACTCCATGGGCGCCCAGTTCGTCGTGGAGACGGCGATTCGTCATCCACAGCGGGTGCTGTCCGTGGTGGTCATCGGTCCCGTGGCCGATCCAGCGCGGCGCACCGTCCTGCAGCAGGCCGGCCGCCTGGCGGTCGACACCATGCTGGAGACGCCGGGCACCAACTCGGTCGTGTTCACCGACTATCTGCGGTGCGGCATCCGGTGGTACCTGAATCAAGTGCGCGACATGCTCACCTATCCGATAGAGGATCGGGTGCAGCTGGTGGCGGCTCCGCTGCTGGTCATGCGCGGTGCGCAGGACCCGATCGCCACCGAACGGTGGTGCCGGGACCTGGCGGCTCGCGTCGGTGGAGGACCCGTCGCCACGATCTCCGGCGGTGCTCACGTCATCCAGCGGCGACGGCCGGTCGCGGTCAGAGACGCGATCGTCGGCTTCACCGACTCCGCTGCAGCCACGGATGCCGCTGCCGAGGTGGTCGGCGCCGGGAGCTGACCGTCCGGCTCAGCCGCGCCGCACGTGAACGGGGAAGTCGCCGAGGTCCACCCGCGCACCCGCAGCGAGGCGTACCCGGTGCCCGGGTGAGATCCGGCGCTCATGGTCGTCGTCTCCGGCGATCCACACCCCGTTGGTCGACGCGAGATCGTGCACCCAGATCTGGTCGGCATCGATCTCGAACAGCGCATGCGTCTTCGACACCGATTTCGCGGGATCGCGGAGGGCGAGCAGCGCCGCAGTCGGACGGTCAGGCGTCGTGACCGGGTCGCGACCGACGAACGTGGTGCGTACCAGCTCAACCGACCCGTCGGGGAGATCGAGGCGCCATTGATGTGTTGCGGTGGGACGCGTGCCGGTCGGGCGCATCACAGTGTCTTGCACCGGATCGTCTCCGACCGGATCGTCTCCGACCGGATCCGGTGCGGTCTGCTGCGTCGGACCGGTGGCCGTCGCGGGAACGTCGGCGCCAGGAGGTGCGGGGAAGAACACGATGTCGGCCGAGGACGCCCGCGTCGGCTCGGTCGGCTCGGTCGGAGCCGGACGCTGCGCGGTCCGTGGCGGTCGTGGACCGGCGGTCTTGAAGGTCGCGGAGTCGACGAGGCCGGGTGGGAGGGTGATCAGGGCCGGATCCGGTTCGGCGTCAGCACCGCTTCGTGCCGGAATGCCGGCAGCGACCGGCGGAGGCGGGATGAGGGACGGATCATCGTCTCGCTCGGTCACGACCGGTCCCCCCGCGTACGCCGACGGGAGGTCCGGCCACGGCCGACCCGCACGCGATAGCGGCTGACGAAGCGCCGAGCCCCGGTCACCGCCTGACGAGCCGCCTCCACCGCCGACATCGCCTCGGTCCACACTCGCTCAGACCGCTCGGCTTCGACCGGGGCGCCGGAGAAGACGGCGTCATCCGTCTCCTTGGCTAGTTCGGCGAGAGTGACCGGACGATCATCCGGAAGCTGCGCGAGGAGGCGGTCGGCGATCATCCCCCTGGTGGCGCGTGGTGGAACCTGGAACCCGAGCTCGCCGTACTGGTCGAGGAGCTCGTCCCACGCCCCGGCGACACGTCGATCGCCCGGGCCGTCGGTTCGGCGGCGTCGTGCGCGCCGGTTCTTGATCAAGGTGATGATCCCGAGCGGGATCAGGAGGATAGCGGCGGGGATGAGCAAGCTGAGCCCGATCGCGATCAGCCACCCCGGGATGGCGAAGCGCTCGTCGTCGTCGGTATCCTCCTCGTCGAGCTCGACCGGGGTGAGCAGGTCCTCCGGTTCGTTCTCGGCACGAGGCGGCTGCCGCACCTGCGGTTGCGGTTCGATCTGCGGCTTCGGCGTCTGGTCCTGCGGGATGTCGGTCTCCTCGGGCGTCGGATCGTAGGCGACCCATCCCACGTCGTCGAAGGCGACCTCCACCCACGCACTGACGTTCTCCCCGAGTACCGCGGTGGGCTCGTCTTCGACCACTTCGGGTGCGAATCCCATGACGACCCTGGCGGGGTAGCCGAAGGTCGACGCCATCAGCGCGAATGCGGAGGCGTACTGCTCCTCGTCGCCGATCATCTGATTGCGGCTGAGGAGGTCGTCAATCCGGTCCGCACCGTGTCCCGCCCGCGAGGGAGCGGCGTCGGAGGCGAGTCCGTGGCTGAGGAAGCCGTTGGTGAACAGGTTCAGCCGGATCGCCTCGAGCTGCGCGGCGGGCTCGATCGCCCCGCCGGCGAACTCCTGCGCCTTGGCGGTGGTCACATCCGGATTGTCGACGATGGGCGGCAGCGTCACCGGGGCGATCGCGGCATCCGCCAGTTCCGCATCGGTGAGCACCTGCTGGACGCTCGTGGACATCGAGTAG
>CAXTLO010000248.1:0-3831 GCA_964244965.1 uncultured Marisediminicola sp.
CGAGGATCCGCCAACACCATAACAGCTACCTCGGTGGACACCCGCACTGCTCGTTCGTGACATGTCCTGCCTTGCCGGGCTATCAGCGGTCACGTGACCGCTGCGACGGGGTTGGTAGAAGGGCCGGTGCACCGATGGCCGTCCAAAACCGCCGGCGCACATACTCACTGTCGTCGGTCAGAGGCGCCGCCCGGCGTCCCGCGTCGTCGGCGGAGCGGGCAGGTGGACTTAGTCGTCCGCCGACCGCCCGGCCGTGAACTCTCGCGCCGTGACCGGCTTCGGCACCCGGAGTTTCCGGCCCGTTGCATTCGGCGGCGTCCAGTCACGACTCGGAGGAGTCGAGTCCTGAGTCGGCCTGCCCGGCGCGACCTCACCAGCGTCGCCCGAAGCAGATGTATCGTCCATCGCCTTCCCAACATGGGACGGCGCTGTTGACGGCTGGGGCGCCCTTGACCTTCCCCTGATCAGAGCCGCAAACATCCCGACGAGAACTCCCAAGAACAGTCCTGCCGCGATGAACACGGCAATCGACGGTTTCGTAGAATTCGAAGGTGCAGTGGCGGGACTCACGAGCGAGCCAGACGAGAACGTTGCGGACGCGAGAGTGGCTAGCCGTTCTTGCAGAACGGTGACCTGTAGTTGCAGGTTCTGCCGATTGACATTTTGCTCCGGCAGGTCGTCCAGTTCGTTCAGAAGTTCGTTGATTCGATCCGACAGGTTGTCCGTCGCCTCCATGACGACTCGCTGAGCATTCGCGACTCGTTGCTCACTGTAGGAGTTCGCGACCGCGTTCGCGCCGTCCGCCGCGAATTGAGCATCGGCAGCGGTGAAGATGAAGGTGAGGACTTGGGAGTCCCGAGGCACTGTCACCTCGACGGACTCTTGCAAGGTAGGGATAGAGGTACCGTCAAGCGCTTCAGAAGCTACCGCGAGCACCTCGGTCGATGTCGCCACTACTCGCTCTGTCTCCATGTTGATCGGAGTGCCAGAATCCTCTGTCTGCACGGCGGCGATCGGTTCAACTGTGAGAACGGCTTGAGCCTCATACCGCTCCGGAACGATGACGAACGCTCCGACGGATCCGACGACTGAGATGATGACGACAACGACCACCGTGCGCCAGTGGCGCAGGATGGTTCGGTAGAGGTCTTCGAGCGACCAAGTCGGATTCAAGAACGTCCCCCACGCTTCAGCGATTGTGCAGACCGAGTGTAACCGGCGCACCATACCGGGCTCGGGGCCCCCAATGGGGGGTGCGCTCAGGTCATTGGATTCCCCCAAAGCGACCGGCGACGTCGCAGGAGAAGGTACGGTTACGCCATCGGGGTACAACAAGGTTTTCGGGGGAAAACTTTTGACATCAAAACGAATCAAATTCATCTTGGCGAGCACTGCCATCATCTTCTCTCTAACGGCGTCGCCAGCGGCAGCGGTGGCGTTCGACCGAGAGTCGGCGCACACCGCGCGGGTGGCGCTCGAACCGGACGGCGCGACCGCCGGCGTCGGCACCGCAGTGTGCGTGAAGACGACGGGTGGCGGAGCATTTGCGGGCGGCATGGCTACGGAGGCCTGCGACCAGGCGGCTCCGACCCCGCCTCCCGTCACGACTGCGGACCCGGCGATCCTCACCGGCTGGGGTGCGCCGACATGGAGAGACGAGTTCAGTGGAACTCGAATCGATGACACGAAGTGGAACGTCCGGTCGAGGACCGATCTCGGATTGCTGAACGACACGGCGATCCCCGACGCGTCGATGATCACGGTGAGCAACGGTGTGTCGCACATCCGAGCCGAGTGGCTTCCGACTCCACTGCCTCGCAATGGTGGCCAGGGTATCCTCACTCACCGCACCGGCTACATGGATCAGGCCGTCCGCACGTCGGGCGATGTGGGGTACTCGCAGAAGTTCGGGCGATGGGAAACTCGCATCAAGGTTCCGACGGGCCAGAACACACTCGGCGCCTTGGCCGCATTCTGGCTGCGCAACAACAAGACCGGGGAGATCGACATCGCCGAATCATGGGGATTCGGCGCGGCTCCAAAGACCAACGGGCAGCGCGACGGCACCTCAACTACGACGATTCACAACCTCACCAGTGGCGGTAGCGGATATGCGAAGTATGGATGGACGCTCGAGGAGGAGCTCAAGAAGAAGGGCGTCACGGTGCCGAAGGTCTACACCAACTTCGTCACCATCGCCTTCGAGTACACACCGACCTATGCGGCCACGTACTACAACGGGATCGAAGCCTTCCGTGCCACGCCCGCATCGCATCCGATGTTGTGGAATCCGACGTACTTCGACTCTCCGCTGCACGTGCGAATGAACTTGCACGTCGGTCCTTCGAAAGAATGGTACGGAATCCCGGACCCGGCGCGTCGGTACCTGACAACGGCGCTCGACTATCAAGTCGATTACGTCCGAATCTGGGCCCTCTAGAAGTAGCAGTTCGAGGCGAGGCGCGTGAGTGCGGACCGGTTGGCCCGCTACTCCCGCGCCCGCCGCGTCTCTCGCGCATTCGCCTTCTGCAGCGCGTCGACCAGCTCCGCCTTCGACATCGACGATCGCCCCCGCACGTCCAGGCGGCGTGCCAGATCCATCAAGTGCGCCTTCGACGCGTTAGCGTCCACTCCGCCGGCGGTCGGATTATCACCACGTGCAGCACCTCCTTCACGTGCAGCGCCGGCATCCGACGGTCCTTTTTCGTCCTTGGGCTCCCAGTGGTCGCCGACCTTCTCGTACTGGTGCTTGAGCGCGGAGAAGGCGGTGCGATGAGCCCGCTCACCCTCGCCATAGCTGTCGACGGCGGAATCGTGCGTCTCCGACCAGATCGCCTGCGCGTGCTCGTCCGAGCGCTTCAACGTGCTCGGGATGTCGTCCTTGGCGGGCATGTGCTCCTCCTCATTTCCACGGTAGCCACAACGGGGTCCTCCGGGTACCCCGGGCAGATCACCGCCAGAATAGGCTTGCCCACAATCGAGGCGATGATCGATGATCGGGGCGGTGGTCGAGGCGATGGACGGGGGGCGGATGCAGCGGCGCACGTTCCTCGCCGGTGGACTCGCCGGCCTGACCGTCGCCGCCCTGACCGGATGCACGCCCGACACACCGACACCTGCGCCTAGCCCCAGCCCGTCGGCGCCGAGCCCGCCCGCCGGTGGGCCGCCGTCGCCGCTGGCGATTCTGCGCTCGCGCTGGTCGGAGGATCCGTACGTGCGCGGGTCGACGAGCTTCCTCACCGTCGGCACCAAGCCCGCCTCGCGTGCACGCCTCGGCGCTCCACTCGGCGATCGCGTCTTCTTCGCAGGCGAAGCCACCTCCGTGGACCATCCCGGCACGGTCGACGGAGCTCGGGAGAGTGGGGAACGCGCGGCAGACGAAATACGGGCGGCAGGCGATGACGGCGAGCGGATCGCGATCATCGGAGCCGGGATGGCCGGTGCCGCGGCCGCGCGGCGGCTGAGCGACGCGGGCTTCGACGTGACGGTGCTCGAAGCCGGCGACAGGGTGGGCGGGCGGATCCACACCGTCGATGACGAGGCGTGGGGCGTCCCGGTCGAGCTGGGCGCCGACCTCGTGCCGTCCGACAGCGACCTGGTGGTCGACCTCACCCGCGCCGGCGTCGAATCCGTCCGCATCCCGGAAGCCGTGCTGCTCAGGAACGCCGATGGCGAGCCCGTGGAGGAGTCGTCGATCGGAACGGATTCGATCGCGGCAGCGACGCAGAGTGCGCTGGCGGCGGAGAACGACGTGTCGCTCGGAGCGGTGCTCGCTGAGACGCCGATACCGACACCGACATGTTCGTGGCCAAGTGCCGGGCCGGGGCCGAC
>CAXTLO010000249.1:0-3730 GCA_964244965.1 uncultured Marisediminicola sp.
TCCTCGATGGTGTCGAGGTATGCCTGGAATGACATGGTGTGCTCCTATCGTGTCGTTAGTTTTGCTGTCGTTCGTTGTCGTGAATGGGAAGGTAGTGGGCGTTGAGGACGCCCGACGGGAAGGTCTCCGATGCGGCGAGCCGGAGCGGCATCCGCTCCGTGCCATCGGGGAACAGCTGATCCCCGCGGCCGAGGACGATCGGGTGGATCATCAGCTGGAGGTCGTCGACGAGTCCGAGTCGGAGCAGTTCACGTACCAGTCGCACGCTGCCGGCCGTGATGATCGGGCCGCGCGCCTCCGCCTTCGCGCGTCCGACGGCGTCCGCTAGCTTTCCCGCGAGAGCCGAGGAGTTGCCCCAGCCGCCCAGGTCGGCGCGTGAGGTGGCGACGAGCTTGGGCATCGAGTTGATGCGACGGGCCAGCTCGGCGTCCGGTGAGCGCTTCGGCCACGACGACGCGAAGATGTCGTAGGTGATGCGGCCGAGCAGGAGCGCCTCCGAGTCGCGGTAGTGCTCGTCGACAGCGTCCGTCATCGCGTCGTCGAGGTAGGGGAAGTGCCACTGCTCGGGAGCCCCGACCACGCCGTCGAGGGAGATGAACAGCTGCGCGCGCAGGATGCTCATCGCACTGCTCCTGCGGGCTCGATCGACGCCTGATCCTCATCGAGGAACTCTTGCACGATGAGGGGCGACGCGTGGATGCAGACCATCTCGAGCCGGTCGGGGCCGCAGTTGACGAAGCGGTGCGCGGTGCCGGCGGTGGCGGTCACGATAGCGCCAGGGTCGGCACGCAGCATCCGCCCGTCCGCCTCGATCTGGACCTGCCCTGCGAGGACGACCCAGGTCTCCGTGTAGGGGTGCACATGGAGATCCGGGCCGGCGCCCGGGGCGCTGTCCACCAAGAAGAACGACACGTCGGAGTCGTGTTGCGCACCCTCGAACCGGGCGGTTCCTCCCGGGCTCAGCCTCAGGCTGTCGCGATCGGTGACGGTGATCATGGTGTCCTCCTGTTCATGTGGTTGAGACCATGCTCCGGGGCCGTGGATGCCTCGGCTACTGTTTCGACGTGGGTCGAAACTCATGAGCGACGGTGCGCGATACGTCTCGTTCCGACTGGGCGCCGACGATGTCAGCGCCATCCGTTTCGGCATCTCTCCTGGCCATGAACTGTGCCAGGCGGTCAGCGCCGTGCAGTCACCCGAGACGCGACCGTTGCTCTGGGGGTGGCTGAAGCGGGTGCGCGGCGACGTGCCCGCCGGCCCGTTCTCGGTGCTCGCGGCGCTCATCGCGCCGACGGGGTACTTCCCCGACTTCCTGACCTCGCCGCCGTGGCCGGACATGACGCCGCACGACGAGGTGGAGCTCCTCCGCGGGGCCGCCGTCGAGCAGGTCGCCGCCGACCTCGGCAAGGTGCTGAAGGACGCGCGGGGCGTGCGCCTCGATACGGTGCAACGTCTCGCCGATGACCCGGATGCCGCGCGCGCCGAGATCGCGGACGCCTGGTGGGCGGTGTGGCACGGTGCACTGGAGCCGCATTGGGAGCAGATCCGCCGGGTGCTGATGGCGGACATCTCCCACCGGTCGCGTCGTATCGCCGAGGACGGGGTGGCAGCGATGGTCGCGTCGATCCACGAGCGGGTGAGCTGGGAACCGGGGACGGTACGGGTGCGGATGCAGTCGTGGTCGGAAGAGGTGGACTGCGCAGGGAGCGGCCTGCTGCTGGTGCCGAGTCTGCTCGGGGCACCATTCTGCTCGGTCGTCACGGAGAAGCCCGTGCAGCCGACGCTGTTCTACCCTGCTCATGGCGTCACCGATTCGTGGCACCGATCGGGCCGTGAACTCGACGCCGCTCTCGTCGCCCTGTTCGGCGAGGGTCGCGCTCATATTCTGAAGTGCCTCGACGGTCCTCGTACGACCTCGGAGACGGCGGATCTCACGGGACTCGCGGTCTCGACCGCGTCCCATCATCTGGCGATCCTGCGGGAGTCACGCCTGGTGAGCAGCACCCGCAGCGGGTCGCGAGTGCTGCACGCGCGCACCGTGCTCGGCGATGCGCTCGTGCAGTAGCGGCGCGGCGATCAGGGCCAGGAGTCCTCTTCCGGGTGGGTGATCACCAGCTCGCGCACCTCGGAGGTCGGCGACATCCGCAGCGCGAAGATCACCGCGTCCGCCACATCCGACGGTTCCTGCAGCCGGGAATCGTCCTGCGGCTTGTACTTCTCGTCGCGGTCGTCGAAGAAGCGCGTCTTCATGCCGGACGGGATGAGAGTCGTCACGCCGATCTGGCCCTTCGTCTCCGCCGCGAGCGCCCGGGTGAACCCGAGCACACCGAACTTCGACGCGCAATATGCGGTGGCATCGCCGACGGCCTTGATGGCCAACGACGACGCGACGGTCACCACGCGACCGTGGGATTGCATGAGCGACGGCATGGCGGCGCGGATGACCGCGACGGTGCCGAGCAGATTGACGCCGATCACCCGTTCCCACTCGACCGGGTCGACGTCGTCGAGTCGGCCGCAGCGGTCGATGCCCGCGGCGGTGACGACCGCGTCGAGTCCGCCGTACTGCGCCGCGATCCGACGCACGGTGTCCTCCGTCGTGCGGGTGTCCGAGACATCCGCCTGGAAGGCGTGCTCGGTGACCGAGCTGATGTCGCGGTCCACGACGATCGCGGTGCCGCCCGCGTCGACGACCGCTCGCGCGACCGCCGCTCCGAGTCCCGAGGCTCCTCCGGTGATGAGTACCCGTCCGATGCTGGTCATGTCGTTGCTGGTCATGTCGTCCTTACCGCGCGTAGTCGCGCATCGATGCTGCTGTTTCGTTCACACCGCCGCTTCTGCGGGTTCAGGTCATGTGCGGGTCGCAGAAGCGGCAGTCTCAGTGGGGGTGAGACCGTTGGAGGCGGTCGGGCCTCAGCCCACCCGGGCGAGCGCGCCGGCCAGCCGGGATGTCGACCGACCAGGATGGAACGGCACTGTGACCGCGCGCCCGCCCCACTCGGCTACCACCGCCGCTTCGGGAAGTGCGTCCGCGGTGTAGTCGCCGCCCTTCACCCAGAGGTCGGGTTCGAGGCGACGGATGACCGACTCTGGCGTGTCCTCGTCGAATACGAGCACGGCGTCCACGCACTCGAGGGCCAGTAGCAGGTCCACCCGATCCTGCTGAGAGACGATCGGACGCTCCTCGCCCTTGAGGCGACGCACCGAGGTGTCGGAGTTGAGACAGACGACGAGGCAATCGCCGAGCGCTCGGGCGGCGCTGAGCGTGCGCACGTGTCCGGCGTGCACGAGGTCGAAGCATCCGCCGGTCGCGACGACCGTTCCTCCCGCGCCGCGGACGCGGGAGACGACCTCGAGCGCAGAGCTCGCCGCTCCGGTCAGCCGGCTGGTGTTCGCGGGGAGCCGGAGGGAGTCCACCCCACCGGCGGCGAGGAAGGCGGCCGCGTCGGCGACACCTGCTCCGACGGCGTCGACGACGGATGCTCCACCGCCGAGTGCCACCGCGACCGAGGCCGCGAAGCGGTCGCCGGCACCGCACGGGTCGGTGACGGTGATCGAGGGCGCGGGCACGACTATGGGGAGCTCATTTCCCGACATGGTGGCGAGGGCGTTATGGATCAGGGCACCGTGCGATCCCATTGTCACGACGACGGCGGAGCAGCCCCAGCGTTCACCGAGCACGGCGGCGGCGCGGGCAGCCGCATCCACACCCGAGCCGGTGATGGCGGCG
>CAXTLO010000250.1:0-1203 GCA_964244965.1 uncultured Marisediminicola sp.
CGGTGAACTTCGCCGGCTCGGCGTCGGCGATCACCGACTTCAACTCGCAGCTCGAATCACTGTTCGGCGGGGACGCCCAGGCGATCCTCGACTCCGTGCAGACCAGCCTCCAGGCTGCGCTGGACGAAGCCAACGCCGAATGATCCATCGGGGCCGGGCGGCTCGCCCCTCCCGGCCCCGCCCCGCCCCTCTACATTCCTTCTGACCTAGGAGCCCCCAGTGGCGAGAGGTACCCGCGCCGGTGAGGCGCGCTTCGGCTGGTTGTTCGTGGCGCCGGCCGTCATCATCATCGGGGTCTTCCTGGTGGTGCCGATCTTTCTGGCGCTGTACGTCAGCTTCAGCAACTGGAACGGTCTCGGCTCGCCGCTCGGCAACTCGAGCCTGATCGGCGGAGAGAACTACAGCCGGGTGCTCCTCGATGAGGGACTGAGCAAGAGCGACTTCGGTACGTCCATCCGCAACAACCTCTACTACGTGCTGCTCGTCGTGCCGCTGCAGACGGCCCTCGCCCTGTTCCTCGCCGTGCAGGTGAACCGCCGGCTACTGCGGGGCAAGGGATTCTTTCGCACGTCGTTCTACTTCCCGTCGGTCACCAGTTCTGTCGCGATCGTCACGATCTTCCTGTTCCTGTTCACCGCATCCGGCGCTGTCAACTCTGTTCTTCAGTTCTTCGGTGTCAACGGGCCGAACTGGTTCAGCGACCCGCGCGGGGTCATCCACAATCTCCTCGGACTCGTCGGCGTCACCTCCGCCCCTGACGCGCTCGCCGTCGGCGGTCCACTCGGAATCAGCTGGTGGCAGTGGATCTCGGGCCCGTCGGTGGCCATGTGCGTACTGATCGTCCTGGCCATCTTCACCACCTCGGGCACGTTCATGCTCTTGTTCCTGGCCGCTCTGCAGAACATCGGCGCAGAGATCGACGAGGCCGCGCTCGTCGATGGCGCCGGACCGTTCCGCAAGTTCTTCTCGGTGACCCTTCCGATGCTCAAGCCGACCCTGTTCACGGTGCTGACCCTCGGGCTGATCGGCACATGGCAGCTGTTCGACCAGGTCCTGCTCACCGGTGGCGGTGCCCCGGGCAAGACGCTGCTCACCCCGGCCTACCTCGCCTACCAGAGCTCATTCGAAGATCTGCGGTGGGGGCAGGGGGCGGCGATCTCGTTCATCCTGTTCGTCATCATCGTGCTGCTCACGCTTCTGCAG
>CAXTLO010000250.1:1213-3706 GCA_964244965.1 uncultured Marisediminicola sp.
GCTTCGGCTTGAGTGACAGAGCACGCGCGATCCCCACGCGCTGTTTCTGCCCGCCGGAGAGCTCGTGCGGGTACCTGTTGCGATATGAACGCGGCAACTCCACCTGGTCGAGCAGCGTCTCGATGCGCTTCTGCAGCGCGCGATCCTCCGCGACCGCGACGTCGGCAGACGCGGCGACAAGAACATGCTCAAAGCCGAGCGGCGCTTCCGTGAGCAGGTCGCCCGCGGTGGTGGGAGCGCCACTGCGCTCACCTCACCCGGCAACGGATCGACGAAAGCAGGCACCCGATGACGGCACTCGACCCCGGCGTCGCGATCCAGACCCAGCAGCCCGTCGACAGCCCACGGCAGCAACGCCGCGGGATCTCGCCTAAGGCGCGCACGACGCTCATCCTCAGCTACCTGCTGCTGATCATGCTCGCCCTGATCTACATCTATCCGTTCTTGATCTCGGTCGCCGGTAGCTTCAAGACCGACGCCGACGCGACGAACAACCCGCTGGCGCTGATCCCGCAGACCTGGTCGTTCTCGGCCTACGAGCGGCTCTTCACGGATGTGCCGCTGCCGACCTGGGCGATGAACTCGACGATCGTCACCGTCTTCGTCACCATCGGGCGGGTGTTCTTCGATTCACTCGCCGGATACGCGCTCTCGCGATTGCGATTCCCGGGCAGGAGCATCGTGTTCGCCGGTGTCATCGCCGTCATGGCGGTGCCGAGCGTCGTGCTGCTCATCCCGCGTTTCCTCATCCTCAAGGAGCTGGGCCTCTACGACACCTACGCGGGGATGATCATCCCGCTCGTCATCGACGCCGGCGGCATCTTCATCATGAAGCAGTTCTTCGAGTCGATCCCGGTCAGCGTCGAGGAGGCCGCACGTATCGACGGAGCCGGGGTGTTCCGCACATTCTGGACCGTGGTGCTGCCGATGGCGCGGCCCGCCGTCGTGACGCTGGTCATCCTGAGCTTCCAGGGGTCGTGGAACGAGTTCGCCCACTTCGTTGTGTCGCGGCAGGATCCGGCGCTCAACACCCTCACCACCGGTGTCGGCTCTCTGGTCTCGGGGCAACTCGGCTCCGGCAACCAGTACCCGCTCGTGCTGGCATCCGCCCTGCTGATGACGGTGCCCGTGGCGCTGGTGTTCTTCATCTTCCAGAAGCGGCTGATGAACACCACCGAGGGCGCGGAGAAGGGCTAGCGCACCGACCGGATGTCCCAGCCCCTGCTTAGGCTGACGGCATGCTCACCGCTCTGGCCGTCGCCGGGTACCGCTCGCTTCGGGACCTGACCCTCGAGCTGGCTCCGCTCACCGTCATCACCGGTGCCAACGGCACGGGCAAGTCGAGTCTGTATCGAGCGCTACGACTTCTCGCGGCCACATCGACGGATGGCGCCATCCCGGCGCTGGCGGCCGAGGGCGGCTTGCAGTCGACGCTGTGGGCCGGACCCGAGGTCATCAGCAGCAGCATGCGCGACGGGACCTATCCGATCCAGGGGATCACCCGGAACGCCGCCATCGCGCTCAAACTCGGATTCGCGAGCGACGAGTTGAGCTACGCGGTCGACTTCGGCCTGCCGACTCCGAGCACATCCGCGTTCGCCCGCGACCCCGAGATCAAGACCGAGAACGTATGGAGCGGGCCGGTGCACCGGTCGGCGACCGCGCTCACGGAGCGACGCGGCCCACTCGTCCGGTTCCGCGAGGGCAGCGGATGGCGTTCGCACGAGTACCGGCTCCCGGTCTGGACGAGCATGCTGTCCGCATTCGCCGATCCGGAAACCGCGCCCGAACTCCTCGCTCTGCGCCAGCAGGTGCGGGCGTGGCGGTTCTACGATCACGTGCGCACGGACCAGGATTCGCCGGCACGGCGGTCCGTGATCGGCACCCGCACCCCGGTGTTGTCTGCCGACGGCTCCGACCTCCCCGCAGCGTTGCAGACCATCCGCGAGATCGGCGACGACGATGCGATGACGTCGGCCATCGCCTCGGCGCTCGAGGGCAGCCGCGTCTCCATCCAGGAGAGCGGCGGACGATTCTCCCTCCTCCTTCATCAGGATGGGCTGCTCCGCCCGCTCGAGGCTCCCGAGCTGTCAGACGGCACGCTCCGGTATCTCCTCTGGGTCGCTGCTCTGCTGAGCCCCCGGCCCGCTCCACTGCTGGTGTTGAACGAGCCGGAGACCAGCCTGCATCCATCGCTGTTCGCACCGCTCGGAGATCTGATCGCCGCTGCATCCGCCGAGTCGCAGATCATCGTGGTGTCTCACTCGGCGGCGCTGGTCGAGAGGCTGCAGACGGCGGGCGCATTACGGCATGAGCTGCTCAAGGACAGCGGGCAGACCCGGGTCGCCGGTCTCGGCGCACTCGAGGGGCCGCTATGGGCGTGGCCGAAGCGCTGACTCGCCCCGGCGTTCAACTGAGCCCGAGCCCGAGCCCGAGCCCGAGCCCGACCGCGTAGCCGGCGCCCGCCGCCGCGAGCCCGGCCGCCAAGTTGGC
>CAXTLO010000251.1:0-3681 GCA_964244965.1 uncultured Marisediminicola sp.
CTCGTCGAAGTGGGACTCCATCTTCTCGGCGACCATCTCGATCTCGCGCTGCGGGTAGGACGGGAAGTGCGATCCCTCCCGCTTGGTACGCAGCGAGAGGAAGTTCATCAGGGACCGCGCGTTCATGGTCACGTACATCGACGAGTAGATGTCGAGCGGCAGCACGATGCGGGCGACCTCTCGCGCTACGCCGGCGTCGAGCATCCGCTGGTAGGAGGCGAACGCCTCGGTCGCCACGGCGCGCACCTCGGCGGCCACGAGCGCCGTCTGCTCTGGCGTTCCCGGGCAAGAAGTCGTACGCGCCGGGCTTACCCACCTGCACGAGGTTGCGGTCGGGTCCGGGCACGTAGAACACGGGCCGCAGCTCCCGGTACCGTCCGGACTCCTCGTTGTACGACGCGATCCGGTGCCGCATGAACTCGCGGAAGACGAAGATCGGCGCCTGCACGTAGAACGTCATCGAGTTGTGCTCGAACGGCGACCCGTGCCGGTCGCGCATCAGGTAGTTGATCAGGCCCCGGCTGCGGGATGCGTCGAGCCCCTCGTCCTGGGCCGATTCGAGCGTCTGCTCCCCCTGGGTGGATACCCGCGCGGCGAACAGCACGTCGTTGTCGTGGGCGTTGGCGCGCACCAACTCGACAGTGACGTCGGAACGGAACTCCGGCTCGACCACGGGGGCAGAGGCGACCGCCGGAGCAGAGGCGACAGATGGGACAGATGCGGGGGCGACGGGCTCGGCGGACTGACTCACGCCATCACGATAGCCCGGTCGCGGGGCGCGCCCCCGCAGCACTCGCAGCTCCCGCGCATACGCCGCGAACCCACAGCGCACCGGGCATCGCTCGCGCGTCGGGCAGCACGTCCTGCGACCGGTCACGCGGGCCCGCGGGCGTAGGCTGACGGCACCCCCGAGCGACGAAGGACAGCACCATGGATCGAAGCGACATCTTCCGCCGTATCGAGGGCCGCGGATGATGCCGGCCGCCTCATCGGGTCGGGACGGCGGGCCGCGATCCCGCGTTCTCATATCCGGCGCAACCGGTGTCATCGGCACGGAGCTCGTGAGTCAGCTGCGCGCGGACGGGCACGAGATCCGCACGCTCGTCCGCCGCACCCCGACGGCACCGACCGAACTCCAGTGGACGCCCGGCACCCGGCTCGACCCGAGCGTCATGGACGGGGTCGACGCCGTGGTCAACCTCTCGGGCGCCTCGCTCGGGAGGATCCCGTGGACCGCGTCGTACAAGCGGACGATCCTGCAGTCCCGCGTCACGAGCACCACGACCCTCGCCGAGGCGATCGCCGCGGCATCGAATCCTCCGGCGGTCCTCCTCAGCGCCTCGGCCGTCGGCATCTACGGGGATCGGGGCGATAGCGAACTGCCCGACGGAGCGCCGCGTGGTGACGGGTTTCTGGCCGACGTGGTGGAGGCGTGGGAACTGGCGTCGCAGCTCGCCGCGCCGACCACGAGAGTCGTCGACCTCCGCACCGGAATAGTGGTCGGCGACGGCGGCGCGCTCAAGCCGCTCATCCTCGTCACCCGACTCGGGGTCGGCTCGAGGATCGCGAGCGGCGCCCAGTACTGGCCATGGATCAGCCTGCACGACGAGGCCGCCGCCATCCGTCACCTCCTCGGGTCGACAGTGAGCGGAGCGGTGAATCTCGCGGGTCCCGATCCGGCGACAGCGGAGCGGATCACCCGCTACCTGGCCTCACGGCTGCGGAGACCGCACCTGTTCGTCCTCCCACGCTCTGTCATCTCGCTCGGCATGGGCGAGATGGGCCGTGAGCTGCTGCTGTCCAGTCAGAAGGTGGTGCCGACCACTCTCGAGGCCGACGGATTCCGGTTCAGGCATACGACGGTCGAGCAGGCGATCGACGCGCTGCTTCCGCGCTGACCGTTCATCCCGGGACCTGATCCGGATGCGCCCGCGATAGGTCGATGGCACGGCGGATCGACTGACGCGCTCGCCGACGGTCACCGGCGGTGTCGTAGGAGAGCCCGAGCCGGAACCAGGCGCGCCAACTCTCCGGCTCGGCCTCCACGGCAGCCTGGTAGCGCGGGAACTCCGCTTCCGCTGCAGCGCGCACCGGTCGCCCGCTCGGTCGCCGGGGAAGGGACTCGCCCGGCAGCTCGCCTTCCGCGGCGACGATCGCACCCAGCCGCTGACTGCGGATGCCGAACAGGATCTCCGCCAGCATCGCCCACAGCCCGAGCAATGGCAGCACGATGAGGGCGACACCCAGGCCGCGCGCGACGGGTTCGTCCACCGTGAGGAACCGTATCGCGAGGACCACGACGAGCCCGAGGTAGAGGGCGAGCAGCGCTGCCATGACGACGGCGCCGATGCGGACGCTCATGTCGAGGGCTGCGAGCCGACACCGAGGTCGATGAGCTTGTCGAGTCCGACCGTCACTCCCCTCGCCTGACGCGTGGCCCGCAGCGCGATGCGGATGCCCGCCTCGTAGGACGTCGGTGCGAGCGTCTCGTGACTCAGCGTCAACACCTCCCCGTTGCCGCCGAAGACCACGTCCTGCCGCGCGACGACCCCGTGCATCCGCAGGCTGTGGATCGGGATGCTCGACACCTGCTGCCCCCGAGCGCGCTGGTCGGTGTGCGGAGCCGCGACGGGGCCCAGCTTCGCGCGCGCCGCGCCCATGAGCTCGGCTGTGCGGACCGCTGTGCCGGATGGGGAGTCCACCTTCGACGCATGATGCGTCTCGACGATCTCGATCGAATCGAAGAACCGCGCGGCCATGGTGGCGAACGACGTCGCGAGCACCGAGCCGACCGAGAAGTTGGGGATGATCACGACGCCGACCGCGAGGTTGCCCGCGATCCGGTTCTCGAGCGAGACGATGCGCTCCCCGGTCCATCCGCTCGTGCCGACGAGCACGTTGATGCCGTGCGCGATCGCGAACTCGACCACCCCCTGCGTGACGCCGGGCAGGGTCACGTCGACAGCGATGTCGGCCCCGAGCATCTCGGTGAGCTCGGCCTGGGAGTCGAGCCGAGCGACGAGCTCGAACTCGTCGTCCTGTTCCACGATCTGCGAGACCAGCTGCCCGAGTCGTCCGGTCGCGCCGATGACGGCGACTGACGTTGTCATCCGTCGAATCTAGCAACCGCCGGGCTCGGCCTACGCTGGTGACCATGGTCAGTTTTCGCGAAGCGTCGGTGACGGATGATGCGGCGCTCGCACTCCTCACGGACTACTTCTCCAGCCGGGCGGAGTCCTTCCCCGCGAGTATGGGCGAGTACCGCACCGCCTTCCCTTCCCCGGACGACTTCGTACCGCCGAGGGGGGTGTTCCTCATCGTCGAGGGAGAGGACCTCGCCGGTGAGGCCGCGGACATCGGATGCGGCGGGGTGCGACTACTCGACTCGTCGCGTGCTGTGACGAGATTCGAGATCAAGCACCTGTGGGTCATGCCGTCGGCGCGAGGCTCCGGAGTCGGTCAGCTGCTCTTCGACGAACTCGAGGCACGTGCGCGCGCCTACGGTGCCGGTGAGGTGGTGCTCGACACCAATGCGAGTCAAGAAGCGGCGACCCGACTGTACCGTCGCAGCGGGTACCGGGAGATCCCGCCGTTCAACGACAACCCGAATGCGTCCCACTGGTTCGCGAAGAACCTCACCACCGAACTGGAGTGACAGCGGGCGAACGGTCAGAACGGTTG
>CAXTLO010000252.1:0-3644 GCA_964244965.1 uncultured Marisediminicola sp.
AGCGGGTACGAGACCCAGTGGGCGACCAACGTGATCGGGCCGTTCTCGCTCACCGCGCGCCTACTTCCACTGGTCACCGGCACCGCAGGCAGCCGCATCGTCACGGTCAGCAGCCTCGCCCACCTCATGCCCGCGTTCACCATGGACCGCGTCAGACTCGAGGTGCAAGGTAACCGGTACCTGCCGTTCCTCGTCTACGGCCACACCAAACTCGCCGACCTGCTGATCACCCGCGAGCTCGACCAACGGCTTCGCGCAGTGGGATCGTCGACGATCGCCGTCGCGGCGCATCCGGGCGTCGCGAGCACCGATATCGCTGCGGCCCCGGTCTCGTGGGCGCCGAAGCCGGTGCAGAACGCGTCGCGGGCGGTGTGGTCGGCGTTCACCGCTCCCTCCGCGCACGGAACGGAGTCGATCCTCGCCGCCGCGATCGCCCCCCTCGTCCGCGGCGGGGACGTCATCGGCCCGCGCGGGCTCGCGCAGACCCGCGGCATCCCCGGTCGCGTGGGCTCGAGCCCCGCATCCCATGATGCGACCCTCGCCCGTGAGCTGGTGGAGTGGCTCGAGAAGGCCACCGGCACCCGGCTCTCGCCCTGAACGGTCGGCGAGATGTTCTCGTTCCGACGAGCACAAGCGGTGCGCTGACCCGAGGCGTGTACCCCGCTTGATCTTCTCGTCCGACCGGTCGAAAATCGTTGTTTACCACGTGGGTACTCACGTGGTAAACCAGTGTCAGCAAGTGTCTCGCGGACCCGACCGCATCCAACGATGTATGCATGATCGGAGAAGCACTGATGAAGGGAAAAACGAGACTTGCGAGCGTGGGGTTCGCGGCCGCCATAGCGATTGGGTTATCGCTCATCACGCCCGTTTCAGCTCAAGCAGCGACGGTCCCGGTGGCCGTCAACTTCGCTGCCGATGCGAACTACCCGCTCGTCAAGTCGAAGTTCGGAGTTTATAACAGCGGATACGTCACCCCAGCTCGGTGGGCAGCTGACGCGCAGAAGCTCCGCGATCTCCGTCCGGCGCGCGTGCGCTGGGAAATGATGATGGGTAATGAACAGCCCGGCTGGTCGCAGATGGTGGGTGGTACTCCAAGCGCCTTGACCTACAACTTCACGCAGGCCGACCAGGTGATCGACATCATCAACTCCGCGAACGCCGAGGCGGTAGTCAATCTGACCTACACGCCTACCCCGTTGAAGCCTCCGGGTGGATCATGGAACAACCCGCCGACTGACTTCAACAAGTGGGCTCAGGTGGGAGCCGCCTTCGCGCAGCATTGGAAGTCCACCAACCGGCCCATCGGATCCTTCGACATCCACAATGAGCCGGATCTTCCGGGAGTGTTCTGGACCGGCAATCAAGCACAGTACCTCGACCTCTTCGGCAAGACAGCCAACGCTATTCGCGCGGTTGATCCCGACGCCTACATCGAAGGACCGGGGCTGTGCTGCGTCTCCTGGCAATCACCCTTCGTGCAGCACGTCCTGAGCAACAACCTCCCGCTCGATGGCTTCAGCTTCCACCGTTACGGCGACCTCACGAGCGCAGCAGTCAACACCGACTACCGCGGTGCGACGGATTCGGGTGCGACCGCCTACCGGATGTCCACGGTCGAGAACAACCTCAACGAATACAACTGGACGAACGACTTCACTGCGCCCACCGACGTCACGACCTTCCGCGCCGCTTCGCAGATGCTGCGCAATTTCAAAGCCGCCCTCGAGAAGCCCTGGATCACGCAGATCGAGTGGGCGCAGTTCCAGGACCCGGTATGCCCGTCGACCTGCGACGTCATCGGCTTGGTCGATCAGTCCGGGCATCGACGAGCGAGCTATAACGCGTTCTCGATCTATTCACGGATGCCGGTCGACCGTAAGGCATTCTCGGCGAGTAACGGCATCGACGGGATGGCCTCAACCGACTCTCACAAGTCGTCGGTCGCCTTGTGGAACACCTCGGGAACGACCCACACCATCAACGCCGCCTTGAGCAACATCCCCTTCGCGACGGGCAACATGCGCGTCTACCGAATCGACTCCACGCATTCGAGCTACGGCGACAACCCGGCGAATGAACTGCTCACCCCTGTCACCACCAACAATGGAATCTCTACGAGCGGGCTGACGTGGAACGGAACCATCCCGGACGGCGGGGTCGTCTATATCGAGGTCGACGATGGCACTGGCATCGATTCACTCGCACCCGTCACGGTTGCTAAGGACATCAAAGACCTGACATACGACCCCTCGCACTCGAAGCTGAGCTGGGGGAGCTTCGATCACGACCTCTGGACTGCCGAGTTGGGTATGGGACCGGAGAACTTCGCAGACGAGGCTGCAGGAGTGTTCGCCAGTGGCATCCCGAACACACTTCGAGTTCGGTACAACGTGACCGGAAACTTCCAGTCTCTCGACGCCAACAGTCTGCTCGGAATGCGTGTGGACTATCAGACGCCCAGTGGGTTCACTAAGAGCGTGCTGTGGCAGGGCGGACTGTACAACCCTGGACGAAGTGCGCCCTTCCCGTACGGGACCAAGCTGACGGCGCCGACCGCCGTGATCTCCGTTCCGAATATGAGTGACTTCACGGTCAACATCGCTGGAAACGCACCGACGGGCTGGAATGGGAAAGCGACCATCGTCTTCCAGCAGCAGAATTCGGGCGCAGGCACAACGGCTTCAGTTCGAGTAACGACCTCGTAGCACTGGGTGGTCGCGGATGTGGTGACCGGGCACCGGTCACCACATCCGCCATGATCAACCCCGTTCACACTCGAGCCGGCCTGGGTAGCGTGGCGGCATGACGGTGACTGCACTGATCACGGGTGGCTCAGGCGAGATCGCGGGTTTCACGCGCCCGCTGCTGCTGGAGCGTGGCTGGAGACTCCGACTGCTCGACGTATCGCCGCCGACCGCGGCCCTGTCGGAAGGCGAGGAGTTCATTGCCGCCTCACTGCTCGACGACGACGCACTGGATGCCGCTCTCGCCGGCGCAGATGTGATGATCCACCTTGCTGCTCATCGGTCCGAGCGTTCCTGGTCAGACATCCTGACTCTGAACATCGACGGGACGCAGCGCGTGCTCGAAGCCGCCCGGCGTGCAGGCGTCCGACGCGTTCTGCTCGCCAGTTCTGTGCACGCGGTCGGCTTCACTGCATACGGGGACCTCGCGGCGCGAGACGTCCTGGTGCCACGACCAGACACCTACTACGGCGTCTCGAAGGCAGCGCTCGAGGCCCTGGGGAGTGTCTATTCCGACCGCTTCGGCATGAGCATCGTCTCTGCTCGGATCGTCAACGCGACCAGCGCTCCGGAAGGAGCGAGCGGACGTGTCACCTGGTTCTCCCCGCATGATGCCGCGCGGCTGTTCGAAGCGGTCGCCGCTCTCCAGCGGCCTGGGCACCACATCGTATGGGGGGTGTCGGCCGGCGGGGCAACCATCTTCCCCTTGGAACCCGGGCGTGCGATCGGGTACGAGCCGGAGGACGACGCCACACTGCCCGGCGACGTCGAGTCGCTCGACCTGGGCGCACTGGTCGGCGCTGAGTTCGCGGCCTCGCCACTCGGTCAGCCCTAGCCAGTCCGGCATTGCCACGCGGTAATCTCTGAGTCGTGCCGATTACGCAAGAGGATGTCGCG
>CAXTLO010000253.1:0-3631 GCA_964244965.1 uncultured Marisediminicola sp.
GACGTCGACCGGCAGGGCGGCATCCCGGTCCTCATGCGCGCGCTGCTCGACGCCGGGCTGCTGCACGGCGACGTGCTCACCGTCACCGGCAAGACCCTCGCCGAGAACCTCGCCGAGCTCGACCCCGACCCGCTCGACGGATCGGTGCTGCGCACGCTCGACGACCCCATCCACGCCACCGGAGGACTGACCATCCTCGGAGGAACGCTCGCTCCCGAAGGCGCCGTGGTCAAGACCGCCGGCTTCGACGCCGAGGTGTTCGAGGGACCGGCTCGGGTGTTCGAGCGCGAACGCGCCGCCATGGACGCGCTGACCGAGGGACGCATCGGCGCGGGCGACATCGTCGTTATCCGCTACGAGGGACCGAAGGGCGGCCCTGGCATGCGGGAGATGCTCGCGATCACCGCTGCCATCAAGGGGGCAGGGCTGGGAAAAGATGTACTACTGTTGACTGACGGGCGATTCTCGGGCGGCACAACCGGCCTCTGCATCGGCCATATAGCTCCCGAAGCGGTGGACGCAGGTCCCATCGCCCTCGTGCGCGATGGTGATCTCATACGGGTCGATATCGCAGCTCGGACACTCGACCTACTGGTCGATGCTGACGAGCTCGAAGCCCGCCGAGTCGGGTGGGCTCCGCTCCCTCCGCGCTATACCCGTGGCGTCCTGGCGAAATACGTCCGTCTCGTGCACTCGGCCGCCGAGGGCGCGGTCACCGGCTGACGTGCCTCTTCTTGATCACCTGAACCACACCACAACCGAGGGTCCGTGACATGTCACTAGAACCGGCTCCGCTGAACTCCGCCCCCATCCCCCCGCGTCCGAGCCGCCCCACCGCGGTCCCCGGACAGCGCAGCCAGCAGGACGCCCCCATCCTCACGGGCTCGGGCGCGATCCTGAGATCGCTCGAGCTCCTCGGCGTCACCGACGTGTTCGGGCTTCCGGGCGGAGCCATCATGCCCTTCTACGACGAGCTCATGTCGTCTGAGGGCATCCGGCACATCCTCGTGCGCCACGAGCAGGGCGCAGGGCACGCCGCCGAGGGCTACGCATCATCCAGCGGCAGACTCGGCGTCGCGATCGCCACCTCCGGGCCCGGCGCGACCAATCTCGTCACCGCCATCGCCGACGCGCACATGGACTCCGTGCCGCTCCTGGCGATCACGGGCCAGGTGTTCAGCACCTCGATGGGAACCGACGCGTTCCAGGAGGTCGACATCGTCGGCATCACCATGCCGATCACCAAGCACTCGTTCCTCGTCTCGAAGCCGGAGGACATCCCCGGCACGCTCGCCGCGGCGTTCCAGATCGCGACGACCGGCCGACCGGGTCCGGTCCTCGTCGACGTGACCAAGGACTGCCAGCAGGCGAGTGCGCCGTTCATCTGGCCGCCGAAGATCGATCTGCCCGGCTACCGCCCGGTGACCAAGGCGCACGGCAAGCAGATCCAGGCTGCGGCGCAGCTGCTCGCGGAGGCGAAGCGGCCGGTGCTGTACGTCGGCGGCGGTGTCATCCGCGCCGGTGCATCAGCCGAGTTGCGCGAACTGGCCGAGAAGACGGGCGCCCCCGTCGTCACCACCCTCATGGCACGCGGCGCATTCCCCGACTCGCATCACCAGAATCTCGGCATGCCCGGCATGCACGGGACGGTCCCCGCGGTGCTCGCGCTGCAGGAGGCCGACCTCCTGATCTCGCTCGGTGCCCGCTTCGACGACCGCGTCACAGGTAAGCCGAGCGAGTTCGCACCCGACGCGAAAGTCGTGCACGTCGACATCGACCCGGCCGAGATCTCGAAGATCCGGTTCGCGGACGTGCCGATCGTCGGCGACGCGCGCGACGTGATCGCCGACCTCGTCGTCGCCTTCGACGACGCGGCGAACCGGCAGTCGCCCGACATCCGTGACTGGTGGCAGCGGCTCGATGAGCTCAGGGAGCAGTTCCCGCTCGGCTACGACGAGCCAGACGACGGCTTGCTGTCGCCTCAATACGTGATCGAGCGCATCGGCGCGATCACCGGGCCGGAAGGCGTGTACGCCGCCGGTGTCGGGCAGCACCAGATGTGGGCGGCGCAGTTCATCAAGTACGAGCGCCCCAACGCGTGGCTCAACTCCGGCGGCGCCGGCACGATGGGATACGGCGTCCCCGCCGCCATGGGCGCGAAGGTGGCGCAGCCCGAGCGGACCGTGTGGGCGATCGACGGCGACGGATGCTTCCAGATGACCAACCAGGAACTGGCGACCTGCACGATCAACGAGATCCCGATCAAGGTCGCGATCATCAACAACTCGTCGCTCGGCATGGTGCGGCAGTGGCAGACCCTGTTCTACGAGGGTCGGCACTCGTTCACCGATCTGAACACCGGTCACGACACGGTGATGGTGCCGGACTTCGTGAAGCTGGCGGAGGCCTACGGCGCGCTCGGCATACGGGTCACCACGAAGGAGGAGGTGGATGCCGCCATCCGCCTCGCCAACGAGACGAACGACCGGCCAGTGGTCATCGACTTCATCGTGAGCCGCGACGCCATGGTGTGGCCGATGGTCCCGCAGGGCGTCGGCAACTCCTCCGTGCAGTACGCCCGCGAGCACGCCCCCGAGTGGGACGAGGAGTAGGGATGTCCCATGTCCTGTCGCTCCTGGTCGAGGACAAACCCGGACTGCTCACGCGGGTAGCCGGCCTGTTCGCGCGCCGCGGATTCAACATCGAGTCCCTCGCGGTGGGCAAGAGCGAGCTTCCCGGACTGTCTCGCATCACGGTGGTCGTCGACGTGGAGGAGCTGCCGCTCGAGCAGGTCACCAAGCAGCTCAACAAGCTCATCAACGTGATCAAGATCGTCGAGCTCGACCCCACCCAGACCGTCGAGCGCGAGCACATGCTCATCAAGGTGCGCGTGGACAACACGACGCGCAGTCAGATCCTCGAGGCGGCGAACCTGTTCCGCGCCCGCATCGTCGACGTGTCGACCGACGCCCTCGTGATCGAGGTCACCGGCGACACCCCGAAGGTGCAGGCGCTGCTGCGGGTGCTCGAGCCGTACGGCATCAAGGAGATCGCGCAGTCCGGGCTCCTCGCGATCGGCCGCGGATCGAAGAGCATCACCGAGCGCGTGTATCGCAACTGAGGATCAGCCCGCAACTGAGGATCAGCCCGCAACTGAACAGCCGCCCGCAACCGATCATCCGCCGGTCGAGTCCGTCGAGACACCGGACGCGGATCTCGACAGGCTCGATCAGCGAAGAACCGACAACAAGGAGAATCCCACTATGACCGAGATCGTCTACGACAACGACGCGGACCTGTCCATCGTGCAGAGCAAGAAGGTCGCGGTCATCGGCTACGGCTCGCAGGGTCACGCGCACGCCCAGAACCTCCGCGACTCCGGTGTGGAGGTCGTCGTCGGCCTCAAGCCCGATTCGAAGTCGAAGCAGAAGGCCGAGGAGGCGGGGTTCCGCGTGCTGCCGTCGGCCGAGGCGGCGGCGTGGGCGGATGTCATCGTCATCCTCGCCCCCGACCAGCACCAGCGCCACCTCTACGCCGATGACATCGCCGCGAATCTCTCCGAGGGTGACGCGCTCGTGTTCGGGCACGGGTTCAACATCCGCTTCGGCTACATCACCGCTCCGGCCGGGGT
>CAXTLO010000254.1:0-3629 GCA_964244965.1 uncultured Marisediminicola sp.
CCCACCATCGCCCCGCGCGGATCGTTCAACAACCAGGTGGGCGCGCCGCTGTCCATGCTGCGCGCCGACCGGTCGACGCGGTACCTCGTGGTCGAGATGGGGGCATCCGCACCCGGCGACATCGCCCACTTGGTGGGTATCGCGATGCCCGACATCGCTGTCGTGCTCAAGGTGGGACTGGCGCACGCCGGAGGATTCGGCGGGATCGAGGGGACGCAGCGAGCGAAGGCCGAGATCGTCACCGGTCTGCCGGAGACCGCGGTCGCCGTGCTCAACGCCGACGACCCTCGGGTGGCCGTGATGGCGGATCAGACCCGCGCCAGGATCGTCCGCTTCGGACTCGGGGCGGATGCCGACGTGCGCGCCGACGACATCGACACCTCGACGTCCGGCACCGCGTTCACCGTGCACGCCGGGGGCCGCGCGTTCCCTGCTCGGCTCCGCATCCTCGGCGAACACCACGTTATGAACGCACTGGCGACCGTCGCCGTCGCGCGGGAACTGGGCATCGAGGTCGACGCCGCCGTCGATGCGATGTCCTCGGTGGCGCGCGCGGAGCGGTGGCGGATGGAACTGCTCACGTCACCGGCCGGGGTCGTCGTCATCAATGACGCGTACAACGCGAGTCCCGACTCCACCGCCGCCGCGCTCAAGACCCTCGCGCAACTCAGCCGGTCCGAAGGTGGCCGCTCGTTCGCCGTGCTCGGGGAGATGGCGGAGCTGGGCCAGTCCGCGCGCGACGAGCACGACGGGATCGGCCGCCTCGCGGTGCGGCTCAACATCTCGCAACTCATCGCGGTCGGTCACGGGGCGCGTCACATCCACACCGCCGCGGGACTCGAGGGATCGTGGGACGGGGAGTCGGTCCTCGTCGACACCGCCGACGAGGCATACGATCTGCTCAATGACCGGGTGCGTGCGGGGGACATCGTGCTGGTGAAGTCGTCCAACTCCGCCGGACTGCGCTTCCTCGGTGACCGCCTCGCCGGAGTCGCGACGTGATCGCGCTCCTCAGCGCGGCCGCATTCGCGATGGTGTTCACGCTTCTGCTGACGCCGATGTTCGCGCGCGCCTTCCGCAGGCTCAACCTCGGGCAGTTCGTGCGAGCGGACACACCGACCACCCACGTGGTCAAGCGCGGAACACCATCGATGGGCGGCGTCGTGTTCATCACCGCCTCGGTGATCGGCTATTTCGTCGGGCACCTGGCAGGCGGCGAGCCCCCGACCGGCGCCGGGTTGCTGGTGATCTTCATGCTCGTCGGACTGGGTACCGTCGGGTTCCTCGACGATTTCCTGAAGGTGCGCCGCAAGAACAGCAGCGGGCTGAGCCCCGCGTCGAAGATCATCGGCACGGTCATCGTGGCGACCGCGTTCGCCTTGATCGCGCTCAACCACGTCGACGGCCAGGGAGTCCGCGCGGCATCGACGTCAGTGTCCTTCCTGCGGGACCTGCCCATCGACTTCGTCGTGATCTTCGGCGCGGTCGGCGGGATCATCGCCGTCGTCGTCTGGATCATCCTCATCACCACGAGCGTCTCCAACGCCGTCAACCTCACCGACGGGCTGGACGGTCTCGCCGCGGGATCGTCGGTCATCGCCATCGGATCCTTCGTGATCATCGGCTTCTGGCAGGAGCAGCAGTCCTGCGTGAACCTCGACCTCGACCTCGACAACGCTTTCCGGTGCTACACGGTGTCGTCGCCGCTCGACGTCGCGACCATCGCCGCGGCGATCTGCGGATCGCTCATCGGCTTCCTCTGGTGGAACACCTCACCGGCGCAGATCATGATGGGTGACACCGGGTCGTTCGCGCTCGGAGGGGCGCTCGCGGCCCTCGCGGTGCTGTCCCGCACCGAGCTGCTGCTGATCTTCATCGGTGGACTGTTCCTCATCATCACCGGGCAGGTGATCGTGCAGCGCATCTACTTCAAATCGACCAGGGGCAGACGCATCTGGATGGCCAGTCCGCTGCATCACCACTTCGAGATGAAGGGCTGGGCGGAAGTCACCATCGTGGTGAGATTCTGGATCATCGCCGGTCTGTTCGTCGCAGCCGGGGTGGGCCTGTTCTATGCCGAGTGGCTGTACAGCCCACAGCAATGACCGATCGGCCGGAAACCAATCGGGTCGACGCGCTCACGAGCTGGCATCACGACTGGCGCGGGCTCCACGTCGTGGTGCTCGGTCTCGGCGTCGCGGGATTCTCCGCCGCCGACACGCTCGTCGAGCTCGGGGCACGGGTGACCGTGCTCGCCGACCGTGCCGAACCGGAACGAGCCGACCTGCTCGAGGTCATCGGTGCCCGATTGATCCTGGCCGACCTGCCCAGCGACGGCGCGGCGCTGATGACCACCGCAGCTCCCGACCTCGTGATCGCTTCTCCCGGGTTCAAACCCGACCATGCCGCCATCACCGCCGCGCAGCGACTGGGTGTGCCGATCTGGGGTGACGTGGAGCTCGCCTGGCGCGTGCGCGACCGGGCCGGCGTTCCCGCCGAGTGGATCTGCGTGACCGGCACGAACGGCAAGACCACCACCGTGCAGCTGGCGACCGCGATGATCGCCGCCGCCGGTACCAGAGTCGTCGCGTGCGGCAACATCGGATTGCCGGTTCTCGACGCGGTGCGCGATCCGACCGGATTCGATGTGCTGGTGGTCGAACTGTCCAGCTTCCAGCTGCACTACACGGCGACGATCTCGGCTCTGGCGAGCGTGTGCCTCAACCTCGCCGACGACCACCTCGACTGGTACGCGTCGTTTCCCGACCCCGCCGCCGTCTACGCCGCCGACAAGGCGAAGGTATATGAACGCACGAGGATCGCCTGCGTCTACAACCGCGACGACGACGTGACTCGCACAATGGTGGAGGAAGCCGAGGTCGTCGAGGGGTGCCGCGCGATCGGCTTCGGACTCCAGGTGCCCGGCCCCAGTGACTTCGGCCTCGTCGACGACATCCTCTGCGACCGCGCATTCCTCGACGCCCGTCACACCAGCGCCCTCGAGATCATCACGACCGGGCAGCTCGACGCGGTCGGTCTCGGGGCCGATCACATGATCGCCGACGTGCTCGCCGCCAGCGCACTCGCCCGCGCGGCCGCCGTGCCACTGGACGCGGTCACAGCTGCCATCGCCTCCTTCCGCCTCGATCACCACCGCACGGAAGTCGTCGCCGTGGCGGACGGCATCACCTGGGTGGATGACTCGAAGGCCACCAACCCCGGCGCCGCGGACGCCTCCCTCCGCGCGTTCGAGCCGGTCGTCTGGATCGTCGGAGGGCTCCTCAAGGGCATCGACGTGTCGCCTCTCGTTGCGGCACACGCCGCCAGGCTCCGAGCCGCCGTGATCGTCGGTGCCGAGCGCGCCGACGTGCTGGCGGCATTCGCGCGACACGCGCCCGACGTGCCCGTGATCGAGGTCGAGGCGGCAGACACTGAACAGGTGATGCCGGAGGCTGTCAGGTCGTCGGCCGAGGTGGCGCGACCGGGTGACGCTGTGATCCTGGCTCCCGCCGCCGCGTCCATGGATCAATTCCGCGACTACACCGACCGAGGCAGGCGATTCGCCGCCGCAGTACACGAGATGTTGGGAGACCGGCCGGATGTCGACCAGGATCCCCGACTCCCGTAGG
>CAXTLO010000255.1:0-3543 GCA_964244965.1 uncultured Marisediminicola sp.
CGCCCGTGGCATCGAGGCGCACGGCACGGCGGCCGCTCGACTCCGACTGCACGGTGCGGTAGGTCCGGCTGGCCGCAAGCACGCTGCCGTTGGTCGCGCCTGCCTCCGCCTCGTACTGGCGGTACGGGGTCGTCGCGCCGCGAGTAGCGAGGGCGCTTTCACCGCTGACGGCGATGCTGTCGATGAGCACGTCGGCTCCGGATGCGGCGGCGCGCAATCCGACCGTGTTGACTCCGACACGCACCGGGACGGTTGCCGTGACGGTACGCCATCCGGTGCCGCTGGTGAGGGTGACCGAGCCCTCCCGGCGGGCGTTGACGAGCAGGTCGAGGGTGCGCGCGGCACCCGTGGCGGCGAATCGGACGGTGACGGTGGCGGTCGTCGCGGACGGCATCGCCAGCGTGCGGATCACCCTCGCTCCGGCCGTCGTGAAGCCCTGCACGTATCCGCTGCCGGCGAAGCCCGTCGTCGTGCGGGCCACCGATGTGCCGCCCGAGAAGTAAGAGCTCTCCGCCTCACCCGGGCCGGCGGCCTGCGGGGGTTCCGGCGACGTGACGGCAGAAACCTCGAGTCTGTCCAGGTTGATGTTGCCGCTGTCGCCTGTGCCGAACCGCAGCGCGACGTCATGGTTGGCCGCGGTGAGCGTCGTCATCGCCGTCACGGTGCTCCAGGCATCCCAATTGGCCGTGGCCGGGAACGAGATCTGCCCCTGCGATGCGCCGTCCACGACGAGTGTCAGTGTCTTCGTAGACCCGGTGCCGTTCGCGTACCGGAACGTCAAGCTCTTCGAGCCCGCCGCTGTCACCTGGACCTTGAACGTCGTCGTTGCGGCACCCCTGTTTCCGTCGGTGTATCCGCCGACGAACCCGGTGCCGCTGTAGCCGGGATGATCGGTGCCCGTCGTGGCGCCGCCGGTGAGGGTCGCGGTCTCGGCCTCGAAGACCGGGCCGACCCCGTATCCGGTCCCAGGTGACGTCGCCGGCGTCGTCAGATCGACGGCGTCGATGTTGATGTTCCCCGAGTCGGCCGTGGTGAAGCGGTAGGCGATCGTATGGCTGCCCGCAGCGAGGTTCACGCCGACGCTCGCTGTCGTCCAGGTGTCCCAGTTGGACGTCGCAGGCAGGCTGACCTGCTGCGTCGCGCCGTCGACGACGAGCGACAGCGTCTTCGTAGACCCGGTGCCGTTCGCGTAGCGCAGGCCCAGCGTGTGGGTGCCGGCCGCACTCGTCGACACCGCGAAGCTCGTGCTGGCGGTGCCCTTATTCGCGTCGGTGTAGCCGCCGACGAAGCCGGTGCCGCTGTAGCCGGTGTGGTCGGTCGCGATGACCGCTCCGCCGGTGCGGGTTGCCTGCTCGGCCTCGTAGCGGGTGGTCGCCGCATGTGCGGGGATAGTCCCGACGGCGACGAGCAGCGTGCCGAGCAGCGCTGCGATCAGGAGCAGCGCCGAGAGGCGTCCGCTCCGGGACAGGATGGTCATCATCGACTCCGATCAATCTGCCGGAACGCTGGGAACGCGCCCGGCACCCGCACTCGGGACACGACCACCATGGTCGATGCGGGGGTTTAGCGGTATACCATACTCATCGCGGGCGGCGAGCGGAAGGGCGGCGTTCGGCGGAACGCGGCTCAGGCGTCTCGAGGGGGTCCGACGGTGCCGCGCGAGATGAGCTGCACGGCCAGCGATACGGGCGACCGCGGCCCTTCGCCGCGTTCGATCTCGTCGAGGATGATGCGGGCCGCCTCGGCCACCTTGGCCGGCATGTCCTGCGCGACCGTCGTGAGTCCCGGCGACGTGTAGGCGCTCATCTCGAGATTGTCGAAGCCGATCACCGAGACGTCGCCGGGCACGGTCGCTCCGGACTGGGCCAACCCCGCCATGATGCCGATCGCGAGCACGTCGGCGGTGGCGAACACGGCGGTCACCGCGGGATGATCGCGCCGCAACCGGAGGCCGAGCGCGCGGCCGTCCTCGAAGGTGGTGAGCACCTGCTCGGACTCGATCGAGGCGGGGTCCACGCCCGCTGAGACGCACGCGGAGCGGAAGCCTTCCCAGCGCTGGCCGACCACGCCCATGCCCTCGTAAGGCGGACCGGCGAACAGCACCCTACGGTGCCCGGCGTCGGCGAGATGTGCGCCGGCCGCCCAGCCCCCGCCGTGGTCGTCGCTTCGGACGCCGATGGTGCGCGGGTTGGCGGAGTAGCTGTCGATCGCAGCCAGCGGGACAGCGTCGACACGGATCCGGTCGATCTGGGCATCGGTGAACTCCACCAGGATCGCTCCGTCGAGCGACCACCCCCGGATCGCCTGGGCGATGTCATCGGGGTGCTCGATGCCGCGCAGCAGCACGTGGTATCCGCGATGCCGCAGGTGTTGCTCGAGTCCGCCGATCACGGCGACAGTGTGCGGGCTCACCAGCAGGCTGTTGTTTCCACCGACCGGCACCAGTGCGGCCACGATGTGCGATCGCGCCCCGGCCAGGCTGCGCGCGGGGATGTTAGCGACGTAGCCGAGTCGATCTGCGATCTCCTGCACCCGCTCGATGGTGGAGGCGGACACCCGCGCGCGCCTACCATTCATGACATTGGACACAGTCATGACGCTGACGCCAGCCGCACCGGCGATGTCGCTCAGCTTGATGGTCACGGCTCCACCTTTCGCGCTCATCCTAGGAGCTGCTTGACGACATCAGGGTCGTGGTCTAGCGTTCAACCAGATTTATCGCTAAAGCATCTCTCGCGACGATCGAAGGAGATCGTATGTCTGAATCGCACGTGACGCGCTCGCGAGCTCTCATCGCCGCATCCGCTGCCTTCGCGCTGCTCGTCGGCGGCCTGGTCGGGGCATCCCCCGCGGTTGCTGCTCCCCTCGAGTACGAGGCGGAGTCCGGCGCGCTCAGCGGAGGGGCGGGGATCAACGACAACCACCTCGGCTACTCCGGCACCGGATTCGTCGACGGCTTCGTCCTCGACAACCAGGGTGACGCCGAGGTGAGCTTCACGATCGAGGTGCCGGAAGCCGGCGAGTACGGACTCAACCTGCGGTACGCCAACGGCCTCGGATCGGACATGACGCTGTCGCAGGTGATCGGCGACGACGACCGCCAGCTGACCCTCCCCTCCGCCGTGGGCGCCGGCTGGAGCCAATGGTTCATCCACCAGGAGGTGGTGCAGCTCGACGCCGGATCGCATCAGGTGGCATACCGCTTCGACGGCGACGACACGGGCAATGTCAACATCGACGCCATCGCCCTCACGAGCGTCGGCGATCTGGGAACGCCCGGCGGGGGAGCGACCGATCCCGGCGACGTGCCTGGCGCGGGCGCCGACACCCGGTGGGACGACGTGACGACCGCCGTGCCTGTGATGCAGGCGCCGAAGGGCGGCCGCGTCTACGAAGCAGAGGCCGCGTTCTCGGCGAACGGTGCGGCGACCGGCGACCACCAAGGAGCGACGGCGGTCGATCTGACGGCGGAGCGCGCCCGCTTGGTCGTGACGACTTTCGCTTCCGACAGCCGCGCGCAGTTGCTCACCCTGCGCTACCGCA
>CAXTLO010000256.1:0-3538 GCA_964244965.1 uncultured Marisediminicola sp.
GATCGTGATCATCATCAGCTTCTTGATCGTGGCCGCCGCGAAGATCTTCGGGCCGCGCGTCGGAGTCGCGTCGCCGCTGATCTTGGTCGCGATCGGCGTCGCGGCCAGCTTCCTGCCCCTCTTCAGTTCCATCGAGATCGAGCCTGACGTCGTGCTCGAGGTCATCCTCCCGCCCCTCCTCTACGCTGCCGCGGCATCCATGCCGACGAGGAACTTCCGACGCGAGTTCGGAGCGATCAGTGGCTTGTCGGTGCTCCTGCTCGTCGGGAGCGCCCTGGTCCTCGGGGTGTTCTTCACTCTGCTGATCCCGGGGCTCGGCTTCGCCTGGGGCCTCGCGCTCGGCGCAATCGTCAGCCCGACCGACGCTGTCGCTACATCGATCATCAAGAGAACGTCGGTCACCAAACGCATCGTCACGTTGCTGGATGGCGAGAGCTTGCTCAACGACGCGACCGCGCTCGTACTGCTCCGCACCGCGATCATCGCCGCCGCTGCAGGATTCTCCTTCTGGGGTGCGATCGGTACGTTCGCCTACGCCGTCGCTGTGGCGGGAGTGATCGGATGGCTGGTCGGCTGGCTCAATCTGGAAGTCCGCAAGCACGTCACCGACCCCACAGCGAACACCGTGATCTCGTTCACGGTGCCGTTCATCGCATCCGTGCCAGCGGAGATGCTCGGCGCATCAGGGCTCGTGGCAGCAGTTGTCGCTGGGCTCATTCTCAGCAGATTCGGACCGCGCTACCTCGCGCCTCAGAACAGGCAGTCCGATCTGCAGAACTGGCGAACGATCGAGTTCCTCCTCGAGGGAGGCGTATTCCTCATGACGGGGCTTCAACTCGCGCAGATAGTGGAGAGCGCTCACGAAGACGAGCTCGGAGTCGCGACCGCCACCATCATCGCCATTGCGGCGCTCGCGCTGACAGTGCTCATTCGAGCGGCGTACATCGCTCCTCTCCTCTGGGTCCTTCACGTCATGTCGAGGCGACGGGGAAAGGGTCGACCGCGGAGCTCACGCACCGAGCGCGGCTTGGCCGACGATGACTACTTCCTCCGCCAGCCCCTCGGCTGGCGCGAGGGCGCAACGATGGTGTGGGCTGGGATGCGAGGCGCCATCACCGTTGCCGCAGCGCAGACGCTTCCCGCAGACACTCCCTTCCGCTCGAGCCTCATCCTCATCGCCTTCACCGTGGCGGTGCTGTCGCTCGTGATCCAAGGTGGGACACTCGGTCCGTTTCTCCGACTCGTCAGACCCCGGCGCGACCACACCGCTGACGTCGACTACTCGGCTCGCGAACGATCTCGCGTCACCGATCTCATCGAATCGGAGGCCGAGAAGCTCATCGAACCGCCTCGCGCCGCCGGCGTGCCTCGGCACGTGCACGCTGCAGCTCAGCGGAGATACCGACTCGAACTCATCGACATCCAGCGCTCCGCCCTGCTCGACGCTCGAGACGAAGGCACCCTCGATACAGAAGCCGTGGCGTACGCGCTCGCGAAGTTGGACGCGGACCAGATCGCGCTGCAGATGCAGACCGAGACCCCTCGGTGACGATATCGATGTGGTGCCCAGGCCCGGGATGCGCGTGATGGGACTATAGTCCCGTCACGTGCTACGGTGATGGGACAGATATCCCATCACCGGTATCGCACGATACCTGAGCGAAGGACTCCGCATGACGTCGAGCAAGATCGACTCCCACTCATCGACTCGGGAAGCGCCAAAGCACGGGGACCGGCGATGGTGGCTTCTGGCCGCCATGTGCATCGCGCAACTGATGATCATCCTCGACGCGACGATCCTCAACGTGGCACTGCCGGACGCGCAACGCAGCCTCGGATTCGGCGCAGCCGAGCGCCACTGGGTCGTTACCGCCTATGCCCTCGCCTTCGGGAGCCTCCTTCTCATCGGCGGTCGGATCGCCGATCTGATCGGTCGCCGTAAAGCCGTCCTGATCGGCCTGATCGGATTCGGCCTTGCGTCGGGTCTCGGCGGAGCCTCGGTGGATCTCACGATGCTCATCGTCGCTCGTGCTCTGCAGGGCGTATTCGGGGCGTTGCTCGCTCCGGCCGCATTGGCGGTCATCACCACCACGTTCACCAACGTGCGCGAACGAGGGAAGGCGTTCGGAATCTACGGAAGCGTGTCCGCCGGTGGCGGTGCAGCGGGTCTGCTGCTGGGTGGCGTGCTGACCGAGTACGTGAGCTGGCGCTGGACTCTGTACGTCAACGTGGTGCTCGCCCTGATCGGCACGCTCGCCGCGCTGGCAACGCTCCGCGACCAGAAGCGCGAGCGTGCGCAACGACTCGACATCGCAGGGACCGTGACCGTGACACTCGGTCTGCTCGGACTCGTCTACGGCTTCTCCAACGCCTACGAGCATGGGTGGAACGACCCGATCACCATCCTGAGCCTCGCCGGCGGCGTCATTCTCATCGCGGGCTTCGCGGTCATCGAGTCGCGTGTCTCCCATCCCATCCTCCCGCTGAGGGTGCTCGCCTCTCGAGTACGCAGCGCATCCTTGCTCGTTCTGTTCCTCGGCAGCGTGGGTCTGTTCACCGTGATCCTCTTCCTCACCTACTATCTGCAGGAGAATCTCGGCTTCACCCCTCTTCAGGCCGGGCTGGCTTTCCTTCCGCAGGCACTCGGCGCCGTCGGAGCTTCTCTGGCGAGCGGGATCCTGCTGCGCAGGCTCCCGGGGAGCCTTCTGATCTCGATCGGACTGACCATGGCCGCGGCCGGCTCGTTCCTGCTCGGTCGCATCGGGGCCGAGGACACGTACGCCTCTGTCGTACTGCCCGGAGTGACCCTCCTCGGCGCCGGGGTAGGGCTCGCTCTGTCCATCGCACTGAATCTGGCCATCTTCGGCGTCCGACCAGAGGACGCGGGCGTCGCGTCGGCGAGCGCGAATGCCGTGCAACAGATCGGGGGGTCGATCGGACCGTCGTTGTTCAACACGATCGCTGGCTCGGCGCTCGCCACCTATGTGGCGAGCCGCGGTGTCGACGTCGCCACGCTTTCAGGCGACGACCCACTGCTAGGACTCGGCGCCGTGTACTCCTACAGCGTCGCGTTCAACATCATCGGGGCGATCCTGCTGGTGGGCGCCGTTCTCGGCGGCCTGCTGATCGAGACGCACCGACGCCGTGAGCTACGACCAATCAAGTGACACCGCGTGTTATGAACCTACCGACCACCTCAGTCGACCCAGAGGATCTCGGCTTCTTCGGGCAGGTGCTCGCGATCGACCAGCCAGCCTCCAGCCGGCGCACTCGTGAACTACTCACTTGGCAGCCGACTCGGACGAGTCTTCTCGACGACCTCGAGTACGACCACTACTTCGGGTGACCGGATGCAGGAGAAGTAGACACCCGTTCGATCGCCCGACGAATCAGGTCGATTCCTGCTGATGGCCGGCTATCTTCGAGTAGTTGACTCGACCGGCCAGGCCCGGAACGGTCTGCTCGAGGGGAGCGGTGAGCCGAGACAGCTCATCGACAGCTGGAGCGAGGTGATCGGCGGCCCGGTGCTGGACGCGGG
>CAXTLO010000257.1:0-3526 GCA_964244965.1 uncultured Marisediminicola sp.
GACATCGCCGTCGGCGACAAGGTCATCTACTCCAAGTACGGCGGAACCGAGGTGAAGTACGGCGGCGAAGACCTGCTCGTGCTGTCCGCTCGCGACGTACTCGCCGTCGTGGTTCGCTGACCTCATACCCAGCACGTCGAGGCCCGTCCGGTTCGCCGGGCGGGCCTTCGTCGTCCCCGCCGGCGGCTCCATGACGGATGACGCGGCGCCGTAGATCGACGCCTAAGCTGTCACGGTGCCGCCGACCCCCGCCTCCCCGGACGGGCAATCCGGCAGGGGACTGGCAGCGGCCTTCGGCGCCTACGGTCTGTGGGGATTCCTCCCCATCTACTTCCTCCTGCTCGCGCCGACCGGTCCGTTCGAGATCGTCGCCGCGCGCATCCTGTTCTCCCTCGTGTTCTGCGCGCTTCTGCTCACCGTCACCGGCACGTGGGCGCGGTTCCTGGCCATCGTCGGGCAACCGAGGCTGCTGTTCACCATGGCGGCCGCAGGCGTCTTCATCTACATCAACTGGCAGGTGTACATCCTGGCGGTGCTCACCGACCGAGTGCTCGAGGGAGCTCTCGGCTACTTCATCAACCCGATCGTCACCGTGCTGCTCGGCGTACTCGTGCAGCGGGAACGGCTTCGCCGGCTGCAGTGGATCGCCGTGGGGATCAGCTTCGTGGCGGTACTGGTGCTCGCGATCGGCTACGGGCAGTTCCCATGGATCTCGCTGGTGCTCGCGTTCTCCTTCGGCCTCTACGGGCTGATCAAGAAGCGCGTCGGCCCGCGCGTCGACGCGATCAGCGGGCTGTCTCTCGAGACGGCCTGGCTCGTGCCCGTCGCGATCGTCCAATTGATCGTGGTCGGTGCAGTCAGCGGACTGACGATCGGCACGGTGAGCACCTGGCACACGGTGGCCCTGGTCGGGTCCGGAGTCATCACCGCTGTGCCGCTGCTGCTGTTCGCCAGCGCCGCTCGGCGCCTCCCGCTGATCTCCCTCGGCCTCATCCAGTACGTGGCGCCGCTCGTGCAGTTCGCCATCGGCGCGTTCGTCCTCGGCGAGGCGATGCCCCCGGAGAGGTGGGTCGGGTTCGGCCTGGTCTGGCTCGCCCTCGCGGTGCTCACCGCCGACCTGGTCGCTACCGGACGCGGTCGCCGAGCGGCTCCGCTGCCCGCCTGACGACGAATATGCGAATGTAACGATTCCGTCGCGTTACACGGCCGTAACGGCCCCGTATTGTGCAGGTCCGCATCCATCTATACCGTGAACGAACACGGCCGGTCTTGCATCGCGCCCGCACATCATCGCAACACAACCAAGAGGAGCACTATGAGCGCATTCCTGAAGGGCGTCACGCCTTCTCGCTCGAAGGCCTACTCAGCAGGGATCAAGGCACTCGCGGCTACCGCGGGCGTCCTCTTGCTGGCGTCCTGCACAACAGGGTCCGGAGGGGCTGAACCGGAGACATCGGAGTCGTCCGGCAGTGCCTCGCAGCGCGAGGCGGACGGCGTACTCACCGTCGGCACCATCCTTCCCCAGACCGGCAACCTGGCGTTCCTCGGCCCGCCCGAGTTCGCAGGCGTCGATCTCGCTGCTCAGGAGATCGGAGAGTCCGACTTCGAGTTCAGCGTCGAGGTCATCGACCGCGACTCCGGAGACGCCGACACCGACATCGCCACCCAGTCGGCCAGTGAGCTCGTCGACCTCGGAACCGACCTCGTCGTCGGCGCCGCGTCATCCGGTGTCTCGTTCACGTTCATCGATCAGCTGATCGAAGCGGGCATCATCCACTTCTCGCCCGCCAACACCTCGCCGGACTTCAGCACCTACGAGGACGATGGCTGGTACTGGCGCACCGCCCCGAGCGACGTGCTCCAGGGTCGTGTGCTCGGCAACCTGATCGTCGGAGACGGTGCCGAGAACGTCGGCATCATCTACATCAACGACCCGTACGGCACCGGTCTCGAGTCGAACGCGACTCAGGCGATCGAAGCCGCGGGCGGAACTGTCACGGCGTCGGTGCCCTACAACACCGGTGACACCCAGTTCACGGCGATCGTCGACGAGGTACTGGCGGGAGACCCCGACGCCATCGCGGTCATCGCGTTCCAGGAGACCGCGTCGATCATCCCCGAGCTCGTCACCACGCAGGGATTCCCGAGCGCGGGTGTCTACTTCGTGGATGGCAACCTCTCCAACGCGTACGAGTTCCCGCCCGGAACGCTCGACGGCGCGAAGGGCACCCTGCCGGGTAACTTCGCCTCCGACGAGTTCCGCTCCCGGTTGCTCGAGATCGATCCGGCCCTGAGCGACTTCAGCTACTCGGCCGAGTCGTACGACGCCGTCATCCTGTCCGCGCTGGCCGCGGCCCAGGGTGGAAGCGACGACCCCGCGACGATCCGCGACAACCTGCAGGCCGTCTCGGCGGAAGGCACCAAGTGCGAGGTCTTCGCTGACTGCCTCGGATTGATCGCCGACGGCGAGGACATCGACTACGACGGCCCCTCCGGTCCCGTCACCTTCGATGAGAACGGCGACCCGACAGAGGCATACATCGGCGTCTACCAGTACGGTGCTGACAACCAGTACCTGCCGCTGAACGCCGAGTTCGGCAGCCTGTCGGAGTAGTTCCACAGCAGTGAACAAGGGCCCGGCGCAACGCGCCGGGCCCTTTGTCGTCGTTACCGCTCGCGCGGACGGTCACAACTGAGGGCGTACGGCGACACGCCGCACGATCCGACCGCGCGACGCGGCGTGTCGCCGCATCTCGTCGGATGTGATCAGCCGGTGGTGATCAAAGCAGAGCCGCGCTGCGAGAGCGGAGTCAGGCTCCGCGTGCCTTCTTATCGGCATCGACGTCGGCGGCCAATGTGCCGAGGTACAGCTCCGTGACCTTCGGGTCGTTCAGCAACTCACGCCCCGTGCCGGTGTAGGCGTCGCGGCCCTGGTCGAGTACGTAGGCGCGGTCGCAGATCTGCAGACAGCGACGGGCGTTCTGCTCGACCATGATCACCGATACGCCGGCGCGGTTGATCTGATGCACGCGCAGGAACGTCTCGTCTTGACGCACGGGGGAGAGCCCGGCCGACGGCTCGTCGAGCAGCAGCACCGATGGGTCCATCATGAGAGCTCGACCCATGGCCACCATCTGGCGCTCACCGCCGGAGAGCGACCCTGCACGCTGCTTACGGCGGCTGCCGAGCTCGGGGAACAAAGTGGCGACGAATTCGAAGCGCTCTGCCCACTTCTTCGGACGCTGGAACAGGCCCATCTCGAGGTTCTCCTCGATGGAGAGAGTCGGGAACACGTTGTTGTTCTGCGGCACCATCCCGACGCCCTTGCTCACCAGCTTGTCGGCCTTGAGCCCGGTGATGTCCTCGCCCTTGAGGTGGATGGACCCCTCGCGGATGCGGACCTGCCCGAAGACCGCCTTGAGGAAGGTCGATTTGCCGGCGCCGTTGGGACCGATGATCCCGATCAGCTCCCCGGGGTACGCGGTGATGTTGCATCCGTTGAGGATGTTCACCCCGGTGATGTAGC
>CAXTLO010000258.1:0-3519 GCA_964244965.1 uncultured Marisediminicola sp.
GTGCACGTGCACACGCACGACACCGCGGGCGGCCAGCTCGCCACCCTGCTCGCCGCATCCCACGCCGGAGCGGACGCGGTCGATGTCGCGAGCGCGCCGATGGCGGGAACGACTTCTCAGCCCTCGGCGTCTGCCCTGGTCGCCGCGCTGGTGCACACCGAGAGGGACACCGGGCTGTCGCTCGATGCCGTCTCCGACCTCGAGCCCTATTGGGAGGCGGTGCGCCACGCCTACCAGCCGTTCGAATCCGGGCTGGCCGGCCCCACCGGTCGGGTGTATCGCCACGAGATCCCGGGCGGCCAGCTGTCGAACCTCCGCCAGCAGGCGATCGCATTGGGACTCGGCGATCAGTTCGAGAAGGTAGAGGACGCCTACGCCGCGGCGAACGTGATGCTCGGGCGGCCGCCGAAGGTCACGCCCTCGTCGAAGGTCGTCGGGGACCTTGCTCTCGCGCTCGTGGCCGCGAACGCCGATCCAGCAGACTTCGAGCAGAACCCCGACCGCTTCGACATCCCCGATTCGGTCATCGGATTCATGGCCGGCGAGCTCGGCGATCTCCCCGGCGGATGGCCGGAGCCGTTCCGCAGCAAAGTGCTCGCCGGTCGCACCGTCAAGGTGCGCGACGCCGAAATCGGCGATGACGATCGTGCCGCGCTCGACGGCGACTCCGCCACTCGCCGGATGGCGCTCAACCGGCTGCTGTTCCCCGGACCGACCAAGCAGTTCCAGGAGGTCAGGGAGCTCTTCGGCGACCTCTCCGTCGTGGGTACGATCGACTACCTCTACGGGCTCCGGCAAGGTCACGAGCACGTGGTGCGGATCAGCCGTGGCGTGAGCCTGTTCGTCGGACTAGAGGCGATCGGCGATGCCGATGACAAGGGCATGCGCACCGTGATGACCACGTTGAACGGACAACTGCGTCCGGTATTCGTGAGGGACCGTGGCATCCGGGTCGACACGGTCGCGGCTGAGAAGGCGGATGCATCGAACCCCGGGCACGTCGCGGCGCCCTTCTCCGGCGTGGTGACTCTCCAGGTCGCCGAGGGCGATACGGTGACCGCCGGGCAGAGTGTCGCATCCATCGAGGCGATGAAGATGGAGGCCGCGATCACCGCGGGCATCGCGGGTACGGTGCGGAGACGGGCGGTGCCGGGGACTCAGCAGGTGGAAGCGGGAGACCTCCTGCTCGAGATCCAGCCATGACCGATCGCGGCGACGACACCGGCGAGGTACCGACCGTGAGCGTCTCGCTCCCGGTCCAGGTGCATTCGGCGCCGGACGACGAGGCCGCGGTCGCGATCGTCGAGGTACCCGTCGACCCCGGGGCAGTGGAATCCGGTACGGCCTCGGTGGCGATCGCGGCGTCGGCCGAGGCATCGCGGCAGGCATCCGCTGATCCCGACACGATCGAAGAGCACGCTCGATCCCGCCGCGATCGACTCCGTGGAGAACCGTCGCCGGTGCCGGAGTCCGCGGCGATGCTCACCGCGGAGCGCCTCCTCGGAACCGGGCGTGGCCAGCGCCCCCGCCCGGAGGGACGGTGGCCCGGGCTGGTCTACACGCTCAGCGCCGGGCGAGTCGACCTCGGCGACTCCGTGGCCGTCCGGCAACGCAAGCTCATCGACGCCCGCATCCGCAAACCTCTGGAAGGCGGGACGCGTTTCGTCCCCGTGCTGACCCGCAAAGGCGGCGTGGGCAAGACCACCGTCACCACGCTGCTCGGGATGGCGCTCGCGGATGTGCGCGACGACCGTATCGTCGCGATCGACGCGAATCCCGATCGCGGCACACTGGCCGAGCGGATCGCCAAGCAGTCCGACGCCACCGTGCGAGACGTCGTGCATCGCGCCGCCTCCATCTCGAGTTTCAGCGACTTCGCCCACCTCGTCTCCCGCGACGACACCCGGCTCGACGTGCTCGCGTCGGACGCCGACCCCATGCTGTCGGAGGCGTTCGACGAGAACGACTACAACGTCGTCGCCGACCTCTGCGCTCGGTTCTACTCCATCGCGCTCACCGATTGCGGCACCGGCATCGTGCACTCGGTGATGCGGGCGACTCTGCAGCGTGCGGATGCGCTCGTGGTCGTCTCGGGCGGAAGCGTCGACGAGGCCCGGCTGGCGTCGGAGACCCTCACCTGGCTCGACGCGAACGGATACGGCCACCTCGTTCGCACCGCCATCGTCGCGCTGAACACCGCCACACACGCCACCGACCTGGTCAAGCTCGAGGAGATCGAAGCCCACTTCACCTCACGCGTGCGAGCGATCGTGCGCATCCCCTACGACCCCGTGCTCGCTGCGGGAGCGGTGATCGACTGGCACAGATTGAAGCCGCTCACCCGGCAGTCGGCGCGAGAGCTCGCCGCCCTCGTCGCCGACGGACTTCCCGCGCGAGACCTGCGTCGACGGGGCACCCGGCCCGAGGAGCAGGTCACCAGATGACCGAACGACAGATCCGGGTCTTCGGCGATCCGGTGCTCAAGACCGTGTCCGACCCGATCCGACCCGGCGACCCGTCGGCGGCCGGACTCGTCGAAGACCTCCTCGACAGCGTGCGCGTCCCGGGTAGGGCCGGCGTCGCAGCCTGCCAGATCGGAGTGAACCTCCGAGCGTTCAGCTACAACATCGACGGTGACATCGGCTACATCATCAACCCGGAGCTGGTCGAGGTGTCGGGGGAGCCCACCGTCGTCGAGGAGGGATGCCTGTCGGTGCCGGGCTTCTTCTTCCCCCGCCTGCGTTACCCCTTCGCGCGTGCGACGGGGATCGACCTCGACGGTCAGCCCGTCGAGATCAGTGGCGAGGGGCTCATGGCGCAGGCGCTCCAGCATGAGATCGACCACCTCGACGGTCGGCTGTACATCGAGGGACTGGACAAGGAGACCAAGCGCGAGGCGATGCGCCTCATCCGCGAGTCCGACTGGTTCTAGACCCCGTCAGGCTCGACCGGCGGGCGTGGGTTCACCCGACGAGGGAGTGCCCCTCCGTCGCGGGCGACGAGGAGTACATCGTCTCGATCACGGGCGCGAAGTCCTTCAAGATCACGTTCCGCTTGATGCTGAGCTTCGGTGTCAGATGACCGCTCGCCTCGGTCAGCTCGTTCTCCAGCACGGTGAACTTGCGGATCGACTCCGGCCGGGAGACCGTCGTGTTCGCGGCATCCACCGCCCGCTGGATCTCCGCGAGCACCTTCGGGTTCTTCGCCGCGACCGACACCGACGCCGACGCGTCCTCGCCGTTGTTGCCCAACCACACGGGCAGCATCTCCTCGTCGAGGGTGATGAGCGCGGAGATGAACGGCTTCTGATCACCGACCACGATCACCTGGCCGATGATCGGGTTGGCGCGGATCGGATCCTCGAGCGCGGCGGGTGCGACGTTCTTACCCCCTGCGGTGACGATGATCTCCTTCTTCCGTCCGGTGATCTCGAGGTACCCGTCCTCGTCGATCGTGCCGATGTCGCCGGTACGAAACCATTCGCCGTCGAACGCCTCGGCGGTCGCGTCGGGGTTGTCC
>CAXTLO010000259.1:0-3515 GCA_964244965.1 uncultured Marisediminicola sp.
CACGGCACGTTCTTCCAGATGAACGGCAACTTCTCGTTCGGCGACTACTTCAAGGAGCAGGCGATCGAGTACGCCTGGGACCTGCTGCTGACACCGGAGGCCGACGGCGGCCTCGGCTTCGAAGAGAAGGACCTCTGGGTCACTGTCTACGAAGAGGACGAGGAATCAGTCGAATTCTGGAAGAAGACCGCCGGGCTCCCGGATGAGCGCATCCAGCGTCTGGGCAAAGAGGACAACTACTGGGACACCGGAGCTCCTGGCCCCGCCGGACCGGACTCCGAGATCTTCTTCGACCGCGGTCCCGCGTACGGGCGCGAGGGCGGGCCGGCCGTCGACAGCGACCGATACATCGAGATCTGGAACCTCGTCTTCATGCAGTACCTGCGGGGAGAGGGTCAGGGTTACGACTACCCGATCCTCGGTGAACTCCCCAGCAAGAACATCGACACCGGGATGGGGCTCGAGCGCGTCGCGTTCATCAAGCAGGGCGTCGAGAACCTCTACGAGATCGATCAAGTGCGCCCGGTCCTCGACATGGCGGCGACGCTGTCGGGCCGCCGCTACGGAGCCGACCACGACGACGATGTCCGCATGCGCGTGGTCGCCGACCACGTGCGATCCGCTCTGATGTTGATGAGCGACGGCGTGAGCCCGTCCAATGAGGGGCGCGGGTACATCCTGCGCCGTCTGCTCCGCCGCTCTGTCCGGGCCATGCGCCTCCTCGGCGTGGACACGGCGACCTTCACCGAGTTGTTCCCCGCATCGAGGGACGCCATGAGATCGGCGTATCCAGAGGTCCAGACCGGGTACGACCGGATCAGCCGGCTCGCCTACGCCGAGGAGGAGACCTTCCTCCGCACCTTGGCGAGCGGCACCAGCATCCTCGATCTCGCGGTGAGCAAGACCCGTGACACCGGGTCACGCGAGCTCGCCGGCGATACCGCATTCTTGCTCCACGACACCTTCGGATTCCCGATCGACCTCACGCTCGAGATGGCAGACGAGGCGGGGCTGTCGGTGGATCGGTCCGCCTTCGATGCCCTGATGCTCCAGCAGCGCACCAAGGCCAGGGCAGACGCTCGTTCCAAGAAGACGCTGCTCGCAGATCTCTCGGTCTACGGCGGCTTCCGGGCAGCCGGAGAGACCGTGTTCACCGGATACGACTACCTCGACACCGATTCGCGCGTGCTCGGGATCATCGTCGACGGTGTCTCGACCACGTCAGCGTCGGTCGGCGACATCGCAGAGGTCATCCTCGCGGAGACCTCGCTGTACCCGGAGTCCGGAGGTCAGGAGGCGGATGCCGGCCGCATCGTCGGCCGTGGCTTCGACCTGGAGGTGCTCGACGTCCAGCGCCCGGTGCGCGGCCTGATCAGCCACAAGGTACAGGTGGCCTCTGGCGAGGTCGGTGTGGGCGACGCCGCGACCAGCGTCGTCGACCGGGACTGGCGCCGCGGCGCCACCCAGGCGCACTCGGCGACCCACCTGATCCACGCCGCCCTCCGTCAGACCCTCGGCGAAGAGGCCCATCAGGCGGGCTCGTACAACCGCGCCGGCTACATGCGGCTGGACTTCAACTGGAATCAGGCTCTGTCACCTGCCACGCGCAGTGAGATCGAGGAGATCTCCAATGACGCCATCTCGCGGAACCTCGAGGTGGAGACCAGGGTGATGCCGCTCGACGAAGCCCGTGCTCTCGGCGCGATGGCTCTGTTCGGCGAGAAGTACGGCGACACCGTGCGGGTCGTCGACATCGGCGGCGCCTGGTCGCGTGAGCTGTGTGCCGGCACCCATGTCTCCCGTAGTTCCGAGATCGGCCTGATCGACCTGGTGGGGGAGTCGTCGATCGGGTCGTCGAACCGGCGGATCGAGTCACTGGTCGGGATCGATGCCTTCCGCGACCTCGCAACGGAACGGGCGATCGTCGGCCGGCTCACCTCGACACTCAAGACGCCGCGCGAACAGCTGCCCGCCCGTATCTCGGAGTTGCTCTCCGATCTGAAGGCGGCGGAGAAGCGGATCGCGGAGTTCGAATCCGCACGGCTCACCGAGCGTGTGCCGGGCCTCATCGCCTCCGCGACACGCAGCGGCGCAGTGATCCTGGTCCGCTCGGATCTCGGCGAGCTGCGCAGCGCGGATGACCTGCGGACCCTGGTGCAACAGACTCGTGCTCGTCTCGGCTCGGATCCGGCCGTCATCGCCCTCGCAGCGGTGGTCGGTGGTAAGCCCGCTGTCATCGTCGCGACCAACGAGGGTGCCAGGAGCGCCGGCGCGAAAGCGGGCGCTCTCGCTCGTGCCGCAGCATCCGTTCTCGGCGGAGGAGGAGGCGGCAAGGACGATCTCGCACAGGGGGGCGGCTCGGATGCCGGGGCGATCGGCGCCGCGTTGGACGCGGTCGTCGACGCACTACCGGCCTGATCGAGCCGATGACGACGATGCGACACGGCGTTCGGTTGGGTGTCGATGTCGGTCGCGTCAGGGTCGGCGTGGCGCGGAGCGATGCGCACGGGATGCTCGCGCTTCCTGTGCAGACCGTGCAGCGCGACGAGAGTGCGATCACGACGGTGATCGCCCGTGCCGACGAGTTCGATGCGGTGGAGATCGTGGTCGGGTTGCCTCTGTCGCTGAGCGGGCGCGACACGGCGTCCACCGTCGACGCCCGGGGTTTCGCGGCCGAGCTCGCCGTCGCTCTGGATGCTCGTGATTCGGGGAGGAGCGTGCGGCTCGTCGATGAGCGGCTGTCCACCGTGTCCGCCCAGCAGGTGCTCCGGTCCTCCGGTCGCACGGAGAAGAACTCGCGGTCGGTCGTCGACCAGGTCGCCGCCGTTATAATTCTGCAACATGCCCTCGACGCCGAGCGGGCCGGTGGACGACCTCCGGGCGTCGTCGTCTCCCGAGAAGGACCGTGACCTCGAAGGACTATGACCTGTGGCAGATGAACCACGTTGGGACGAGCTGTTCGAGTCACAGCCGGATGCGGACGCCCGGCGGCGCCGGCATGACGGCGCGACGGCTGCGCAACGGGACGAGACATTGGTCTCACGCAAGCCGGTCGCATCGCGGCGCGAACTGAGGGAACGGGACGCCCCGAGACGCGACCGTACTCGGTCGGCTCGTCCTCCTCGCCGTCGGCGCGGACTCGGCGTGCTCATCGGTCTCGTCTCCGTATTGCTGGTGCTGGGCGTCGGCGCGACCGCAGTGTTCTTCGCGTTCGAAGGACCCATCCGCGATCTGTTGAGTGCCGAGGAACCGATCGACTACGAGGGGACCGGCACCGGGGAGGTGATCGTCACGATCACCGACGGTCAAGTCGGCGGCGACGTCGCCACCACGCTCGCCGAGGCGGACGTGACCCGCACGTACGAGGCCTTTTACTCGCTCCTCCTAGAGAACCCCGACGTGTCATTCCTGCCCGGCAGCTACGCTCTGCGCAATCAGATGAGCGCGCAGGCGGCACTGGACGCCCTCCTCGACCCGGCGAACAAGGTGTTCACGCGGGTGGTCATCCCCGAGGG
>CAXTLO010000260.1:0-3492 GCA_964244965.1 uncultured Marisediminicola sp.
GGTACCTCGGACTTCCAACACCCGAGGTTCGCTAGATACGTGCAGAAGATCCCACGGCGTCGTGCCCAACGAGGCGACGACAGGAGGCCACAGGCCCCCGCTGTCGTCGACTCCATCGACGTGATCCCCGCAGGTTTCCTCTCCGGAGAACTCGCATCGGGCGATGCCGTCGTGACCGAGGTCCCCGCCGCGTCACCGATCCGCTCGGCGCCCGACGCGCCGTCTGCCATCCCCGCGACACTCGATCCTTCTGTCACGACCACTCACGATGCGCCGGCGATGACCCGTCGTGAGTTGCGTGAGCGCGAAGCACGCCAGCGCGCCGCCTCTCCGACCGGCATCAGCCCCCTCTCCTTCGTCGCCGACGCGATTCCGGCCCGGTCCGCTGGAACGGACTCTCCTCGTGCGGACTCCACCCGCGCGGACCCCTCTCGCGCCGACTCTTCTCGTACGGACTCTTCTCGTACCGACGACGGTGCACCGCGCCGGGTGCGAGTGCGGTCCAACGCTCGCCGCGGTCCGTCGCCGCGTCGCGCTCGCCGTGCCACTACCCGGTCCGCCCGCTTGGCGCGGGCGAACCGTCCCGGCCGTAAGCCGCGCGTCGCCGCATCCGTCACCGCCACCCGACCGAGCGCCGCTCGCGGTGTGAGCCTCAAGCGCCGTCTGCTCTCGAACCTGATCAGCGTCAGCGCGATGGCCGGTGTCGGCCTCATCCTGGTCGCCACCACTGTGCCGGCCAATGCCTTCTCCCGTCCGGAGATCTCGGCAGAAGTCGCCATCAACGAGGTCTCGGAGATCGAGGAGAGCCAGGACCTCACAGTGGAGGCCGTGGCGGCGCCGACCGTGGTGCGCGACGGCTACACCGTCATCTCGCAGCAGCAGCAGATGGCGGCCAAGTACGGCAACCGCCTCATGCTCTTCACCAACAACCCGAACGGCACCGTGCAGTGGCCCTTCCCCACGGGTGCGCCGATCACCAGCGGCTTCGGCGGACGTCAGGTCGCCGGTTGCGGGTTCTGCTCCACGTACCACGAGGGCCTCGACTTCACGCCGGGCGCCGGCTCGCCGATCCAGTCCATCGCTGACGGCGTCGTCAGTGCGGTGCAGGTCGGCGGAGCGTACGGGAACCACGTCGAGATCGAGCACATCGTTAACGGGCAACTCGTGACGAGCACCTACTCGCACATGCAGTACGGCTCGATCGAGGTGGCCGAGGGTCAGACGGTCACCGTGGGGCAGGTCATCGGGGCCGTCGGGAGTACCGGAGCGTCCACCGGCCCACACCTCCATCTGGAGATCCACCTCGACGGCACCCCGGTCGACCCGTTCGCCTGGCTGCAGGCCAACGCGAACTGAGTCGCCCGCTCGAGCGCCTTCATCCGCGGGTCGAGCGTGCCGCGATCTCAGTCGGCGATCATCCACACCGTCGCGTCGCTGGGCAGGGACGCGCCGTCGAGATCCTCGGATGTCAGCAGCACGTCCCCGGCCGGCAACTCGACCGCGATCGCACCGAGGTTCGCGATGACCGTCACATCGCCATTGCGGAACGCGACGACATCCTCGCCGTACTCTCCGATCCATTCCAGCGATCCGGTTCCCAACGCGTGCGCGCGACGGTCGGACAGCGCGGAGCGGTAGAGCTCGAGAGTCGACCCCGGAGCGCCCTGCTGGGCGTCGCGGGCCAGAGCAGCCCACTCGGCCGGCTGCGGCAGCCAGCTCTTGCCTGCGGCGCTGAAGCCGAAGGACGGCGCATCCGCCTCCCAGGGGATGGGCACCCGACAGCCGTCGCGTCCGTAGCGCTCTCCGCCCGTGCGGAACCAGGTCGGATCCTCCCGTGCGTGGTCCGGGAGGTCGACGACCTCGGGGAGTCCGAGCTCTTCCCCCTGGTAGAGGTAGGCGCTGCCCGGTAGGGCGAGCATGAGCGCGGTCGCCGCGCGGGCGCGGCGGAGTCCGAGCTCGGGGATCGGCTGGCCGACCGATGACGGGCCGACGCCGTGCCCCTGCGGGTTCTCGGCGGTGAGCGCCAGGCGGGTTGCATGCCGCACCACGTCGTGGTTCGACAGCACCCAAGTGCTCGGCGCACCCACCGCACTGAACGCGGTCAGCGACCCGTCGATGACGCGGCGGAGGGCCGGCGCAGACCACGGGCTCTCGAGGTAGGGGAAGTTGAACGCCTGGCTCATCTCGTCGGGTCGCACCCAGTTCGCGAGCCGGCTGAGCGGTTCGACCCATGCCTCGGCGACCATCACCCGGTCGCCGTCGTACTGCGCGAGCACGGTGTGCCAGTCGCGGTAGATCTCGTGCACGCCCTCCTGACCCCAGTAGGGAGCATCCGCCCCGCTGCCCGCTGCGTCGTCGGTCATCGTCTCCTCGAAGGAGCCGCCGCCCATGCTGCCCGCGTTCTCGGGCGGCAGGTAGTCCGGCAGGCCAGGGGCTTTGACGAGCCCGTGCGCGACGTCGATGCGGAATCCGTCGGCCCCGCGGTCGAGCCAGAATCGGAAGACGTCGCGGAACTGCTCGCGCACCCACGGGTTGTCCCAGTCGAAGTCGGGCTGCGAGGCGTCGAAGATGTGCAGGTACCACTGGCCGGGAGTGCCGTCGGCCTCGGTGATGCGAGTCCACATACCGCCGCCGAACACCGACTCCCAGTTGTTGGGCGGCGTCGAGCCATCCGGTCCGCTGCCGTCGCGGAAGATGTAGCGCGCGCGTTCCGGGCTGCCGGGAGCAGAGGCGAGAGCCTCCTGGAACCAACGGTGTTCGCTCGACGAGTGGTTCGGCACCACATCGACGATGACCCGCAACCCGAGGTCGTGCGCGGCTGCCTGGAGGATGTCGAAATCGTGCAGGTCGCCGAACAACGGATCGACGTCGCAGTAGTCGGCCACGTCGTATCCGGCGTCGCGCTGGGGCGACACGTAGAACGGAGAGAGCCATACCGCGTCCACGCCGAGGTCGGCGAGCGCCGGCAGTCGGCGGGTGATCCCCGCGAGGTCGCCGATACCGTCGCCGGAGTCGTCGGCGAACGACCTCGGATACACCTGGTAGATCACCGCGCTGCGCCACCACTCCCGCCCGGGATGCGAGGCGCGGAGCTCGGCCGCGACGTCGGTTCGTACGGCGTCGGTGGACGCGTCATCGGCCGAGGCGTCGTTTCGGCGCGCGGTCGATTCCGGAGGGAATTCCAGGGTCATGCGAAAAACCCTAGGGCAACGAAGAGGTGCGGACGCCGCTCCGGGGGCGACTGCGGCGGATGCTAGTCTCTTACGGTGCCAAATCGGCTCGCGCCTCTGCGCGGGCGGCGGTGCGCCCCCTTAGCTCATTGGTAGAGCACTTCCTTGGTAAGGAAGAGGTAGTGGGTCCGATTCCCACAGGGGGCTCCATCCTCTTCGTCCGGTCGCCGGGCGGATGGATGTACCCGGCGGGGTAGCTCAGGTGGTTAGAGCACACGGCTCATAATCGTGGTGTCGCGGGTTCGAGTCCCGCCCTCGCTAC
>CAXTLO010000261.1:0-3484 GCA_964244965.1 uncultured Marisediminicola sp.
GAAAGTGTTCACGGCAGCTCCTTCGGCACCGATGCGGCAAGTTGAGTGCAGTCTAACCGGCCTGCCCCGTGGCGCCGCGGTGCCCTCCTAAGATCGCAGAGGCGTGATCGCGGTCAGTCGATCGCGGATGCTGCGACCGCAGGAGGACGAGCGGATGAAGCGGGACGGATCACCGGGCGAGCTCGGCCCCGACACGGGTTCGGCGCTCGCAGCGAGCCTCGGCGCGGTCGGTGCCCAGTCGATCGGTATCGACATCGGCGGTACCAAGATCGCCGGCGCCGTCGTGGACGAGACCGGCGAGATCCTCGCCGAGGATCGTGTCGCGACGGTCTGGGACAGCGCCGGCGCGACCCCCGGGGATTCCGACACCATCGTCGAGGCCGTGATCGCGATGATCGAACGGCTTGCGGCGGGCCGCGACATCCGCACGGCCGGGGTCGCGGCGCCGGGGTTCATCGACGCTGCCCAGTCGACCGTCTACTACACCCCGAACATCCCGTGGCGGCACGAGCCGTTGCGTCGACGGCTGACCGAGCGACTCGATCTCGACATCACGATCGACAATGACGCCAACGCGGCGGGCTGGGCGGAGTTCCGCTTCGGTGCCGGTCGACTCGTCAGCGACATGACCCTCCTCACCATCGGCACGGGAGTGGGCGGCGCGATCGTGACCGGCGACCGCCTCTTCCGAGGGGGGTTCGGCACCGGCGCCGAGCTCGGTCACCTGCGCGTCGTCCCGAACGGCCTGCCATGCGGATGCGGGGCGCGGGGGTGCATCGAGCAGTACGGATCGGGACGCGCCCTGCTGCGGATGGCGAACGAGATCGCCGATGTCGGCGGCATCGGTCAGGCGCTGGCCCAGCGGCGTCAGAACGCGAGCGGCGTGCTCACCGGGCACGACGTCAGCGCCCTCATCATCGCCGGCGACCCGGGTGCCCTCCACGCGCTCCGCGAGCTGGGGAACTGGCTCGGGCAGGCGTGCGCCTCACTCGCGGCGGTGCTCGATCCGCAGCTGTTCGTGTTCGGCGGGGGAGTCGCTGCCGCCGGGGAGCTCCTGCTCGAGCCCGTGAGGGAGGGCTTCTTGCAGACCCTTCCCGCGCGCGGCTTCCATCCGGAGCCCGAGTTCGCGATCGCCGAACTGGTCAACGACGCGGGGGTGGTGGGGGCGGCCGACCTCGCTCGGCTGCATCACCAATCGCGGTAACGTGGTCGCGAGTGCCCGGCTCGGCCGCGGCCCGATCCCGAGTGAGTAGGTCGTGCGATGTTCTACTGGTTCATGAAGAACCTCATCGTCGGGCCGATCCTCCGCAGTGCGTTCCGCCCGTGGATCACCGGGCACGCGAACATCCCGAAGACCGGCGGGGTGATCCTCGCCTCGAATCACCTGTCGTTCATCGACTCGGTCTTCCTGCCGCTCATGATCGACCGGCAGATCAGCTTCCTCGCCAAGAGCGACTACTACACGGGCAAGGGCATGAAGGGGTGGTTCACCCGTACCTTCTTGAAATCGGCGGGGATGCTGCCGATCGACAGGTCGGGCGGCAAGGCATCCGAGGCGTCACTGCAGACCGGCCTGGGCGTACTGGCCCGTGGCGAGGTGCTCGGAATCTACCCAGAGGGCACCCGGAGCCCCGACGGAAAGCTCTACCGCGGACGTACCGGCGTCGCCCGCATGATCCTCGAGGGCGACGTACCCGTGATCCCCGTGGCGATGATCGACACCGAGAAGGTCATGCCGATCGGCAAACGCCTCCCGAAGGTGGGTCGCATCGGCATGGTCGTCGGCGAGCCGCTCGACTTCTCCCGCTTCCACGGCATGGAGGGCGACCGCTTCATCCTGCGCTCGATCACCGACGAGATCATGTACGAGCTCAACCGGCTGAGCGGCCAGGAGTACGTGGACGTCTACGCCACCTCCGTCAAGGAGAAGCGCGGGAGCCTGACCCGCTGACTGGCGGAGGGGGCGCCGCGGCCAGCGGGTGCGCCGGGAGCAAATAGGGTAGACGGGGCTGCCAGGCGCCGCCAGCAGCATCCGTACAAGAGGACAGTGTCCGTCTAAGAGGTATGGCAGTGGTTGATCCGTCCGAAGACACCGTCGTGGTGCCCGATCCTTCCGTCGTCGCAGGACTCGACCACTGGCGGACGCTCCCCATCAAGCAGCAGCCGGCGTGGCCGGATGCGGACGCCGTCGGCGCCGCCTCCGCGCAACTGGCGACGCTTCCGCCACTCGTCTTCGCCGGCGAGGTGGACATCCTCCGGGAGCGACTCGCGGCAGCGGCCGCAGGCAAGGCGTTCGTGCTGCAGGGCGGGGACTGCGCCGAGACGTTCGCCGGCGCCACCGCCGAGCAGATCCGCAACCGGGTGAAGACGATCCTGCAGATGGCGGTCGTGCTCACCTACGGCGCGTCGACCCCCGTGGTGAAGATGGGACGGATGGCGGGGCAATTCGCCAAGCCGCGCTCGAGCGACTTCGAGACGCGCGGCGACGTCACACTGCCCGCCTACCGCGGCGACATCGTCAACGGGTACGACTTCACCCCCGAGTCGCGCGCCGCCGACCCGAGCCGGCTCGTACACGGTTACCACATGGCGGCGGCGACGCTGAACCTCATCCGCGCGTTCACCCAGGGTGGATTCGCCGACCTGCGCCAGGTGCACAGCTGGAATCGCGGCTTCGCCCGCAATCCCGCGAACGCCCGCTACGAGATGCTCGCGCGCGACATCGATCGCGCCATCCGGTTCATGGAGGCTGCGGGCGCGAACTTCGAAGAGCTCAAGCGGGTCGAGTTCTACACGGCGCACGAGGGTCTGCTCATGGACTACGAGCGTCCGATGACCCGCATCGATTCACGCACCGGTACCCCCGTCAACACCTCGGCGCATTTCCTCTGGATCGGGGAGCGCACCCGCGACCTCGACGGTGCGCACGTCGACTACTTCTCCCGCATCCGCAACCCCACCGGGGTCAAGCTCGGGCCGACGACGAAGATCGACGACATGGAGCGGCTGATCGACAAGCTCGACCCTGAGCGCGAGCCCGGACGACTCACGTTCGTCTCCCGGATGGGGGCGGGGAAGGTTCGAGACGCGCTGCCGCCGCTCCTCGACGCGATCAAGCGCTTCGATGCGACGCCGCTGTGGATCTCGGACCCCATGCATGGCAACGGACTCACTACGCCGACCGGCTACAAGACACGTCGATTCGACGATGTGGTCGACGAGGTGAAGGGGTTCTTCGAGTCGCACCGGGCCGCCGGCACCCATCCGGGTGGGATCCACATCGAGCTCACCGGCGACGACGTCACCGAGTGCCTCGGCGGCTCGGAGCAGATCGACGAAGCGACCCTCGCCACCCGCTACGAGTCGTTGTGCGACCCGCGGCTCAACCACATGCAGTCGCTGGAGCTCGCGTTCCTCGTGGCGGAGGAGCTCGGCTCCCCACGCTGACCGCCGCCGTACCGCGATTCGGAGAATCGACGCGACA
>CAXTLO010000262.1:0-3476 GCA_964244965.1 uncultured Marisediminicola sp.
GCCCGGGCGACGATCTGGTCGCGCAGCGCCGGGATGACGGTCTCGCCGTACACCCGCAGTGTCTCCTCCTTGTTGTCGTGCTGGAGGTAGCCCGCGAATTGGTTCACGCCGAGCGCCTTCAGGGCCTCGAGCTTCTCGATGTGCTGCTGGGCGGTCCCGAGCACGCAGAACCGCTCGACGATGTCATCCGGCACGAACGACGTATGGGTGTTGCCCGCCCGGCCGTGTTCGTTGTAGTCGTAGGACTGCCGACCCGCGATGTAGTCCGTCAGCGCTTCGGGAACCGCACCGTCGGTCCCGTACTTCGCGACGATGTCGGCGACGTGGTTGCCGACCATCCCGCCGAACCAGCGGCACTGGTCGCGCATGTGCTCACGCGATTGGGAGGTGTCATCACCGATGTACATCGGAGCGGCGACGCAGAAGGTGATCGACATCGGATCGCGCCCGGCTTTCTCGGCGGCGTCGCGGACGGTGCGGATCATCCACTCGGCGATGTCGAGGTCGGCCAGCTGCAGGATGAACCCGTCGCCGACCTCTCCCGCGAGCTTCAGGGCGAGCGGTCCGTACGCCGCGACCCACACTTCGAGCGACGACCCGACACTCCAGGGGAACTGCAGCTGCGCGCCGTTGTACTCGACGGCACGTGAGTTCGCCAGCTCGCGGATGACGTGGATGGATTCGCGCAGGGACTTCAGCGTCGTTGGCGCCCCGTTGGTGACGCGCACCGCCGAGTCGCCGCGACCGATGCCGCAGATGGTGCGGTTGCCGTACATCTCGTTGAGGGTCGCGTAGGTGGACGCGGTCACCGTCCAATCCCGGGTCGCCGGGTTGGTCACCATCGGTCCGACCATCACCCGTCGGGTCTCGGCGAGGATCTGGCTGTAGATGACGTAGGGCTCTTGCCAGAGCAGGTGCGAGTCGAAGGTCCAGACGTGGCTGAAACCGTACTGCTCTGCGAGCTTGGCGAGGTGCACCGTTCGCGAGGCGGGCGGGTTGGTCTGCAGTACCGCTCCGAAGTCCATCAGGATCGCCCGGCCATCAGATGAGGTACTGCGACAGGCCGCGCTTCACGAAGCGCCCGTCGCCCTTCGCGCCGAGGTACCTGTCGTCGTCGATGACGACCTTGCCGCGGGAGAGGACGGTGTCGACGTGGCCGTCGATCTCGAATCCCTCCCACGCGGAGTGGTCCATGTCCATATGGTGCTTCTTCCCCTCGCCGTAACCGATGCTGGTGTGTCCTGCCGGGTCGTAGATCACGATGTCGGCGTCCGCGCCGGGTTGGATGACGCCCTTCTTCCCGTACAGCCCGAACATGCGTGCGGGCGTGGTGGCGGTGATCTCCACCCAGCGTTCGAGGCTGATCTGGCCGTCGACGACGCCCTGGTAGAGCAAGTCCATGCGGTGTTCGACCGATCCGATGCCGTTCGGGATCTTCGAGAAATCGCCGAGACCGAGATCCTTCTGACCCTTCATGCAGAACGGGCAGTGATCGGTGGAGACCATCTGGATGTCGTTGGTGCGAAGCGACCGCCACATGTGGTGCTGGTGGCCCTCCTCCTTGGAGCGGAGCGGGGTCGAGCACACCCACTTCGCCCCTTCGAACGCACCCCATTCGTTACTGGAAGCGCCGAGCTGATCTTCGAGGGACAGATACAGGTACTGCGGACACGTCTCCCCGAACACGTTCTGGCCGATGTCCCGAGCGGCAGCAAGCTGCTCGACGGCCTGCTTCGCGCTCACGTGCACCACGTAGAGCGGAGCGCCGGTGAGGTTGGCCAGCATGATCGCGCGGTGGGTCGCCTCCTCCTCCATCTGCCAGGCGCGGGCGACCCCGTGGTAGTACGGGTCGGTCTTGCCCGCAGCGAGCAACTGCTCGACGAGCACGTCGATCGCCGGTCCGTTCTCGGCGTGCATCATCGTCATCAGCCCGTGCTCGGCGGACTTCTGCATCGCGCGGAGGATCTGCGCGTCATCCGAATAGAAGACACCCGGGTAGGCCATGAACAGCTTGAAGCTCGTGATCCCCTCGTCGGCGAGTCCGTCGAGGGCCGCGAGCGAGTCGGCGTTGACGTCGCCGATGATCTGGTGGAACGCGTAGTCGATCGCGCAGTTGCCCGCGGCCTTCTGATGCCAGGTCGCGAGACCGTCCTGCACCTTCTGCCCGTAGGTCTGCACCGCGAAGTCGATGATGGTCGTCGTGCCGCCCCAGGCCGCAGCCCGCGTGCCGGTCTCGAAGGTGTCGGATGCTGCGGTGCCGCCGAACGGCATCTCCATGTGGGTGTGCGCGTCGACGCCGCCGGGGATGACGTACTTGGCCTTCGCATCGATCACCGAGTCGACGTTGGACTCGATGTCGAACCCGAGCAGGGTCGAGCCGGGCGCGAGCACCGCGGCGATCGTCTCGCCGTCGACGAGTACGTCGGCTTGACTTCGTCCGGTGGCGGTGACCACGGTGCCGCCCGTGATGAGGGTCTTCATGGTGGTCCCTTACGGCTTCACGATGGACGTGTAGGAATCAGGTCGGCGGTCGCGGTAGAACTGCCAGTCGTCGCGCATCTGCTGCACCATGTCCATGTCGAGGTCGCGGATGAGGATCTCCTCGTCGTTACCCGATCCGCGGTCTCCCACGAAGTTGCCCCGCGGGTCGATGACCTGGCTGGTGCCGTAGAAGTCGACGGCGAGCTCTCCGTACTCGTTGTCCTCCCGGCCGACGCGGTTCGGCTGCAGCACGAAGTAGCCGTTGGCCACGGCGGCGCAGGGTCCCTCGACCTCCCAGAGCCGGTTGGAGAGACCGGGTTTGGTGGCGTTCGGGTTGAACACCATGTGGGCGCCGTTCAACCCGAGTTCTCGCCATCCCTCGGGGAAGTGGCGGTCGTAGCAGATGTAAAGCCCCACCTTGCCGACCGACGTGTCGAACACCGGGTATCCGAGGTTGCCCGGGCGGAAGTAGAACTTCTCGAAGAACCGATCGAGGTGCGGCAGATGGTGCTTGCGGTACTTCCCGAGAATGGTGCCGTCGGCTTCGACGATCACCGCCGTGTTGTAGTACACGCCCGTGATGTCCTCCTCGTAGATCGGGAGGACCATCACGATGCCGAGCTCTTTCGCGAGCGCTGCGAAGCGCTGCACGATCGGGCCGTCGGCCGGTTCGGCGTAGCGGTAGTACTTCTTGTCCTCGGTGATACCGAAGTAGGGACCGTAGAACAGTTCCTGGAAGCAGATGATCTGCGCGCCGTCGGCGGCGGCATCACGAGCGAATTGCTCGTGCTTGGCGAGCATCGACTCCTTGTCGCCGGTCCAGGTCGTCTGGGTTATTGCTGCGCGGACTGTCGTCACGGTGTCCTCCTGTGCGGCCGTCGTCGGGCGACGGGTGTGTCGTCGAGCAACGGTGCTGTCGTCATTGTCAGTCGTTCAGGTTTCGCGGTCGTTTCCAGCAGTGACCGTGGGGTAAAACCTACGGCCGGCGCCTCCCC
>CAXTLO010000263.1:0-3421 GCA_964244965.1 uncultured Marisediminicola sp.
TGGTGAACGTCGGCGCCGCGGCAGCCGATGTCTTAATCGTATCCGGCTTCACGTAGGTCACTACCACGCTGTACTTCGGGTCCTCCGCCGGCGCCATTCCGGCGAGCGAGACGATGCGCTCGGCCGTGTAGCGCCCGTTCTCTGCCACCTCGGCTGTTCCGCTCTTCGCAGCGACCCGGTAACCCGGTATCTGCAGTTCGGCGGCGAGGTCACCTCCAGTGACCACGCCCTCCATCATCTGTAGCGTCTGCTCGGCCGCCTTCTCCGAAACCACGCGTACCGGCTCCGCTTCGGGTACACCGATGACGGAACCATCGGCTTGGCGGCATCCGGAGACGAGGGTCAACGGAATTCGCACGCCCCCGTTGCCGATGGTCTGGTAGATCCCTGAGACCTGAGCGAGAGTCGACGAGACGCCCTGCCCGTAGGACACGTCGTACTGCTGCTGAGTGTTCCACGTCTTGTCGAGCTTCCCAGCGGACTCCCCGAAGAAGCCGATGCCCGTGAACGACCCGACGCCGAACGCCTTCATATAGTCGTAGCGCACACTGTTCGGCAGCTGCCGCGACAGCTGCGAGATTCCGACGTTCGAGGAATTCTGGATCACCCCGGCCAGTGTCAGACGCAGGTCTGGGTGCGGGTTCGCGTCCCGCACCCTGGCCCCCTCTGGCGACATCCAGACGTAGGGGTCGTAGACGCGGCTGGTCGGGGTGACGACACCCCGGTCGAGCAGCATCGCCGCGCTCATCGGCTTGAAGATCGAGCCGGGCTCGTAGGGCGTGCTGAAGGCCAGCGACCCGAATTCGTCGGGCTTCGACGCGTCCTTGTTGTTCGGGTCCACGGCGGGCCAGTCCGCCATCGCCAGGATATGACCGGTCTCATTCTCGACCACTGTCGCCATGGCCTTATCGGCACCGATCGCGATCGCTTGTTCAGCGATCATCTGCTGCACCGCGTACTGCAGGTCGAGATCGATCGTCGACACGAGCGTGCCGCCAGGGATCGCCTCCTGCGTGGTCACGGTGCTGCCGGGCAACCGGATACCGTCGGCACCCTGCTCGTAGGTCGACTTGCCGTTCGTGCTGGCCAGGCAGCTGTCGGAGCTGACCTCGAGTCCGGCCTGCGGCCCTGCAGTGCCCTCGAAGCCGATGAGATTCCCCGCGATCGCCCCGTTCGGATAGGTGCGGATGGGGCGGTCCTCCTTGTACACACCGGGGATCCCGAGGTCCCGTACCGCGCGATACTGCTCGAGCGTGACACCCTTGGCGACGTATTCGAAGTCGGACTCCGGTTCGGCGGTGAAGCTCGTGAGCACCTCGACCTGCGTCTGGCCGGTGATGGCGGCGATCTCGGCGGCCGCCTGCTCGCGGGTGACCGTCACCTCCTCGTCATCCTCGCCTCGGTCGAACGACAGCGGCATGGTCTTCGGCGAGACGGTGATGTCGTACCGCATCACACTGCCGGCCAGCACGACGCCGTTCCTGTCGACGATGTCGCCGCGGGCCGCGTAGGTCTTGACCGGCACGGCGCGTTTGTCGCGGGAGGCGGTGTTCAACTCGTCGGCGCGCACCAGCTGGATGTCGACGAGTCTCACGATGAACACCGCGAAGATCGCGATGATCGTGAGCACTGCGAGCGACAGTCGCCGCTTCGTCATCCGTGGTGTGTTCATTCGGGTCGTCTCATTCGGTGGGCGACGGCGTGCCATGATGTCGGCGGGTTCACTGGATCAGGCGTTCAGTGGGTCACGGGTGTGGGGATGCCGACCGGAGCAACCGGTGCGTCCGACGGTAGCGATCCGTCGGGGGAGGTCCCGGCAGGCGCGCCCGCGGTCCCCGCGAGCGCCGCGGCCGTCTCCGCCGCGTCCGCCTTGCTGGTCGCTCCGACCAGTTCGATATCGGTCAGCAACGAATTCGGAATCAACGCTGTGCCGTCCGGAGCGGTCATGAGTGCGGATGAGGCGGCGGCGGCCTGCGGGCTGCCGAGCACCGCCGCATCCGAGAGCCGCAACTGAGCTGCCCCGTTGCTCGGCACCATGCCCATGGCCTGGGCTTCGCCGGCGAGATGCTGCGGCGCTTCGAGCACGCGGATGCCCTCGGCGAGCACCTCCTCGTCACGAGCGAGCTCGGCCTGCGCCGACTGAAGGGATGCGATCTCGTAGGCGCCCTCCGAGGTGGCGATGGTGAGCAGGAGTTGAGCGGCGAGGATCGCGAATAAGCCGCCGACCGTGACGATGGCGGCCAGTAGCCGGGGCCGTGCCCGCCGCTGACTCCGCGACGAGACGATCTCGATGTGACGCCGCCGCTGGTCAGCCGATGTCTCGGTCGCTGCCTTCGGCAGCCGTCGGCCCCGCTGTGGTGCGGGTAATGCGCTCATGCCGCTCTCCTGATCCTGGTCGCGGCGCGCAGGCGGACCGGCGTCGCGCGTGAGTTGGCGGCCTTCTCGTCGTCTCCGGCGAGTTCGGCCCCACGCACGAGAAGCGACAGCTCCGGACGGTGTTCCGGCAGTTCGACCGGCAGGTCGAGCGGGGCGGATGAAGTGGACCCGGCCGCGAGCGCCCGCTTGACGATGCGGTCCTCGAGCGACTGGTAGGCGAGCACGACGATGCGTCCGCCGACGGTGAGGGCGTCCAGTGCGGCGGGAATGGCGGTCTCCAGCGCGGCGAGTTCCTGGTTGACCTCGATTCGCAGCGCCTGGAATACCCGCTTGGCCGGATGGCCCTTCCGCTGCACCGCGACCGGGGTGGCGGCGGTGATCAGCTCGACCAGTTCGGCGGAGGTCGCGAGGGGACGCTCGGCACGCCGCTCGACGATGCGCTTGGCGTATCTCGGCGCGAGGCGCTCCTCGCCGTAATCGCGGAAGATGCGGCGAAGGTCGGCTTCGGAATAAGTGCGGAGCACGTGCTCGGCAGTGAGTGCGGCCGTCGCATCCATCCGCATGTCGAGAGGTGCGTCCTTCGAATACGAGAACCCGCGCTCGACCCGATCGAGCTGCAACGAGGAGACGCCGAGGTCGAACAGCACCCCCTGCACTTCGGGCATTCCGAGGGAATCGAGCGCGTCGCGGAAGCGGTCGTAGACGGTGTGCACCAGATGCACGCGGTCCTCGAACGGCGCAAGTCGGCGGCGGGCGATCTCGAGGGCCTCCATGTCGCGGTCGAGCCCGACCAGGACCAGGTCGGGGAAGCGCGTCAGGAACGCCTCCGCGTGCCCGGCCATGCCCAGAGTCGCGTCGACCAGGATCGAGCCGGCCGGCTCGAGAGCGGGAGCGAGGAGCTCGATCGTGCGGGCGAGCTTCACGGGCGTGTGGATGGAGGAGTCCTCCGTCGGGTTCTCTGGCATGGCAGCCGGCCCTCGTCGCCCCTGACCTCGGATCCCCATCCGTTCCTACCTGCTGCCGGGGAAGGGGCGGCAGGGCGGAG
>CAXTLO010000264.1:0-3404 GCA_964244965.1 uncultured Marisediminicola sp.
ACACCGTTGCCCGGCTCGGGCGCGAACCCCGCCGCACCCGCCTGCTCGCCCACGACCTGCAACTGGGTGACGGCGTTCGGTCGCTGCAGGTCGGCCGCGACCAGCAGCGGGGTGTGATTGTCCTTCGCAAGCCACCGCGCGAGCTTGCCGGCGAGAGTCGTCTTGCCCGCTCCCTGCAGTCCCGCGAGCATGATGACCGTCGGCGGATTCTTCGCGAACTGCAGTCGGCGAGGGCGACCCTCGTCGAATCGCCCGCCGAGGATCGTGACGAGTTCGTCGTTGACGATCTGAACCACCTGCTGCGCCGGGTTGAGCGCCTTCGACACCTCATCGCCCAGGGCACGTTCACGTACGCGACCGGTGAAGTCCTTCACGACTTCGAGCGCGACATCCGCATCGAGCAGTGCGCGTCGGATCTCGCGGACGGTTCCATCGACATCCGCCGGCGAGAGCTTGCCTTTGCCGCGGAGTTTCGTGAAGGTGTCGACGAGGCGGTCGGTGAGGTTTCCAAAGGTGGCCATGGTGCCCCCAGTTTAACCGAGGGCACCCTGGCTCCAGATGCTCGCTCGACCAGGGGAGTCAGTGCTCAAGCGTCAGTGCTCAAGCGTCAGTGCTCAAGCGTCAGTGCTCAAGCGTCAGTGCTCAGTGGTCCCTGGTCAGTGGTCGTCGATCAGTCGGCGGCCGAGACTCACCGCATCGTCGACCTGATACCCGAGCGCCCGGTAGAACCCGAGGGCGGCGTGATTGTCCTGCCGCACCTGCAGATTGAGCTTGGGACATCCGAGAGCCGTCAGGAGCCGCTCGATCTCGGACATCAGCCGACGACCGTAGGAGAGTCCGCGAGCGCGCGGTGCGACAGCGAGGTAGTTGACCCACCCGCGATGCCCGTCGTAGCCGGCCATTCCCGACGCGATCACGGCGCCGTCGCGCTCGCCGACGAGAAACAGCTCGGGCTGCACGGTGAGCTTGCGGGCGATGTCGAGGTGCGGATCGTTCCACGGCCGGATGAGCCCGCATTCCCGCCAGAGCGCTACGACGGCATCCTCGTCGGCTGGATCGAACGCTCGGATGACCATCGTGGAATGGTACTGGGGCGGTCGAGTCCAGGGTCGTGGCCGGCGGATCACCGTGTCGGGCGACCAGAACCGTGATCTCGGCGCTCCGGTCGGGCGCTTGGCTCGGATGCGCGTTCTAGGTTGGGGCCATGACGATCCTAGGTTTCGACGGCCACGCCCCCTCCATCGCCGATGAGGCGTGGATCGCCGCCACGGCGACCGTGATCGGGAGTGTGTCGGTGGCCGATGAGGCGAGCGTGTTCTACGGCGCGGTGCTCCGCGGGGACATGGATTCGATCACCCTCGGTATGCGCAGCAACCTGCAGGACAACGTCGTGGTGCACTGTGACACCGGCGTGCCGACGGTGATCGGCGCAGGGGTGAGCGTGGGGCACTCGGCCGTGCTGCACGGGTGCAGGGTCGAAGACGACTGCCTCATCGGGATGTCGGCGACCGTGCTGAACGGCGCCGTGATCGGCGCAGGCTCCCTCGTGGCTGCGGGAGCCGTTGTGCTCGAGGGCACCGTCATCCCGCCCGGCTCGCTCGTCGCCGGGGTACCTGCGAAGGTGCGCCGGCAACTCACGGATGACGAACTCGCGCACATCCGAGGCAACGCCGCCAACTACGTCGAACTGAGCCGCGCACACCGCGCCCTCGGCTGATCCGCAGTAGTGAGGAAGCCCGTGTTGCCGCAGATTCCGCCGTTCGCGAATCAGGAACTCCTGTCACTGGTGAGCCCGGAGTGAAAGATCCTGTGGGCATCCGTCACTGTGTTCACGGAAGTTCCTGATTCGCGAACGTCGGCGGTGCACCCGGTGTTCTCGGCGGTGCAGCCGGTGTTCGAGGACGGGTCAGCCGGCGACGAGGCTGATCACGGCGACCACGGCGAGCACCAGGCAGGGCACGATCACCAGCCCGGTCGTGATGCCGACCACGCGTGACCTCGGCAGGAAGACCGCCCACGTCGAGCAGACCAGTCCGGCGACCGACGCCGTGATCGCGAACGGCGCCAGGGTGCGGCCGGCGGTCGTGTACCCGATGCTGACCAGGAAGAAGATGATGACGTAGAGCATCGGCGCGAGCACCGAGAACATGATCGCCCCGAGCGAGATCTGACGACTGGTGCGCGTCTGCGGCACCGGATCACGGGGCATCGACGCCGCCGTCAGCCGACGAGGTTCTGCACGAAGACGTGCGGCGTGAAGCCGGTGAGGTCGCCGATGCGTTCACCCTGGCCGATGAGCTTGATCGGGATGCCCGTCTTCTCCTGCACTGCGATGATGAAGCCGCCTTTCGCGGATCCGTCGAGTTTCGTGATCACGAGCCCCGTCACGCCCGCATGCTGAATGAACGCCTCCGCCTGGGCGAGACCGTTCTGCCCGGTGGTCGCATCCAGAACGAGCAGGACCTCGGCGATCTCGGTCTGTTTCTCTACCACCCGCTTGATCTTCGAGAGCTCGTCCATCAGGCCGCTCTTGGTCTGCAGACGCCCGGCGGTGTCGATGATGACGATCTCGATCCCCTCGCGCTGAGCTCGCTCGACGGTCTGGTAGGCGACGGACGCCGGATCCTGCCCCTGCTGCTGCGGGCGCTGGATGAGCGCTCCCCCGCGCTCCGCCCAGGTGGCGAGCTGCTCCACCGCGGCAGCGCGGAAGGTGTCCGCTGCGCCGACGATCACGCTGCGGCCGTAGTTGCCGAGGAACTTCGCGAACTTGCCGATGGTCGTCGTCTTGCCGACGCCGTTGACGCCGACCACGAGAACGACGGCCGGCCGGTTGCTCAGACGGAGCGTGGAGTCGAGTCGGGCGAGCCGCTCCTCCAGGGTCTCCCGAAGCATCCGCCGGAGGTCGGTCGGATCGGTGGTGCTGTATCGCCGCACCTGCGCGCGGAGGTGCTCGACGACCTGCTCGGTGATGGTCGGTCCGAAATCCGCGCGGATGAGGGCGTCCTCGAGGTCCTCCCAGGTGGACTCATCGATGGTCGGCTTGGCGAACATGCCGCGCAGGGCACCGCCGAGAGACCAGGGAGCGGAGCGGTCTGCCATGGGTCCACCCTAAGCTCGAGCCCATGGATGACCGGTCGGCGCCCGCGACCGTGCGCATCGCCCTCACCCGGCACGGGCAGACGGACTGGAACGCGCAAGCTCGCTTCCAAGGCTCGTCGGATGTGCCGTTGAACGCCGTGGGTAAGGCCCAGGCGTCCGAATCGGCCCTCCGCTTCGATCACCGCGACTGGGACGGGGTCGTCACCTCCCCCCTGATGCGTGCCGCGGAGACCGGACGGATCATTGCGGAAGCCGTCGGAATTCCGGTGCACGAGGCCGTCGACGATCTCGTCGAGCGCCACTAC
>CAXTLO010000265.1:0-3334 GCA_964244965.1 uncultured Marisediminicola sp.
CATCGTGCTCGTGCACAACGGCAACCTCACCAACACGCGGGAGCTCACGCAAGAGCTCTTCGAGATCGACCGCCGGCATCTCAACACGACATCGGACACGGAGTTGCTGGTCAACGTGCTCGCCCACGAGCTGCAGCAGCAGATCAGCGGCGCCGACCTCGACCCCGACCAGATCTTCGCCGCGGTCGCGCGGGTGCACGAACGCGTCGAGGGCTCGTACGCGTCGATCGCGATCATCCCCGGGCAGGGCCTGCTGGCGTTCCGTGATCCGTGGGGCATCCGGCCGCTCGTACTGGGCCGGCGCCCCAAGGGCATGATCGGGTACGAGTGGGTGGTGGCATCCGAGTCGCTGGTGCTGGAGAGCGGCGGATACGAGTTCGTGCGCGACGTCGCACCGGGCGAGGCGGTGTTCATCGCGGTCGACGGGGAGATGACCTCGAAGCAGTGCGCAGCAGCGCCGCGGCTCATCCCGTGCTCGTTCGAGTACGTCTACCTGGCCCGCCCCGACTCGGTGATGAACGGGATCTCCGTGTACGAAGCACGGCTCCGACTCGGTAATCGCCTCGCCGACACCATCGTCGAGTACACCCCGCGCGGCGACATCGATGTGGTGATGCCGATCCCCGATTCATCCAGGCCCGCGGCGATGCAGGTGGCGCAGAAGCTGGGCATCGAGTACCGCGAGGGCTTCTACAAGAACCGGTACGTCGGCCGCACGTTCATCATGCCCGGGCAGGCGGAGCGCAAGAAGTCGGTCAAACAGAAGCTGAACGCGATGGGCAGCGAGTTCCGGGGCAAGAACATCCTCATCGTGGACGACTCGATCGTGCGGGGAACCACGTCGAAGGAGATCGTGGAGATGGCTCGGCAGGCGGGGGCGAACAAGGTGACCTTCACCTCCGCCGCTCCTCCGGTGCGCTACCCGCACGTGTACGGCATCAACATGCCGACCCGTCACGAGCTGGTCGCGCACGGGCGCCGCATCCCCGAGATCGCCACGGAGATCGGCGCCGACAATCTCATCTACCAGGAGGTCGCCGACATGACCTCCGCGATCATCGAGGGGTCGGATATCACGGCCCTCGAGACCAGCTGCTTCACCGGCGACTACGTCACGGGTACGGTCACACCGGAGTACCTCGCCTACGTGGAGCGCAGCCAACTCAGCTGAGGCGGCGGCGACCGCGACCGCGACCGCGACCGCGACCGCGACCGTCGAGAGTACGCACTCCGGTGGGTTCGGTCGCAGCGGATGCCCCGGAACCACATACTCTCAGCGCCGATCTCCGGCGACTCCGTCCTCGACGTCGCCCTCCACGTCTTCCGGCAGCGGGTCGACCGTGATGCGCTCCGCCTCCATCACCTTTGCGCGCCGGGAGTTGACGACGTCGAAGATCACCGCGGCGAGACCGCCGAGCGCCGCGCCGATCGGCACGCCGAACAGGAGCAGGTAGCCGAACAGGGCGCCGAAGCCGACCGACGGGTCGATCGGAAACAGATTCGTGACGATGAAGGTCGCGACCGCCCCGAGACCCGCGCCGAGGATGATGAAGCGCCCGTACCGCGGAGACCGCCGCACCTGCACGCTGTCGCGCGAGACCGTCCCCTCGTCGAGCGCCGCGTCGTCGGCTGGCGGCGTCTGATCGGTCATGCCCCCATTGTCTCGTGCGGCGGCTGCGTGAGGTCTCGACAGGCTCGGCCAGCGGACGCTCGATTGTGGATCCGGAGATTGGTGAACGATCGTTCTTGACTGACCGTTCACCAATCCATAGGCTTCCGCTATGGGAAGAACCCGCAGCTTCGACGACGCGGTCGTCATCAGGCGATGCGCACACGCGTTCCGCATCACCGGGTATGAGGGCACATCCATCGACGACCTGGTGCAGGCGACCGGTCTGCATCGCGGAAGTCTCTACAAGGCGTTCGGCAGTAAGCGCGGACTCTTCGTCGCCGCCCTCCGCCAGAGCGCCGCACCGGATGCGCCGATCGAGGACGCAACAGACCTGCTGCTCGTCGCGCTCATGGAACTAGCCAGCCGGGATTCCGAGATCCGATCGCTCGCTCGCCACATCATGGCGGCACATCCGAGGCACACGGCGCTGTCGTTGGGGCAGCGACTTCTCGACCGCAGTACGACAACGAAGGGGACACCCGCATGAACCGAGTCACCGTCACCGACACGACCCTCGTCGTCGAACCGCGCGGGCTGGACAAGATGTGGTCGTTCACACGGCGGATCGAGGTGCCCCTCGCTCACGTGCGCGGCGCGACCTTCGATCCGGGCGCGAATCACGATCGCAAGGGAATCCGCTCGCCGGGACTCGCGGTCGTGGGCAAATGGTCGGGGACGTTCAGGAAAGACGGGGACCGTTCATTCTGGAATGTCAGCGCACCCGGTCGCACGATCGTCGTCGAACTGGCGGATGAATCGTGGGACCGACTGATCCTGACGGTCGACGAACCGCGACTGCTGGTGGATGGCATCAATACGGCAATGACGGCTCGCTGACCGGGCCGGGTCACGACGGGCTCGACCAGCCAACTTCTCGCCGATCGAGCGTGCCGAGATCCCCAGCCGGCGCTACTGAACGGGCGGACGGATGACGGGCAGGTGGGCGCTCAGGTCCGCACGCCGACCCGAGGCCGAGACCGTGCCGGCGTGCACGGCATCCGCCCACGGCAGCGACCCGGTCGCGAGCTCGAGCCATGTCGCAGCATCCGTTTCCACCACATTGGGCGGCGTCCCTCGCGTGTGAGTCGGCCCTTCGATGCACTGCACGGCCCCGAACGGCGGCACCCGCACCTCGACCGTGTTGCCCGGCGCACGCTCGGCAAGCACCTGCAGCGTGTACCTCACCGCCGCGGCGATGTCATCGCGGACAGCGCCGGTCTGCCGCGCCCGGTCGATCGCGGGTAGTCCGGTCTCGTCGGGGATCCGTGCGCGCGCCATGGCTCAAAGCTACAAGCGCGTTGCGCGGCTACCCTGGTCGAGTGCGAATCCTCATCCTCGGCTCGGGTGCCCGTGAACACGCGATCGTGACGGCACTTCTCGCGGAGAACGCGGAGCACGAGATCACCGTCGCTCCTGGCAATGCGGGAATCGCGCAGGACGCGCAGATCATCCACCTCGACCCCTCGAACGGCTCTGTCGTGTCGTCGTTCGCGCTGGACAACGACATCGAACTCGTCGTCGTCGGGCCGGAGGCGCCACTGGTCGCCGGGGTCGCCGACAAGCTGCGGCAGCGGAGCATCCCCGTGTTCGGGCCGGGCAAGGCTGCCGCGCAGCTCGAGGGGAGCAAGACCTTCGCGAAGCGGATCATGGATGCCGCGGGCG
>CAXTLO010000266.1:0-3332 GCA_964244965.1 uncultured Marisediminicola sp.
CGAACTGCACATCACGAATCTAGGAGGAACACATGCTCGCACCGCGCTCCCTGCGCTCCCGAGTGCTCGTCGCGGGTGGACTCTCACTCGCCATGGTCGGCCTATTGGCCGGTTGCACCGAAGGCGACTCGAACACCAGCGTCCAGCCCACCAACAACTCCGTCGACGGCAACGAGGCCGAAGGCGACTCGATCACCATCGGTTTCTCCGGACCCGCCGCCGACCACGGCTGGCTCGGAGCGATCAACTCGGCGGCGCTCGCCGAGGCGGAGAAATACCCGGACGTCGAACTCCAGGTCGCGGAGGGCACCAACGACGCCAACCTGCAGATCAGCCAGGTCGAGGGCTTCATCAACGACGGCGTGGACGCCATCGTGCTGCTGCCGACCGACGGAGCGGCGCTGACCGAGGTGGCCATCCAGGCCATGGAGGCCGGCATCCCGGTGATCAATGTCGACCGCGAGTTCTCGAGCACCTTCGCGGCACGCACCACGATCCTCGGTGACAACTACGGCATGGGCGTCAGCGCCGGCACGTACATCTGCGGTGAGCTCGGCGACAACCCCGACGCCGTCGTGGCCGAGATCGCGGGCATCGACTCGCTGCCGCTCACGCAGGACCGCAGCCGCGGCTTCACCGACGCGCTCGAGGACTGCGGTCTCGAGGTGAGCAACCGCGTCGCCGCCGACTTCACCGTCCAGGGCGGGGAAGCCGCCACGTCGCAGCTGCTGTCGGCGGCTCCCCAGATCGACGCGATCTGGAACCACGACGACGACCAGGGTGTCGGGGTGCTCGCCGCCATCCAGGCCGCGGGTCGCGACGAGTTCTTCATGGTCGGTGGTGCAGGGTCGGCGAACGCGATGCGTGAGATCCAGGCCGGTACGGGCGTGCTCCGCGCGACCGTGATCTACCCGTCCACCCAGGCCGCCGACGGCATCCGCCTGGCCCGACTCCTTGCGCAGGACAAGGCGCTCAGCGACCTCGTCGAGGTCGAGGTGCCGAACCGTATCGTGCTCAACGCACCGGTCGTCACGGAGGAGAATGTCGAGCAGTACCTCCCGACCGCGTTCGAGTCGTGATCGAGCGGGGGCGCCGGCTGACCGGCGCCCCCGCCCTTCTTGCTGCCGGACCCGCCGACTACAGCCTGCCAACCTCAGAAGGGCACCGACGAGATGACCGACAAGCTCCGAATCGCCATGATCGGCCACGGCTTCATGGGAGCGGCACACTCCCAGGGCTGGCGGGTCGCCCCGCGGTTCTTCGATCTCCCGGCCCGCCCCGACATGACCGTCGTCGTCGGACGGGATGCGGTGGGCGTCGCCGCATCCGCCGAGAAGTGGGGATGGGGCGAATCGGCCACCGATTGGCGGGAGGTCATCGCCCGCGACGACATCGACGTGGTCGACATCGTGAGCCCGGGTTCCACCCATGCGGAGATCGCGGTGGCGGCACTCGAGGCGGGCAAGCACGTGCTCTGCGAGAAGCCGCTCGCCAACACGGTCGAGGAGGCGGAGCGGATGGCGGACGCCGCGGCTCGCGCCGCGGCATCCGGCGTCTTCGCGATGGTCGGCTTCACCTACCGTCGAGTCCCGGCCGCCACCCTCGCCCGCGACATGGTCGCCGCCGGCGCGGTCGGCGAGATCCGGCAGGTGCGTGCGAGCTACCTGCAGGACTGGCTCGTCGACCCCGAAGCCCCGCTGACCTGGCGGATGAAGAAGGAGCTCGCCGGATCCGGAGCGCTCGGCGACATCGGAGCGCACGCGATCGACCTCGCGCAGTTCATCACCGGCCAGCGGCTGACCGATGTCTCCGGGCTGCTGAAGACCTTCGTCGACGAGCGACCGTTGCTCGCCGACTCGCAGGGACTGTCGGGCACGGCATCCGCGGAGCGCGGGGAGGTGACCGTCGACGACCTCGCCCTGTTCACCGGCCGATTCGACGGCGGCGCCATCGGCTCGTTCGAAGCGACCCGCTTCAGCACCGGACGCAAGAACGCCCTCCGCATCGAGGTCGCGGGTTCCGCCGGTGCGATCTCCTTCGACCTCGAGCGCCTCAACTCTCTCGGCTTCTACGATCGGAGCGCCCCGATCGAACGCCAGGGCTTCACCGACATCATGGTCACCGAGCCGCAGCATCCGTATGTCGGCAACTGGTGGCCGGCAGGCCACACGATCGGCTACGAGCACGGCTTCTCCCACCAGGCCAAGGACTTCGTCGAGTCGATCGCCGCGGGCGCGCAGCCGACGCCGTCGTTCGCCGACGGGCTGCAGGTGCAGCGGGTGCTGGCCGCGGTGGAGCAGAGCTCGGGAACCGGCAGCGCCTGGGTGCCGATCGACCGATGACCATCGATCAACTAGAAGCCCAGATCCCGGGCGCCGATGATCGCAGAGCAAGTTAGAAGGAGTGCCCGATGACACGACCGATCACCCTCTTCACCGGCCAGTGGGCCGACCTCCCGCTCGAGGAGGTCGCATCTCTCGCCTCCGGATGGGGTTACGACGGCCTGGAGATCGCCTGCTGGGGCGACCACCTCGACCCCTGGCGCTGGGACGACGCGGAGTACGTGCAGGGCAAGCTCGACCTCCTCGAGCGGCACGGGCTCAAGGTGTGGACCATCTCGAATCACCTCAAGGGCCAGGCGGTGTGCGACGATCCGATCGACCAGCGGCACCGCGACATCCTCCCCGATCGAGTGTGGGGCGACGGCGAGCCCGAGGGAGTCCGGCAGCGCGCCGCGGAGGAGATGAAGAACACTGCGCGGCTCGCAGCGAAGCTCGGGGTGAAGACGGTGACCGGCTTCACCGGGTCGTCGATCTGGAAGTACGTCGCCATGTTCCCGCCCGTCTCGCAGGAGATGGTGGATGCCGGCTACCAGGACTTCGCCGATCGCTGGAACCCGATCCTCGACGTGTTCGACGAGGTCGGGGTGCGCTTCGCCCACGAGGTGCACCCGAGCGAGATCGCGTTCGACTACTGGAGCACGGTGCGCACCCTCGAAGCGATCGGACACCGGGAGGCGTTCGGTCTCAATTGGGACCCGAGCCACATGGTCTGGCAGGACATCGACCCCGTGGGGTTCCTGCACGACTTCTCCGACCGGATTTACCACGTGCACTGTAAGGACACCAAGAAGCGCATGGGTAATGGTCGTAACGGTCGCCTCGGTTCGATGCTCGCCTGGGCGGACGGACGCCGCGGATGGGACTTCATCTCGACCGGCCACGGCGACGTGCCCTGGGAGGACTGCTTCCGGATGATGAACCAGATCGGGTACACGGGGCCGACCTCGGTCGAGTGGGAGGATGCGGGCATGGACCGCATGGTCGGCGCGC
>CAXTLO010000267.1:0-3322 GCA_964244965.1 uncultured Marisediminicola sp.
CCGTCCGATCTCCGGAGGTTCACATGAGTATCAACGACGACGACATCACCACCACCAGCGGAGCCGGTCAGGAGGGGGTCGCCGACGGCGGCGCGAACCCCGGCGGTCACGACGGCGGAGCCGACGGCAGTGCCGCGTCGGGCGAGGGCACAGCTGACGGTGGAGCCAACGCCGATGGCCAGGACGGCGGGGCCGACGGGTCGGCCGACGCGGGCGAGGGAACGGCCGACGGCGGCGCCAACGCCGAGGGTCACGACGGCGGGGCCGACGGCTCAGCTTGACCTCAGATTCCCAGCGCGGGTCGGGCGACCGGCCCGCGCTGTCACGTTGTGTGCGGGTCGATCCGGATGTCTTCGGCACCGACTACTGGGGCGACCGACCCCTCCTGTCTCGCGCCCGAGAGCTCTCGCGCGGATTCGACGACCTGTTCGACGCCGACGCCGTCGATGAGCTGGTGTCAGCGCGCGGGCTGCGCACGCCGTTCATCCGGATGGCGCGCGACGGATCGGTCTTGCCGTCATCCACCTTCACCGGCTCGGGTGGATATGGCGCCGAGGTGGCCGACCAGGTCGATTCCGCGCGAGTGCTCGAGCACTTCGCGGACGGATCCACGATCGTGCTGCAGGGCCTGCACCGCACGTGGGCGCCCATCGCCGAGTTCACCCGGCAGCTCGTCGCCGACATCGGCCACCCCTGCCAGGTCAACGCATACGTGACCCCTGCGTCGTCTCGCGGCTTCGATCCGCACTACGACGTGCACGACGTGTTCGTGGTGCAGATCGCGGGCGAGAAGCACTGGAAGATCCATGAGCCGGTGCACGTCGACCCGTTGCCGAGCCAGCCGTGGTCGGAGCACTCACGAGCCGTCGGCGATCGGTCGGAGGGAACACCCGCGATCGACGAGACACTCCGCCCTGGCGATGTTCTCTACCTGCCGCGCGGCTGGATCCACTCCGCCACCGCGCTGGGCGGCACCTCCATCCATCTCACCATTGGCATGGCCGCGATCACCAGGTTCGACGTGGTCGAAGAGCTCATCGGCACGCTCGCCGACGACCCCGGGCTACGCGGTTCGCTGCCTCTCGGGGCGGGAAGCGCCACGCCGGGGGAGCTCGTGGGACTGATCGAGCAGGTGATGACGGATGCGGCGGCGCGGCTCTCATCCGGACGATCAGCGGCAGCCGCGGTGGCGGATCGCATCACGGCGCGCGTCCAGCGCTCCACCCGACCCGCGCCGGTCCGCCCGCTTGCCACCGTGAACGCTCTCCAGATACTCGACCTCGACAGCGCCGTCCGTTGGCGCCCTGGGCTCGTCGGCGTGGTGGGCGACGCGACCGGACAAGTCGCCGTCGCCCTCCGCGACAAGACCGTGACGTTGCCCGGTGAGGCATCCGCTGCGGTGCATCGGCTGAGGTCGGCCGACCTCGTGCGGGTCGGGGATCTTCCCGGTCTCGACGGACCCTCCGCTCTCGTCGTCGCGCGGCGGCTGATGCGCGAAGGCATCCTCGTGACAGCATGACCGCGCGACTGATCGGAGTCGAGGGAGGTCTGCCCGACCCGGTCGGGGGATGGATGCCCTGCAGCGACCGCTCGATCGAGCGGGCCGATCCGCTGCTGGGTACCGGCGGACGCGGCGAGCGCTGGTTCCTCGTCGAGATCGACGGCGCCTGGGGTGCGCACGCTTTCCTGCAGTCGAGGATCGATCCTGACATCGCGCGTCGACTGGTCCGCCGCATCGAGGGAGCGGGGATGCGGCCGCTCGCCATCCGTCGCACCGGGCGTCGCGCCGACGAGCGGCGTCGCCAGTCCTGGTGGCGCTGGGCGATCGTCGACACACGACGCGGCTCGGAGTCGGTGCGCTGGGATGTCGTCCGCGACCCCGCCGACCTGCTCGAGGTTCCGCTCGACGGCTCGGTCGGCGTACTGTCATCCGACCCGGTGATCTGCGTGTGTACGCACGCCCGCCACGACCAGTGCTGTGCGGTGAAGGGCCGGCCGGTCGTGGGCGCTCTCGCGAAGGCGTTCCCGCGCGAGACCTGGGAGTGCTCGCACTTGGGCGGCGATCGGTTCGCCGCCACCATGATCCTGTTCCCCCACGGCCTGTATTACGGGCGGGTGCCCGCCGATGCCGCCGTACCGATCGTGGAGAGCTATCGGGCGGGCACCGTCGAGCCGCACTGGTTCCGCGGCAGGAGCTCTCTCAGCAACGTCGCGCAGGCGGCAGAGTCCTATGCGCGCGAGATGGTGGGCGACGACGGCGTGCGGTCCTTCACGGTGCTCTCCGAGCAGCGCACGGACGACGGATGGCGAGTCGAGCTCGACCACCGGCACCGTCCCGTGGTCGTCGACCTGGTCGAGACGCTCTCAGAGCCGCTGCTCAGTACGTGCGGAGCCACTCGGGAAGCCCCCGTGCGGCAGTTCGCCCTCTCCGCAGTTCGTCCGCTGCTGAGGTGAGGCCGCTCAGCCCGCGAAGTACGGGATGCCCGCGAGCTGCATCAGGCCGAGTATCACGAACACCGAGATGACCACGGTCAGCACGGTGAAGGCGGTGGTGAGCGGTGCGCGGTTCTCGAACCAGTACGCGCCGGTGGGGTAGGTGGCGAAGAACTCCGGGGCCGTGATCGGCTCGGGAAAGGCGGCGAGCGGCTGCTTCATGGCCCCGGCGACGGCTCGCATCGCCTCCTCGCTGTAGAAGGTGCCCCTCATCCGCAGCACCCTGCGCTTGGCAGCGTCGAGGAGCAGGAACTGCGGAACGCTGTCCGGCGCGTTCCACCGGTAGGTCTCCGCGAGCACAACGAGCGCGACGCTGTTGCGCGACCGCCGGGAGGTGCGGCTGAGGAACCCGCGCGACACGATCTCGGTCTCGGTGACTCCCACGAAGACCCGCCGGTACCGCGCGAGCGCTGCGAATGAGATCACGATCCATCCGCAGAGGACGAAGGAGATCACCGGCCACGTGCCGATAGTGCCACCCAGCAGAAACAGCGCTCCGAACAGCGGCACGGTCACCCCGACGAAGGAGAGGGTGCCGCTGACCAGGAGCGCGCTCTTGGGCGCGACGCGCACGAGGTAGTCACGGTCGGCGTCGGTTCTGCCCATCAGCTTGTGCTGCCCATCAGCTCGTGCTGCCCATCAGTCGGTGCTGCCCATCACGTCCCCAACGTCATCCGGGCGGTCGAGGAAACGATACCGGTTACGCTCCGCCGGCCGCTTTCGAGATCAGGTAGGCCTCGACTCTCGCGAGCGCGCCCTGCCACACCTCGCTTGCGAACATGTCGCGCACCTCGGGCACCGGAAATCCGGACTGCTCGATCGTCATCAG
>CAXTLO010000268.1:0-3316 GCA_964244965.1 uncultured Marisediminicola sp.
ACCAGCCCGAGCAGGACCGTGATCCGGTTCAGGTTGCGCTCCGCGACCCCCGACGCACCGAGGTTGGAGGTGACGCCGCCGCCGAACATGTCGGACAGCCCGCCGCCGCGTCCGCGGTGAAGCAGGATCAAGAGAGTCAGCAGGAGGCTCGTGATGCCGAGCACGACCTGCAGGATGACTTGGAGGATTTCCACGCGAGACCTTTCATGGCCGCGACGAATCCGCCCCGGCAAACCGTCGACCAGTATAACTGCGCGGTCGAACTGTCGTGGGCCGCTAGGTGCCCACGTGTCGCTGGAACTGCGCGATACTCGAGAATTCCGTGATGTCGAGACTCGCACCTCCGACGAGAGCGCCATCGACGTCGGGTTGGCGCATGAACCCGGCGATGTTGCCCGACTTCACCGACCCGCCGTAGAGCACTCGCGTGGCGTCCGCAGCATCCGCACCGAGGCGATCGGCGACCACGGCGCGGAGCTGAGCGGCCACCTGCTGCGCCTGATCCGGCGTCGCCGCCTGGCCGGAGCCGATCGCCCACACCGGCTCGTAGGCGACCACGATGTCGGCGCCAGAAGAGAGGGCGGCGAGAGCGGTCGTGAGCTGCGCAACCGGTACCGCGCTCGGCCCGTGCTTCTCAAGGTCCTCGGCCGTCTCACCCACGCAGATCACGGGGACGAGCCCGGCTCCCACGGCGGCGGCCGACTTCGACCCGATCTGCTCGTCGGTCTCGGCGTGGAGGGTGCGCCGTTCCGAGTGCCCCACGATCACATAGGTGCAGTTCAATGCCGCCAGGAACTGCGCCGCTATCTCACCCGTGTAGGCGCCGGACGCGTGCTCGGACACGTCCTGGGCGCCGAGCGCGAGCGGCAGCTTGTCCGCGGAGATGAGCGTCTGCACCGAGCGCAGGTCGGTGAACGGCGGGAAGACCGCGACCTCGGCGGTGTCGAAGTCGTGCCTGGCGTCCTTGAGGCTCCAGGCGAGCTTCTGCACGAAGGCGATGGCCTGCAGATGGTCGAGGTTCAGCTTCCAGTTGCCCGCAATGAGCGGAGTACGTGTACTGCCGGTCATGGTCGCCATCCGAGTACCTCCAGTCCTGGGAGGCTCTTGCCCTCGAGGAACTCGAGGCTCGCGCCGCCTCCGGTGGATATGTGTCCGAATCGATCATCACTGAAGCCGAGGTCCCGCACCGCAGCGGCAGAGTCTCCCCCGCCGACGACGGAGAGGCCGTCGACCTCGGTGAGCGACTGCGCGACGGTCTGGGTCCCCGCAGCGAACGCCGCGAACTCGAAGACGCCCATCGGGCCGTTCCAGAACACCGTCGACGATTCGCGGATGATGGCGGCGAAGCGCGCTGCGGTCTCGGGACCGATGTCGAGGCCGATCCCGGAGGAGCCGAAGCGGGTGTCCTCGATCGACTCCGCCGGGGTGACCTCATGCTCGGCGTCGGCGGCGAAGCCGGAGGCGACGACCACGTCGGTTGGCAGTTCGATGCGCACTCCGCGGCGATCGGCCTCGGCGAGGTACCCGCGCACGGCATCTAGCTGATCCACCTCGAGAAGGCTCGCCCCGACCGCGAAACCCCGCGCGGCGAGGAAGGTGAAGAGCATGCCGCCTCCGATGAGGATGGAGTCGACCCGCGGGAGCAGATGCTCGATCACGCCGAGCTTGTCCGAGACCTTCGAACCGCCGAGGACCACTGCGTACGGGCGTGTCGGCGACGCGGTCAGCTTCTCGAGCACGTCGAGCTCGGAGGTGATGAGATTCCCGGCAGCGCTCGGCAGAGCCTCCGCGAGTTCGTACACGCTCGCCTGCTTGCGATGCACCACCCCGAATCCGTCGGAGACGACGGCGTCGCCCAGTTCGGCCAGCCGTGCGGCGAATGCCCGGCGATCATCAGCCGATTTCGACGTCTCCGCGGAATCGAAGCGCAGGTTCTCCAGCAGGGCGACCTGCCCGTTCCCGAGAGCCCCGATCGTGCGACGCGCGTCGTCCCCGACGGTGTCCGTGGCGAATGCGACTTCCGAGCCGAGTAACTCTGCGAGACGGCGGGCGACCGGAGCCAGCGAGTACTCCGCGTCCGGTGATCCGTCCGGACGCCCGAGGTGCGACATCGCGATGACGCGCGCGCCGGCATCCGTCAACGCGCGGATCGTCGGGATGGACGCCCTGATCCGGCCGTCGTCGGTGATCTCACCATTCCTCAGGGGCACATTGAGGTCGCACCTGAGCAATACCCTTGCGCCGTCGAGCGAGCCGAGCGAATCGATTCTGCGAAGCGTCACGAGGCGCCTCCCGCGTCAGAGACGGTCGGCGACGTACTCGGTGATGTCGACGAGGCGGTTCGAGTAGCCCCACTCGTTGTCATACCAGGATGCGACTTTCACCTGCGAGCCGATCACCTTGGTGAGTCCCGCGTCGAAGATCGACGAGTGCGGGTCGGAGACGATGTCGCTCGACACGATGGGGTCCTCGGTGTAGCTCAGGATCCCCTTGAGCGAGCCCTCGGCGGCGGCCTTGTAGGCCGCATTGACCTGCTCGACGGTGACGTCGGCGGTCGTCTCGATGGTCAGGTCGGTGATCGAACCGGTCGGCACCGGCACGCGGAGTGCGTAGCCGTCGAGCTTTCCGACGAGTTCGGGGATCACCAGTCCGAGGGCCTTCGCGGCACCGGTCGAGGTCGGGATGATGTTCACCGCTGCTGCGCGGGCGCGGCGCAGGTCGCTGTGCGGCCCGTCCTGGAGGTTCTGGTCCGCCGTGTAGGCGTGGATCGTGGTCATGAGACCGCGCTCGATGCCGAACTCGTCGAGGAACACCTTCGCCAGCGGTGCGAGGCAGTTCGTGGTGCAGGACGCGTTCGAGATCACGTCGTGCACCTCGGGGTCGTAGGTGCCCTCGTTGACGCCGAGCACGAGGGTCGCGACGCCGTCACCGGTCGCCGGCGCCGACACGATTACCTTCTTCGCGCCTCCGGCGATGTGCTTGCGCGCATCGTCGGCCTTGGTGAAGCGCCCGGTCGACTCGATGACGATATCGACGCCCAGTTCGCCCCACGGGAGGTTGGCGGGGTCGCGCTCCTCGAGCACGATGATGGGCTTGCCGTTCACGATGATCCGGTCGCCCTCGAGCTCGACCGTGGCATCCAGCCGCCCTGTGATGGAGTCGTACTTCAGCAGGTGCGCGAGCGACTTGTTGTCGGTGAGGTCGTTGACGGCGACGATCTCGATGTCGCTGCCCTTGGCGAGAGCGGCGCGGAAGTAGTTGCGGCCGATGCGGCCGAAGCCGTTGATGCCGATCTTGACAGCCAATGGATCTCCTG
>CAXTLO010000269.1:0-3287 GCA_964244965.1 uncultured Marisediminicola sp.
GCGGGGTCTTGAGGATGAACGTGAACGAACGGTCCTCGTAGACGGTGATCTCCACCGGGATGACGTTGCCGCGCTGTGACTCGGTCGCCGCGTTGTACGCCTTGCAGAACTCCATGATGTTGACGCCGTGCTGTCCGAGCGCCGGCCCGATGGGCGGTGCGGGGTTGGCGGCGCCGGCCTGGATCTGCAACTTGATCAGACCCGTGACCTTCTTCTTCGGTGCCATGTTCTTCCTTCGTGTCGTGCCCTGAAAGGGCGCTCCCGCCATACAGACAAATGCTCGTGGAGCACTTCCTGGATGCGGTGGATTGGATTCGTCGGCTGTCGGCCAACCTGACTACTTTACGCCACATCTGCGCTGCACATCGCCCCGGTCGACGACGCATGGGGATCTTTCAGAAGGGCGGCGGATCGTGGAACCAACCCGACTGAGCTCCCGCTGTGCCACCGAGCGGCATCGCCGCCTCCGTGGAATAGTCGCGCCCGAGGGGTGATCGCAGATGCAGGTCGCCGGAGCCGTCGCGAGCCTGGACGACTTGCCAGCCAGCGTCCTTCGTCTTGTGGTGACTCCGGCACAGGTGAGCGAGATTGTCGTGAGCGGTCGGCCCCGAGTCCGCCCAGGGCACGGTGTGGTCGATGTCGCAGAATCGAGCACGGCGAGCGCATCCCACGAACCGGCAGGTCTCGTCCCGGTGGCGCAGGTATCGCTTCAGCTCCGTGGGTACCGAGTACCGGTCCTTGCCGAAGGAGAGCACTACACCTGTCTCAGGGTGAGTGAGGATGCGGGTGAACCCGGTCGCGGTACCGGCGATCGCCCGCGCCGTCTCGGCATCGACGGGGCGGCCGCCTTCGAGCATGCCCGGCGTCGCCGAGAGACCCATCACGGTGAGAGCCGGCACCACGACGGACACCTCCGCACGGAACCCGCGATGCGCCATCGGGGCTCGAAGTTCGCTGCCGGACTGACCCGGAGGCAGGAGCCGTCCCTCGTCGAGCAGCATGTCGACGAACGCATCCGCTTTCAGTTGAGTCAGTGTGCGCTGCTCCCCCTCGACCTGGAGTGAGCGGGCGATCGATGTGAGCCGATTGTCGATCGCCACCAACTCCGGGTTGGGCAGATAACCCGCGAGCCATCCCATGCCGTCGCGGCCCGGATCGGCGTTGACTTCACGACGCTGGCGCGCGTCCTCGTGTCGCGCGCTCAGATCGCCGGTGTTCAGCAGTTCGCGGATCTGCTGGGCTTTGCGCTCGAACAGACCCGCCCTCAGGCGCTCGGCATAGCCCAGCACCTCAGACTCGAACACGCCCCGCTCGTCGTCGCTGAGCCCGACGGCTTCGTCGGCGATGATCACCGCGTGCCGCTCCGAGAAGCGGCCCTCCCGCAGCCAGGACAAAGTTGTGGGCAGCTGTTCGACCAGCATCTGTGCCCGAGCGAGCAAGGTCTCGACCGTGCGCTCGGGGAGACGCAACGCCGACGCCAGCTCGGCACGCATAGATCGAGAGACCATGCCGTGTGAAGAACGATGCTGGTTCGATTCTCGTGCCGCGGCCGACGCTTCGCTATGCCTGCGGAAGCGATCCACCTGCGCGAATCGATAGGCAGCCGCCTGCGCCCGGTCACGCTGAGCCTGCTGCAGCCCGTCGAGCAGCGCGTCGCCCTCGACCATGTCGATCGTGACGGGATCGAGCTCGCCCGTCAGCTCCAGCTGATCCGCCTCGGGCAGGCTCCACAGCTGGCGACTCGGGTCGTCGATCTCCATGACTTCATCGAACACCGGACCACCGACATCGGCGCCGGGGCCGGTAGACCCGCGCGCACCCGAGTCCGGAGCCGGCGCGGCAGTCACGCCCCGACGACGTTCGCGGGTCGGCACGAACGGTCGGCGCACGAGAAAGGCCCCGACGACCGGAGTCGTCGGGGCCTTTGCAGATCTGGAGCTAGAGCTTGGTGACCTGGTCGAAGCTGAGCTCGACCGGCGTCTCTCGCTCGAACAGCGACACGAGCACGGTGAGCTTGCCGCTCTCCGGTCGGATGTCGCTGATCGATCCGGGGAGGCCCGCGAACGAACCCTCCTTGATGGTGATGGTCTCGCCGATCTCGAAATCGACTTCCTGCGGAATCGAGCGTTGCGTGGTCTTGCCGCCCTTGGCGCCGGCCTTCACCGGAGCCTCGACGATCTGCACGAGGCTCTTCAGCATCGAGAACGCCTCCTCGAACCGCAGCGGCGTCGGATTGTGCGAGTTGCCGACGAACCCGGTCACGCCGGGAGTGTGCCGGACGACCGACCAGCTGTCCTCGTTGAGGTCCATCCGCACGAGCACGTACCCCGGGATGCGGACGCGATTGACGAGCTTGCGCTGGCCGTTCTTGATCTCGACGACGTCTTCCATCGGCACCTCGACCTGGAAGACGTAGTCCTCCATCGCCATGGACACCTTCCGGTTCTCGATGTTCGACTTCACGCGCTTCTCGAAGCCTGCGTAGGAGTGGATGACGTACCACTTGCCCGGCTTGGAGCGCAGCTCGGAGCGGAATTCCTCATAGGGGTCGACCTCGGTCTCCTCCGCCTCGTCGACGGCGGCGACCGCGTCATCGAACGCCTCGCCGCTCAGTGCGTCATCGCCGAGCGTGCCGTCGCTGTCGGTGCCCCCGATGGCGCCGAGCGGACGTTCGCTCTCAACGGCGGCGTCAGAACCCGCGGGGACATCTCCAGCGTCTCCATCGAATGCGGCTTCGGCGCCGGTATCGGCATCCGCGCCCGTGACGGCGTCTGTGTCATCCGATGACGCCGCGTCATCCGTCGATGTGGCAGCCGCATCGTCCCCGTGCTCGGCGGTCGCCGCGCTCTCCAACTCGGCGATAGCCGCAGCGAGCTCGGCGTCCTCGGGCGACACCGCGACGTCCTCCCCGCCATCCGGCTCGGGGCCGGTGTACGGGGTCACGTCGTCATCGTCGGATGCCTCTTCTTCCGCCTCGATGTCGGCTTCGTCATCGGTGGCTGAGACCGAAGCATCCGCCTCGTCGGGCGAATCGATGTCGAGAGCGTCCTCGACGATCTCGTCTGCCTCGGGGTCGCTGGCGAGCACGAGGGCGTCGAGCTCCTCGTCGAGGTCGCCCTCGCTATCGCCGTCGATGTGCAGTGCGGCGTGCTCGGCCGGCTCCACCGAGTCGACCGCCTGGTCGAGGGTGCTGCCCTCTTGAACCTCTTCGACCTCCGAGGACTGCTCGGCCGCCGTGGCGAGGTCGATGTCGTCGCGCTCTCTGTCAGACACTGCTTCTCATTTCC
>CAXTLO010000270.1:0-3276 GCA_964244965.1 uncultured Marisediminicola sp.
CTCAGCAAGATGGGCGGCAGCGACTGGGCTGCGGCGAAGGGCAAGGCCCGGCGTGCGGTGCGCGACATCGCGGTGGAGCTGGTGAAGCTGTATTCGGCACGGATGGCGTCGAAGGGTCACGCATTCCCGCCCGATACCCCATGGCAGCGCGAGCTGGAGGAGGCCTTCCCGTTCGCCGAGACGCCCGACCAGCTGACCACCATCGACGAGGTCAAGGCCGACATGGAGCGGCCCATCCCGATGGACCGTCTCATCGCCGGTGACGTCGGCTACGGCAAAACCGAGGTCGCCGTGCGCGCGGCGTTCAAGGCGGTGCAGGACGGCAAGCAGGTCGTCATGCTCGTACCGACGACGCTGCTGGTGCGCCAGCACATGGAGACCTTCGCCGAACGGTTCGCCGGCTTCCCCGTACACCTCCGCGCGCTCAGCCGATTCCAGACCGACAAGGAGTCGAAGGAGACGATGGAGGGACTCGCGGACGGCACCGTCGATGTCGTCATCGGCACCCACCGCCTGCTGTCCCAGGGGGTGAAGCCGAAGAACCTTGGTCTGGTCATCATCGACGAGGAGCAGAGGTTCGGCGTCGAGCACAAGGACGCGCTCAAGAAGCTGAAGACGAACGTCGACATCCTCGCGATGTCCGCGACCCCGATACCGCGCACGCTCGAGATGGCGGTCACCGGCATCCGGGAGATGTCGACACTCGCGACACCACCGGAGGATCGGCATCCGATCCTCACCTTCGTCGGCCCGTTCAGCGAGAAGCAGGTGGGCGCCGCGATCCGGAGGGAGCTGTTGCGCGAGGGCCAGGTGTTCTTCGTGCACAACCGCGTGTCGAGCATCAACCGCATCGCCGCGAAGATCGCCGAGCTCGTGCCCGAGGCGCGGGTGGCCGTCGCCCACGGACAACTGCCGGAGCACGTGCTCGAGCAGGTGATGGTCGACTTCTGGGAGCGCAGATTCGACGTGCTCGTGTCGACGACGATCATCGAGACCGGCCTCGACATCGCCAATGCCAACACGCTCATCATCGACAGGGCCGATAAGTACGGGCTGAGCCAACTGCACCAGCTGCGCGGACGGGTCGGTCGCGGCCGGGAGCGCGCCTACGCCTACTTCCTCTACGACCCCGACAGACCGCTGGGCGAAGTGGCGCACGACAGGCTCGCGACGATCGCGGCGAACAACGAGCTCGGCGCCGGCATGCAGGTCGCGCTGAAGGACCTCGAGATCCGCGGTGCGGGCAACCTCCTGGGCGGAGAGCAGTCCGGACATATCGCGGGAGTCGGGTTCGACCTGTACTTGCGGATGATCGGGGAGGCGGTGAGCGCGTTCCGCGGCGACGTCGCCGAGGGTCAGACCGAGCTGCGGCTCGAGCTGCCGGTCGACGCACACATCCCGGAGGATTATGTCGAGAGCGAGCGCCTGCGTCTGGAGGCGTACCAGAAGTTGTCCGCGGCGAGTGGTCCGGCATCCGGAGCCGACGGGATCGACCGCGTGCTCGAGGAGCTCACCGATCGATACGGCGAGCCGCCGACCCCCGTGCACAACCTGATCGCAGTCTCGAGGCTGAGGCGGATGTCGCAGAAAGCGGGCCTCAGCGAAGTCGTGGCAATGGGCACCAACCTCCGGGTGGCGCCCGCCGATCTCCTCGACTCCGTGCAGGTCAGACTCCAGCGGCTCTACCCCGGCGCACGGTACTTCCCGCAGACCAAGTCAGTCAGCATGCCGATGCCTCGACACGATGGCGCTGCTCTGCCGGATGCCGAGTTGATCGAATGGGCCAGGAATCTGTTGGTCGCGATCTTCGGCGCGGAAGTCGTCACCGGAGACGCTGAGACCGCTGAGTCGGATCCGACGGCATCCGGTCCGGCACGCGAGCGGAGCGCCTGACGCCCCTGCGCCCCCTGGTCCAGCGAGCGCCCTGGTTCAGGTCGGTGTGTCGACGGATGCGGGTCGCGCCGGCGCCGAGTAGGTGCCCGGCCGCTGATGCACGCGGTTCACGATGACGGGGATGAGCACGAGCGACCGTAGGTCGATGAGCACGTGCAACACGATCGCCGCGACGATGCTGCCGGTGACGAGGTAGACGCCCATGAGCATGGCACCGATCACCGTCGAGGTGAGGACGCCCGCGACTCCCTGGTAGACGTGCAGTCCGCCGAACGCGATCACTGCGAGCACGACGGACAGCGTCGCGTCGCCCGTGATGCCGAACAGCAGCGAGGGAAGCGCGACGCGGAACAACAACTCCTCGACAACTCCGGCGTTCACGGAGAGCGCCGCCCCGTAACCCAGTTCCGAGCGGTTGCGCGGCAGCAGCGCGAGGATGTCGCCCGCCGCGGGAATCGTGTCGGTGTCTCGCAACGCAATGATCGCAAGCACGTTCACCGCTACCAGCACCGCGACGACAGCGATCGCGATGACGGGACCGAGAGCTCCGGATGCCGCGAACCACTCCTTGGGGACACCGATCCAGTCCACCGCCGCCGTCCGCTCCTGGAGGAGCGGCACGTACGGGCCGACCAGCAGGAGGAGGGCCGCGGATGCTCCGCCGTAGACGACGAAGGCGTCGATGAGCCACTTCCGGTACATCCGCTGCCGGCGCGCGGAGCTGCGGAACTGCTTGAACCTGCGGTACTCGTGTCGGCCCTTGCGAGCGGCTCGCCAGCCGAGAAGCGCCGCCAGCGCGACCAACGTCAAGAGGAGCAACGCGTGAGCGGCGGGGTGGTCTGGGCCGATCATCCGCTCATCCTCCCAGGCGTCGGCGACGCCCGGCTGAGCGAGGCGCCGTCATCCGGTGGGAAGCCGCCACTCGGCGATGAATTCGGCGACGGTCATGGTGCGGAGGTCTGATTCGACTTGCGCGAGGAGGAACTCCGGGGTCGCGATGTCGGCGACCGTGCGGAGCACTTCCGAACCGGAATCACGGCGCGTGACGACGAGCTCGAACATGGCCGGCTGATCCCCGAAGACGCCCATCGCGACGATCTTGGCGAAATGGAGTATTCGTTGTGTGCCGGTGAAGCGGCGCTCCTGCAATTCTGCGGTGAGGTACTGATCGGCGGTCTCCATCACGTCCATCTTGACGTGTCCCGGCCCCGATCTGCGATGCGAGGATGGCGGCATGGCAGACGCCCCACACCCGCGACTGAATGAACTCATCGCCGTGCTCGAGCGACTGCGCGCCCCCGGAGGGTGCGCGTGGGACCGGGAGCAGACGCACGAGTCGCTCGTGCGGTACCTCATCGAGGAGACCTGGGAGCTCGTCGACGC
>CAXTLO010000271.1:0-3253 GCA_964244965.1 uncultured Marisediminicola sp.
CCCAAGACCATAGGAGCACCATGTCTGATTTGAATCGAAACGCCGCTAACGGCGTGAATCACACCGCTGACGGCGAGCCGGTTGCGGCGCGGGCCGCAGGCGGCGGGCAGACCACCCGCGAGTCGGTCGTCGAGCGCGAGAAGGAGCGCTTCGGCGGGATGAAGTTCGGATCGGCCTTCTTCGGATGGCTGACCGCGACCGGTACCGCCGTCCTGCTCACTGCCCTCCTGGCGGCGACCGGCACGGCCATCGGGCTGGGCAACGGCGCCACTGCTGACGACGTCGCGGATGCCGCGTCCTCCGACCCTGGAACCATCGGCATCGTGGGCGGCATCGTATTGGCTCTCATCCTGCTGATCTCGTATTACTGCGGTGGCTACGTCGCAGGCCGCATGGCGCGGTTCGACGGCGTCAAGCAGGGAATCGCCGTCTGGCTCTGGGCGATCATCATCGCGGTCGTGCTCGCGGTCATCGGCCTCATCGCCGGCTCGCAGTTCGACCTGCTGGCCAATCTGAACAGCTTTCCCCGTATCCCGCTGAACGAGGGCGACCTCACCGCGGGCAGCATCGTGACCGCTGTAATCGCCCTGCTGATCAGCCTCGGTGGCGCCATCCTCGGTGGCCTCGCCGGGATGCGCTACCACCGCCGCGTGGACAGGGCCGGTCTCGGCCGCTGAGGTCCGTCTCACTAAGCCCGACCCCACCCACCACCACCCGAACCATCACCACCACCCGAATTTTCCGGACGCCCGTCCGGAAGGAAAAGAGAAACCGATGATCAACACCAACAACGTCAACGACCTGATGGGAGCCGCCGTCTACGGCAGCGACGACGACAAGATCGGCACCGTCGGCCAGGTCTACGTCGACCCCGACACGCAGAGCCCGCTCTGGGTGACCGTGAAGACCGGCCTGTTCGGTTCATCCGAGTCGTTCGCTCCGCTCGACAACGCGTCGTTCGACGGCGAGACCGTTCGTGTCGCCTACGAGAAGTCCTTCGTCAAGGACGCCCCCCGCATCGCGGATGACGGCGCACTGAGCGAGGACGAAGAGGACGCTCTCTACGCGTACTACGGCAACGGAACCGGAACGGCCAATGTCGGAACGTACGACACCACCGACACCGTCGACCGCGACACTGTCGGCCACGACACGTCGGGCCCCAACACGGACGACGCGATGACCCGCTCGGAGGAGCGCCTCAGCGTCGGCACCCAAAAGGTTCAGACCGGACGGGCTCGCCTGCGCAAGCACATTGTCACCGAAGAGCAGACCGTCACCGTGCCGGTCAGCCACGAAGAGGTACGCCTCGAACGCGAGCCGATCACCGACGCCAACGTCGGAGATGCACTCCGCGGCGGCGACCTCACCTCGGAGGAGCACGAGGTGACCCTCACCGAGGAGCGCGTCGTCGTCAACAAGGAGACCGTTCCGGTCGAGCGCGTGCGCCTCGACAAGGACACCGTCACCGAACAGCAACAGGTGAACGAGGAAGTCCGCCGCGAGGAGATCGAACTCGTCGACGGCGCCACCGTGTCCGACAGCAACACCGCATCGAACCGCAACACCGAGACCGAACACCGTAACTGAGGCACCCCGCAGTCAGAGGTACCGCGCTCCGTCGGCGGGTTCGCCCGCCGACGGAGCGCGCTCTATGGCACGACACCCCTGCATCCGATCACCTTGAAAGGTTCTCCCAATGGATTTCCCGGCAGTACTCCAGAACGGTCTGAGCGCCGTCATCACATTCGTTCCCCAAGCGCTTCTCTTCCTGCTCATCCTCGTCGTGGGACTGATCGTCGCGAAGCTCATCGAGAAGGCGCTGTCCCGGCTGCTGACCAAGGTCGGTTTCGACCGAGCGGTCGAGCGCGGAGGCATCAAAAAGGCGCTCGCCAATTCGAAGCTCGACGCATCCGACATCATCGCCAAAGTGCTGTATTACACGCTGGTGCTGTTCGTGCTCCAGTTCGCATTCGGCGTCTTCGGCCCCAACCCGGTCAGTAACCTGCTCGAGGGAATCATCGGCTTCCTCCCACGGATCATCGTGGCGATCATCATCGTGGTCATCGCATCCGCGATCGCCGCGGCGGTGAAGGGACTCATTCAGAACACTCTGGGCGGTCTCTCCTACGGCAAGATCCTCGCCAACATCGCGGCGATCTTCATCCTGTTCATCGGGATCACCGCGGCGCTCAACCAGGTCGACATCGCCACGACCGTCACCACGCCCATCCTGATCACCGTGCTCTCCATCATCGCTGGCGTCATCATCGTCGGCGCCGGCGGCGGGCTCATCAAGCCGATGCAAGCTCGATGGGAGATCTGGCTGAACCGCGCAGAGGCCGAGGCGCCGAAGGCGAAGGCGCAGGCCGCCAGTGCCCCGAGCGTCGCCGACCAGGCGAAGCAGGCAGCGCAGCAGGCAGCACCGAACTCCGACGCCGCTCGCCGCGTCTGATCCGGTAGCCGGCTCCTTCTCACCGGAAGGAGCCGGCTCTCGACCGTCGTGCCAACGACACGCTTCCAAGATGTTGACTATGGTCGAGACATGTCGCCACCCGAAGACTCCTGCCCCCGTGCGCACGGGCGGGTGCGGTAGCGAGGCCCGACGTGGTATCCCTTCCCGGGCGTGATTCGCTCAGCGAGGCGGACGATCGCACAATCGCGAGTCGTGCCGCGGACGGCGACATCAGGGCCTTCGAGATCCTGATGCGTCGCTATGGGTCGCTACTGAGTGCCTATGCGGCGCGCATCGTACGTCCGTCGGACGCCGAGGACGTCGTGCAGGAAACGTTCGTGACCGCCTGGCAGGACCTACCGACCCTCGAGAATGTCGGATCCGTGCGTTCGTGGCTGATCACCATCGTCACCCGAAAGAGCATCGATCGTCTCCGTGCCAGCCGAGAACAAGAGCCACTCGACGATCACGACGTCCAAGATCCGTCGGACGGGCCCGCGGAGCTCGCTTCCGCGACATCGCTCGACGAGGCCCTGTCGAAGGTACTTTCCACCCTCCCGGAGGATCAGCGCCGGTGCTGGGTGCTCCGAGAGGTCGCCGGTTATGGTTATCACGAGATCGCCGACCAGCTCGATCTCCCGATCTCAACGATTCGCGGCCTGCTTGCGCGAAGCAGAAGAACCCTCGTCCGTGAGATGGAGGCTTGGCGATGAGCGACATCCCCGAGCGTTCGGATGACATGACGGTGAGCTCGCCCCTGGAGGCCGGCCATCTGGACGGATACAGCGTCGAGGAGCT
>CAXTLO010000272.1:0-3192 GCA_964244965.1 uncultured Marisediminicola sp.
AGGCATACGACAGTTGCAAGGGCGGCAAAGGCGACAGAGGTTCGATAGGGGCGCATGCGGAAAGATCTCTAATTCGTCGTGGACGGTATGTGGTGTGGGAGGGACGCGGTCACAGGGCTAAGGGCCGAAGCAACCGGCCGAATGCGGCGTTTCGGTAACCGGCGCACGCCCGCACGAGCCGCAAGGGACACCCCGAAAGCGAGCACTGCAACGACGGCGATGGACGCCCCGGCCGCTGTGGCGAAGTGCCAGGAGCAGAAAAGACCGACGGTCACGGCGCTGAGCCCGATGAGTGCGCCGCCGCGCATGATGCCGCTGACGGAGGATGCCCAGAGCGACGCGGCGGCCGGTGGCGCGACGAGGAGCGCGACGACGAGAAGGGTCCCGACAGCTTGATACGACGCGACGACGGCGATGGTGACGAGCCCGGCCAGTGCGATACGCGCGATCGCCGGCCGCATCCGCAGCGTCGCGGCGATGCGCTCATCGAGAGCCATCGCAAGAAGCGGACGACGCAGGGCGAATGCAACCGCGACGGTGATGATGAGGCCCGCGAGCAGCACCGCAATTTCCCCGGCCCGGATGGCGAGGATATCGCCGAAGAGGATCACTGTGAGGTCGGTCGCGAAGGTGCGCGAATGCGACACGATGATCACCCCCAGCCCGAGCATCCCGACGAAAAAGATGCCAATCGCCGTGTCGTCATTCAGCCGATGCCGGCGCGAGAGCCAGCCAACGCCCACACTCATCACCGTCGCGCTGATCGCGGCACCGAGCATCGCCGGTCCGCCGAGAAGTGAAGCGATCGCTACCCCGGGCAGCATCCCGTGAGCCAGCGCGTCGCCCAAGAACGCCATCCCCCGCACGACGACCCAAGCCCCCGCCACCGCACAGATGAGCGCGGCGATGCCACCACCGATCAGGGCATTGACGAAAAACGTCGATGCGAGCGGGTCAGTGAGCCAATGCACTCGCGTAACCCTACTGATAATGATTTCCAATATACAATCCGGAGATGGAGTGCAGAGAACGATTCGAACACCACGCCGATGCGGTCCTCGTTGAGCACGTCACGGTTCGATTCGATGACCGCGTGGCGCTTGATGACGCGACGGCGCAGTTCGGCCGCGGCATCGTGCATACACTGACCGGATCGAACGGGTCTGGAAAGACGACCCTCCTCGGGGTGATCGCCGGTCTCGTGACACCGCACCACGGCGCACTACGCGGACGGCCCCAAAAGCTGGCCTACATGCCTCAGCACACCGCGGCGGGCGATCGACTCCCCATCACCGCACGGGAGGTGGTTGCCATGGGCCGGTGGGCCGTACGCGGCCTATGGCGCCCACTCACACGTAGTGACCACGAACTGGTCGCGAGTTCGCTGCGACGAGTCGGCGCGGAGCACCTGGCCGCAGCTCAGCTCGTGGAGTTGTCAGGCGGCGAGCGTCAGCGCGTGCTGCTCGCTCAGGTACTCACGCAGCGAGCGACGCTCCTACTACTCGACGAGCCGACAGCTTCAGCCGACGCTGAGTCGCGTGATCGCATCGATGCGATTCTGTGGGAGGAGGCAGAACGCGGCGCGACCGTGATCGTTGCAACGCACGACGTCGAAGCGATCGCGCGAGCCGGTCGCGTGCTTACGCTCCACAATGGGCGGATCTTGGCTCGCCCGAACTGACATGCGCGATCGGCACAGCAAAAAGGTCCTTCAAAAATACCAATCGTTGAATCCGTCTATCGAAGATGCGCTGGACATATCGGCTCGACGGGTATCCGCCAGCTGGCATTCGCCCCGCGGATGGCCACGCGATCTACGGGTTGCCCGCAATACGGGCCACCAGCCGAAAACGGTTTCAAAACCCGTGAATCACAGCGATAAATGGCGGTGCTTTCGCAGCGCTGAATGTCACCCCGCCGCACATAAGCCGAATTGCTGGAGGGGCGGGCGGGAACCTAGTCGCGGGTCTTGTTCAGTTCGTGGGTCGCATCGTCCAGCTGCTCACCGGTAAGTGGCGTCTTGGCGGCGTTCAGACCCGACCATCACTCGGGCCGACGCGTCAGGCTACTGCCGTCCGACGGTTAGCGCAGGACTGAACGCGTTGCCTGGACCGATCTCCAAGGCGGCGGTTGGGAGGTGTCCGTGTGGCGATCCTCATCCGAACACTCATGATGTTCTTGTTGGTAATTAAGGGTTGCATAGTGAAGGGCTGCACCACGCAGCGGCTGCTATAGAGCCAGGTCGAGAAGTGTGATGCCGTTGGCGAGTGTGCGGGACGTGGCTGTGGCGAATACTAGGGGCCCGGTGCTGGTGTCCCACAAGCCTCGACCCGTACCGACCACGGTGGGTAGAACGGCCAGGTTCAGTCGGTGGAGGATACCCGTTTCCAGTAGTTGCACCACGAGCGCCGGGCTGCCCAGGATGACGATGTTCTTGTGACGGTCCTGCAGCTTCGCGAGAGTCTCAGCAGAAGCATCCGAAAGCCAAAGCGTGTCGGGGTAAGCGTCGCTGGTCCTTCGGGTAGAGGAGAGGACGTAAGTCGGCGTTGTGCGGAGAGTGCCCACCATGGGTGAGTCGGGGAAGGTTTCAACCAGAGCTTCATACCCCGCGAAAGACGTGGCGCCGACCAGAAACGCGTCGGCCCCAGCCCACGTTTTCGACAACTCACCGAAGTACTCCTCGTCGAACCATGGGTACTGCCAGTCGCTTTCGGCGTGCACGCGGTTATCTAGCGATGTAAACAGCGTCGTCTTCCATTCCATATCACCCACCCTGGCAGATCGGCGGTTTCGTGGCCTGATCATCACCGTGACGTGAGATGGTGTTTCCGTCACCCTGGAAGGGTGAGGTAGGAGAAGTCGTTGTCCGCGACGCAGGTGTACCGAGATGGCAGGACCCTTGAGGGGTGTGTCGGGCGCATTCGGGTACCTCCGGTACTTGGGCCGAGGATCACGAAGCCAAGCGCTTACCGGAATCGACACCGAGGCCGGCGGCTTCACTCCGGCGATCGGGAGGGGCGATTTCGGCCCAGACGGCGTCGAGGGACAGACCAAGGGTATCTGCGATGGCCTCATAGACACCTCCGGATCAATCCCTTCCCCGGTGGTGCAGTGACCGGTTGGAAGTGCCATCGTTTCCGAAGCGCAGCTACTCGCGGGGACGCAAAATCAGCGCGCTTGTCCCGCTGTGTA
>CAXTLO010000273.1:0-3165 GCA_964244965.1 uncultured Marisediminicola sp.
TACCGGTGCTGCGCAAGGACTTCATCTCCGACCCTTACCAGGTGTTCGAGGCGCGCGCTGCCGGAGCCGACATCGTGTTGTTGATCGTGGCGGCGCTTCCCCAGAGCACCCTCGCCGAGCTGTTCACGATCTCCGGCGAGTTGGGGATGACCGCACTCGTCGAGGCCCACTCCGAGGATGAGGTCCGCCGCGCGGTCGACCTCGGTGCTCAACTCATCGGCGTCAACGCGCGTGATCTCTCGACCTTCGAACTCGATCGCGAACTGTTCGCCCGCCTGGCTCCGCTCATCCCCGACGGAGTCATCCGCGTCGCCGAATCGGCCGTCACCACTCCAGAACACGTCGCCGACTACCGCGCCGCCGGAGCAGACGTCGTGCTGATCGGTGAAGCGCTGGTCACCGGTGACCCTGTCGCCACTCTCGAGACATTCCTCCGATCATGACGGGACCGAACATGACCGCACTCGACGAGCAGTTCACGAGCAGGCAGGCGACGAGCACGCAGAACCTGCGCGATCAAGCCGGACCGTACTTCGGCGATTTCGGTGGCCGCTTCGTGCCCGAATCCCTCATCGAAGCCCTCGACGAACTCTCCGAGGCGTGGGATTCCGCGAAGACGGACCCGGCATTCGCGGCGCAGCTGACCGAACTGCACCGCTCGTACACCGGGCGCCCGTCGAACATCACGGAGGTGCCCCGCTTCGCCGAGCACGCCGGCGGTGCACGGGTGATCCTCAAGCGCGAGGACCTCAACCACACCGGCTCCCACAAGATCAACAACGTGCTCGGCCAGGCGCTGCTCACCGCGCGGATCGGGAAGAAGCGCGTGATCGCCGAGACGGGCGCGGGCCAGCACGGCGTCGCGACCGCGACGGCCGCGGCCCTCTTCGGGCTCGACTGCACCATCTACATGGGTGAGGTCGACACCGAGCGTCAGGCGATCAACGTGGCGAAGATGCGCTTGCTCGGCGCCGAAGTGGTCGCGGTGACGACCGGATCGCGCACCCTCAAGGACGCCATCAACGATGCGATGCGCGACTGGGTCACCAACGTCGAGACGACCAATTACATCTTCGGTACCGTCGCCGGCCCGCACCCGTTCCCGGCCATGGTCCGTGACCTGCAGAAGATCATCGGCGAGGAGGCGCGTCAGCAGGTACTCGAACTCACCGGCAGACTTCCGGATGCCGTCGCCGCCTGCGTCGGCGGCGGATCGAATGCGATCGGCATCTTCCACGCCTTCCTCGACGACCCCGATGTGAAGCTCTTCGGATTCGAGGCGGCCGGTGACGGCGCCGACACCCCCCGCCACGCAGCAACCATCACGCGCGGCCGCCCAGGAGTGCTGCACGGGGCCCGGACCTACCTCCTGCAGGACGAGGACGGCCAGACCGTCGAGTCGCATTCCATCTCCGCCGGAATGGACTACCCGGGGGTCGGCCCCGAGCACTCCTGGCTGTCGGACCTCGGACGCGCGACCTATCGCCCGGTCACCGACGCGGCCGCGATGCACGCGCTCCGTCTGCTCAGCCGCACCGAGGGCATCATCCCGGCGATCGAGTCCGCGCACGCCCTCGCGGGGACGCTCGAGCTCGGTCGGGAACTCGGCCCCGACGCGATCATCCTGGTGAATCTCAGCGGGCGCGGGGACAAGGACATGACCACGGCCGCGAACTACTTCGAGTTGCTCGACGCCGAAGCCGAGCAGGTATGACCAGCGGTACCAGCTCCGCGAGAACCGTCTCGGAGGTGGTCGCCGAGCGACGCGCTCAGGGTCACGGCGCGCTCGTCGGTTACCTCCCGGTGGGTTTCCCCGACCTCGACAGCAGCATCGATGCGGCGGTCGCCCTCGCCGAGAACGGCGTCGACATCATCGAGCTCGGACTGCCGTACTCCGATCCGGTGATGGACGGGCTCGCGATCCAACGGGCGACGCAGGCGGCGATCGCAGGCGGATTCAAGTTGCGTCACGGCTTCGAAGCGATGGCCGCCATCACCGCTCGGGTCAGTGCCCCCGTGCTGTTCATGAGCTACTGGAACCCGGTGCTGCAGTACGGCGTCGAACGCTTCGCAGACGATATCGTCGCGGCGGGCGGGGCGGGGATGATCACGCCCGACCTCATCCCCGACGAAGCAGCCAGGTGGCTCGCCGCATCCGACCGCACCGGTCTCGATCGCGTGTTCCTCGCAGCGCCGTCGTCGGCGGACCGTCGGCTCGAGCAGGCCGTGCGCCTCAGCCGCGGATTCGTCTACGCGGTCTCCACGATGGGGATCACCGGCGCTCGGCAGGATGTCGATGCCGCGGCGCGACGCCTCGCCGACCGGCTGCGCGCGGCAGGCGCGGCGACGACGTGCGTCGGCATCGGCATCTCCACCCCGGAGCAGGTGAGCGAGGTGCTCGGCTATGCCGATGGGGCCATCGTCGGGTCGATGCTCGTGTCGGCTCTCGCCACCGGGGGCGTCGACGCGGTCGCCGATGCGGCGGCGTCGCTCTCCACCGGTACTAGTCTCCAGACAGCCCTCAGAAAGGCATCGTCACCGTGACCGTCAGCACCATGAGCCTTCCCCTCAGCATCCCCAGCCCGCCGCTTGAGTGGCAGCAGATCCCTACCGGACGCTGGCTGAACGATCTCGGCCTCACTTTCGTGAACCCCGACCAGGGCATCAGGTACTACGCGATCTGCATCCTCATCGGTATCCTGGCTGCCGTCTTCATGACTCGCGCCCGCCTGAAGAGCCGCGGCGCCGACCCCGGGGTCGTCTTCGACATCGGTCTGTTCGCCGTGCTACTCGGAATAGTCGGGGCGCGCGCCTATCACGTGCTCACCCATCCGGACGACTACTTCTTCCCCGGCGCCGACCTGTGGGACGTGATCAAGGTCTGGGAGGGCGGGATCGCCATCTTCGGCGCTCTCATCGGAGGCGCCATCGGTGTCTACATCGGCTGCCGACTCACCGGCGTGCGCTTCTGGAGCTTCGCCGACGCGCTCGTGCCGGGACTCCTGCTCGCGCAGGCGCTCGGACGTCTCGGCAATTGGTTCAACAACGAGTTGTTCGGGCTGCCCACCGACCTGCCGTGGGGCCTGCAGATCTCCTCCGACAACCCCGCGTTCCCCGCCGGCCTCGCCGACGGCACGCTGTTCCACCCGACCTTCCTCTACGAGA
>CAXTLO010000274.1:0-3143 GCA_964244965.1 uncultured Marisediminicola sp.
CGCTTCGTTCACACCGAAGAGGTCATCGGTTCGAGTCCGGTATCGCCCACTGACGAGAAGGGGCGACGGGTACTCCCGTCGCCCCTTAGCTCGCTGAGGCTCAGGCAGAGAACTGGTCGAAGTCGGCCGTGTCAGGGTCCGCACCGATCCGACCGCCGGCGTCGAGGGCATCGATCGCCTCGAGCTCGCTCAATTCGAGCGACACCGCGGTCGCGTCGAAGTTCTCCTTGAGGCGCTCCGGATTCGACGACTTGGGGATGACGATCCGGCCCTGCGCGAGGTGCCAGGCCAGGATCACCTGGGCGGGAGTCGCGTCGTGGGTGCGGGCGAGACCGGTGACGACGTCGGAGTCGAGGTCGCCCCCCTGGCCGATGGGGCTGTACGCCTCGACCTCGATGTCACGTGCCACGGTGAAGGTCGACAGGGCCTTCTGCTGGAAGGTCGGATGCACCTCGATCTGGTTCACGGCGGGCACGACATCGGTCTTCTCGAGGAGCTCCTCGAGGTGCTTCTCGAGAAAGTTCGACACCCCGATGGAGCGGATGAGGCCGTCGCCCTGCAGCTTCTCGAACGCCTTGAAGGAGTCGACGAACAAGCCGTGACGCGCGTATGGCCAGTGGATCAGGTAGAGGTCGACGAAGTCGAGCCCGAGCTTGGCTCGGCTGTCCTCGAAGGCGGCGATGGTGGAGTCGAAGCCCTGATCGCCGTTGCGGAGCTTGGTGGTGACGAAGATCTCCTCGCGTGGGATGCCGGACGCGGCGATGGCAGCGCCGACGCCTTCCTCGTTGTAGTACCCGGCGGCGGTGTCGATGTGGCGGTACCCGATCTCGAGAGCCTGCTCCACCACCTTCTGGGTCTCCTCGGGCGGGGTCTGGAAGACCCCGAGTCCGAGCTGGGGGATCGTGTTCGAGTCGTTGAGGGTGAGGGTGGGTACGGGCATGGGCCATCCATTCGTCGGTTGACGACAAGTCCACCGGTGAATGAGCGCAGAGTCAAAATGCACGCCGGGGTTGCATCGGTTCAACCGGCTGCGCGCGGGCGTCCGAAGCGGGTGGTGACGCCTGGTGAGAAGAGGACTGAGTCTGGAGCCCGTGAGCCGATCGATCGGATGCCCGCCGCCGCGACCAGACCGTCGTCGAGGCCGAGCAGCTCTGCGCGACGCAGCGCCCACCGGTCGTGCTCGTTGGGCATCAGCTTGGTGACCGCTCCCCTGCGTTGGAAGAGCAGCCATCGGGCGGTGAGGAAGTCGGCGAGCGGATCGTCGGTGATCTCCTCCGACGTCGACCGCACCTGGATTCTGGTCGCAGGGGCGGCGCGACTGTGCCTTCTCGACAGGTACTCGAGTACGTCGTCATCACGTCGCGCGGACGCCTTGGCCCAGAAGTACGGCAGGCCCACCCCCACCCGTGCGGCGAGCACCGCTGCGAGTCTGGATGCTTCGAGCGATGAGAACACAACGCCCCGGCGCCCCTGCCGGTCCACGCCGTAGAGTCGCACGTTCACCTCGGTGAAGGTGCCGAAGTACGGGATCACCGGGCCTGGTCCCAGGCGGGTCTGCGACATCTCGAACGGGATCAGACCGACCCAGGTCGTGCCATCGAACTCGTCTGGCGTGATCCCGGATGGAAGGAGCGGCGCGATGTCCTCCGAGTCGCACCGCCAGTGCAAGAACACCAGGTTCGACCAGCGTTGCGAGAGCACCGCACCGCCGACGAGCGGCGGGGAGGTGGGGGTGATCGCGTCCATCCGCGAACGTTATCCCTCGCGACTGCTAGCGGACCGGGCCGAGTGTGCCTGCCCGTCGAGCGTGCGCACCCCCCACCCGAGGATCGCGGAAACCACCGTCGAGTAGACGACGACGCCGGCGACGCTCGCGGACTGCGCGAAGAGCACCTCCGGCTGACCGGTGAAGATCAGGCCCGACCGGGTTGCGAGCGCGCCGAGCAGGATCACACCGAGCGATGAGGCGACGACCAGTACCCAGGCCGAGGTGCGCAGGGTGATCACGGCCCGATCCGTCCGAAAGTAGGCGATCGCCGCAGTGGCCGCGCCGGCCACGACTCCGGTGATGGCGGCTCCCGCTGGATTGAGGTAGGCGCAGCCCGCGGTCACCGCGGCGAGACCGCACACCACCCCCCATCCGACGGCGGACCACGAGGTCTCAGCCCGCCGTATCCGCTGCACGATCAGCCAGGCGGCGACGGAGAAGACCGGGGCGATCAGCGCGTTGACGACGATCCGTCCGGTCGCGGTGTCGATGACGAGCTCGAGGCCGACGAGCCAGCTGATCCAGAGCGGCCACACGGCGATGACCGCGATCGATGCGGCCGGGACGGTCCGTCGTCCTGTGCCGGCAGGCCGGTCGGCGCCATCGGGTCGTTTCGCGCGCAGGAGCAGGAGAGACAGGATGCCGCAGCCCGGGGCGATCAACGCGGGCAGCGCCCCTCCGAGGTCGAGCGTGCGAAGCGCAGCGCCCAGGATCCCGTCGGTCGTGGAGAAGACAGCGATGCCGACCACGGAGTAGACGAGGGCGGACCACAGGACGGAGAAGCCGATCAGGAGCGGGAGGGGCACGTCACGCAGCGGCAGAGATGCGAGTCCGCTGGCGAGCGCGGCGAGCCCGGTTGCCGGCACGATCAGGCGCGGGTCGAACTCCGGTCTCGAAATGACGAGCACGATCACCCAGCCGACCGCCCCGGCGACGGCTGCAGCGCCCGTGCGGAGCATCGCGGGCCGTCGCCAGGGGGAGCCGGGGTCGATCAGCACCGCGAGGGCGGGAGCGAGGAGGACCGCGGCGATGCTCGCGACGACGGTCAGCGCCGTGACGGGGAGTTCCACGCGGTCTCCTGGATCGGGAGCATTCGGCTCGCAGACCTCGACGTCGACGTCGACGCTGCCGAGGTCGGAGGCCGTGTTCACGAGCGTAGAGGTGGTGGGGCGAGTGGACCATCACCTCGAGAGGTGATCATGGCAACGCGAAGGGGCGCCGTCGTCGACGGCGCCCCTTCGTCGGACGCCGTGGCCCGATCGGTGTTCGTGTCAGCGGACGTCCGCGAGCACGTAGCCCTCTTCGCCGTGTACGACCGTATCGACGCCGGCGACCTCGTCCTCGTTCTTCACCCGGAAGCCGATGGTCTTCTCGA
>CAXTLO010000275.1:0-3132 GCA_964244965.1 uncultured Marisediminicola sp.
GGGCCACGGACGCCTCCGCGCCCTTGTCGGCAATGACCGCGACGATCTCCTTGAGCCCGGCCTGCTTCGACCTGACGATCAATTCGGCCATGAGCGCCTTACCGAGACCTTTGCCCGTGGCGGCGGGCCCGAGGTAGATCGAGTTCTCGACAGTGAACCGGTAGGCGGCCTTCGACTTCCACGGATACACGTAGGCGTAGCCGAGCACGTGCCCGGTCGGACTCACGGCAACGAGGAACGGCAGCTTCAGCTTCGTGATCTGCGCGTAGCGCCGCCGCAACTCGGCCATCGTCCACGGGTCTTCATCGAACGTCACGACGGTATTGGCGACGTAGTGGTTGTAGATCTCGCGGATGTCGGGGAGATCCGCTGCTGTCACGTCGCGGATCTCGTACTCGAACGGCACCTCGAGCGGAGGCAGATTGCGCTGCGCCCCGAATGGGCGGTGCCCCGAGAGGTACTCCTCCTCGAGCATCAGCGCATCTGTCCAGTCGTCACGCTCACGATGCTAATCGAGCGTCCAATCCACGGGGGTGCCGCCGGAGGCGACCAGCGATGCATTGGCGCGGCTGAAGGGCCGTGAGCCGAAGAAGCCCCGAGACGCCGACAGCGGGCTGGGATGCACCGAGACGATCGCCGGCGTCGTACCGAGGGCCGGGGCGAGCGCTGCCGCGTCCTTGCCCCACAGGATCGAGACCAGAGGAGCGTCGCGATCCGCGAGCGCTCGGATGGCGCGTTCGGTCACCGCCTCCCAGCCCTTGCGTCGGTGGGAACCGGACGCCCCTGCCCGCACCGTCATGACCCGGTTGAGCAGCAGCACGCCGGCCCGCTGCCAGGCGGAGAGGTCGCCGTGGTCGGGAGTCGCGACGCCGAGGTCGTCCCTCAGCTCTCGGTAGATGTTCGCGAGGCTTCGCGGCAAGGGACGCACGTGACGTTCGGCCGCGAACGCGAGACCGATCGGATGACCGGGGGTCGGGTAGGGGTCCTGCCCGAGGATGAGCACCCGCACGTCGGCGAAGGGCTGCCGGAAGGCGCGCAATACGTTCTCCGCAGCGGGAAGGACCTCATGTCCCGCCGACACCTCGGCGGCGAGGAAGTCGTCGAGGTCATGGATGCGGCCTGCCACCGGTTCCAAAGCTGTGGCCCAACCGGGGTCGAGCCCATGAGATTCGATCAGGCTCACGATGCGTCTGCGCCGCGCCGGTCCGGTTCGCCGCGCGGCACGAGCGGCTCCCTCACGACCTTGTGCGGCGCCGCCTGCGCGACGGGCTTGATCGTGATCAGGTCGAGATTGACGTGACCCGGAAGCCCGACCGCGTGCACGATGGTATCGGCGACGTCCTCGGCGGTCAGCGGATGCGCCACGCCCTCGTAGACCGCGTCGGCTCTCGCTCGATCGCCGGCGAACCGCACCAGACCGAACTCCTCGGTCTTCACCATCCCCGGCGCGATCTCGATCACCCGGAGCGGTTCTCCGGCCAACTCGAGCCGAAGGACGCCCATGAGCGCGTGCGCGGCGAACTTCGCGGCGTTGTATCCGCCGCCGCCCTCGTAGGGCACGTGCCCCGCGATAGATGTGACTGTGACGATGTCGGCGTGACCGGCCCGACGGGCTCCCGCGCGGAGGAGTGGGAGGAGGGCACTGGTCACCCGTTTGACCGCGACCACGTTCACGTCGAACATGCGGGACCAGTCATCCGCCTCGCTGTCCTCGACGCTCGCCATGCCGAACGCTCCCCCGGCGTTGTTGACCAGCGCGTGGATGCCTCCGGTCGCCGCGAGCCGATCGCGGAGGGCGTCGACATCCTGCTGCCGGGTGACGTCCGCGGTCACCACCGACGCTCCGGTCTCGCCAGCCAGCGCCTCGAGACGATCGGTCCGCCTGGCGACCCCGATCACATCCCACCCTCGCGCGCGGAACGCCCGTACCGTGGCCGCTCCGATGCCGGAGCTCGCCCCGGTGACCACGACCCGCTTCAGGCTTGTATCCGCTCGCTCATCCATCTCACAACCGTACCGACGACGGATGTCCGTGGCCGGGGAGCTGCCTTAAGCTGGCCGGGTCATGAGGCGAATCAGCACCGACGCAGATCCGGTCCCCGGTTCCGGCGTCGTCGGTTCCTCGTCCGCGGGAGGGTCCCCCGCGCCGTCGAGACCGCGGGTGCCGTTCTGGGACAACGCGCGTTTCCTGTGCGTAACCCTGGTGGTGATCGGCCACGGCACCCAGCGGCTCACCGCGGAATCCGATAACGCGCTGATCGTCTACCTGTTCCTCTACGCCTTCCACATGCCGGCGTTCGCGATCATCAGCGGATACTTCTCCAAGAGCGGCCCGCCGACCACCAGGCAGCTCAAGAAAGTCGTCACCGACATCCTGCTGCCGTATTTCATCATGGAGACGATCTGGACCCTCGTACAGTTCCTGGTGGAGGGCAAACAGGAATTCAATCCCTCCACGCCGAGCTGGACGCTGTGGTTCCTGCTCGCGCTCGGCATCTTCCGACTGATCCTCCCCTACCTCGCTCTGGTGCGCTGGCCGTTGTTCTGGTCGGTCCTGTTCTCTTTCGGAGTCGGCTACCTCACCAATGTCGACAGCACCTTCTCCCTGTCGCGCGCGATCGGCATCCTGCCCTTCTTCGTTCTCGGGTGGAAGCTCAAGGAGTGGGGGCTGGTCGAGCGGTGGCGGGTGATCGAGCGCACCGCGTGGTGGATCCGCTCCGTGGCCGTCGCCGTCTTCGCCTGCTGGCTGCTCGTCGTCGTGGTCTTCATCGACACCTGGCGAAGAGTCGACCTCCGCTTCTGGTTCTTCTACGACGACTCCTACGTCGGGCTCGGTGAAGATCAGTGGTGGGCGGGATTCGTGCGTATCGGGCTGATCGCACTCGCCGTTGTGCTCAGCGCGGCGTTCTTCGTACTCGTGCCGCGCTCCGACACCTGGTTCACCTCGCTCGGGCAGGCGACGATGTACATCTACCTGCTGCACAGCTTCGTGCTCTACCCCATCCGAGAGACCGGAGTGCTCAGCGGTCAGCACACGACCGCGATGTGGCTGCTCGGCATGATCCTCGCCTGCATCGCCATCTCGATCGTGCTCGGCAGTCCCGTGGTGCAGCGGGTGTTCCGTCCGCTGAT
>CAXTLO010000276.1:0-3068 GCA_964244965.1 uncultured Marisediminicola sp.
TTGCTGCCGACATAGCCCACGATTCCACACATGGGCACTGATTTTACGTGCCCCCGGAGCTTCCACCGCCTCGGACGGCACGAACGGTCCGTGTCGCAAGGGCCCGACGCGGAGGAGGTGCCGAGCTAGGGTTGACGGCGATGTCCAGTCACGGGTCGGCCGCCGCGCAGCCCGGGTCGCAGGATTCCCCCTTCATCGAGATCGACCGCGCAGCCTGGTCCGCGCTGGCACCGGCGACGCAGCATCCGCTCACCCCCACCGAGGTGGTCGGACTCCGCGGGCTCGGGGAAGTGCTCGATCTCCGCGAGGTGAGCGAGGTGTATGTACCGCTCAGTCGCTTGATCAACCTGTACGCCGCCGGCGCCAAGCGACTGCATTCGGCGACGAGCTCGTTCCTGCGCAGCGGTGCCGAGAGCACCCCGTTCGTCATCGGCGTGGCGGGGTCGGTGGCGGTCGGCAAGTCCACGACGGCACGCCTGCTGCGGGAGTTGCTCGCCCGGTGGGATGACACTCCGAGGGTCGAGCTGATCACCACGGACGGGTTCCTCTACAGCAACGCCGAGCTCGCGCGACGGGGGCTCATGGAGCGGAAGGGTTTCCCCGAGTCCTACGACCGCCGGTCGCTGCTGCGTTTCGTGAGCAAGGTGAAGAGCGGCGCCGCCGAGGTGCGTGCCCCGTTCTACTCCCACCTGAGCTACGACATCGTGCCCGATGCCGAAGTCGTGGTGCGGCGTCCGGACATCCTCATCGTCGAGGGACTGAACGTGCTGCAACCTCCGAGCGATGCACACCGGCTCGCGCTCAGCGACCTGTTCGACTTCTCCATCTACGTTGACGCCAGGAGTGTCGATATCGCGACCTGGTACGAGGAGCGCTTCTTGAAGCTGCAGCAGGGGGCGTTCACGAACCCGAAGTCGTACTTCCATCGCTATGCGGCGCTCACGACCGACGAAGCGGTCGGCACCGCCCGGCGCATCTGGGACGCCATCAACGGGCCTAACCTCGCTGAGAACATCCTGCCGACCCGGTCACGCGCCCGGCTGGTGCTGCGCAAGAGCACCGATCACGCGGTCGACACCATCCTGCTCCGCAAGATCTGACCGCGTCGCAGCTGCTCTGTCACCAGACGGGTGACGTCGCCAGTCGCTCGCGCACCAGATCTCCCAATTCGTGCGCGATCCGGTCTGCGGTTCCCTGATCGGTCGCCTCGACCATGACCCGCACCAGCGGCTCGGTGCCGGAGGGGCGCAGCAGAACCCGACCGGTGTCGCCCAGCTCGGCTTCGGCCGCGCGCACAGCGGCGGCGATCGCCTCATCCGAGACCAGCCGCTCGCGATCGACTCCGGTGACGTTGACCATGATCTGCGGGAACACGGTCATCACGGATGCCAGTTCCGCAAGCGACCTGCCGGTGCGCGCCATCTCGGCCATCACGTGCATCCCCGTGAGGATGCCGTCCCCGGTGGTCGCGTGCTCGCTCATGATCACGTGGCCGGACTGCTCCCCACCGAGGCTGAGCCCGTGCCTGCCGAGCGCTTCAAGCACGTAGCGGTCGCCGACCTTCGTCTCGAGCACCTTGATACCACGTTCTGCCATGGCGACCTTGAGCCCCAGATTGCTCATCACCGTGGTGACGAGGGTGTCGTCGGCGAGGGTGCCGCGCTCCTTGTGCGAGACCGCGAGGATCGCCATGATCTGGTCGCCGTCGACGATGGCACCGGATGCATCGACGGCCAGACAGCGGTCGGCGTCTCCGTCATGGGCGATCCCGAGGTCGGCGCCGTGTTTCACGACGGCGGCAGCCAGCGAGTCGAGGTGGGTCGATCCGACACCGTCGTTGATGTTGTAGCCGTCGGGATCGGCGCCGATCACGGTGACGCGAGCCCCGGCATCGGTGAACACCTCGGGCGAGACAGCCGAGGCGGCGCCGTTCGCGCAGTCCAAGACGACATGCAATCCGTCGAGGCGCTCCGGCAGCGTACCGAGCAGGTGCAGCACGTACCGGTCTTCGGCGTCTGCGAAGCGATGGATGTGTCCGACCTCGACGCCGGTCGGCGCCAGCTTCGGCGCGCTCAGTGCCGCCTCGATGCGGTCCTCCACGACGTCGGGGAGCTTGGTGCCCCCCTGCGCGAAGAACTTGATGCCGTTGTCGGGCGCTGGATTGTGCGACGCCGACACCATGACGCCGAAGTCGGCGCCGATGTCGCCGATGAGGTACGCGGCCGCGGGAGTGGGGATGACGCCTGCGTCGAGCACGTCGACGCCGGAACTGGCGAGCCCAGCACTCACGGCCGCGACGATGAACTCGCCCGACACGCGTGGATCGCGCGCGACGACAGCTACGGGCCGGCGCCCGGACGCACGGCGCCCGTCGGCGATGCGCCCTTCGCCGAGCACGACCGCTGCGGCCTGCGCGAGACCGAGCGCCAACTCGACGGTGAGGTCGTGGTTAGCGAGACCCCGGACACCGTCGGTGCCGAATAGGCGAGGCATACGGTGCGGGCGCTCAGCTTCTCGCAAGCATCAACGCTTCGAGAACTGAGGAGCCTTACGGGCCTTCTTGAGGCCGGCCTTCTTGCGCTCCTTGACGCGGGCGTCACGGCTGAGGAAGCCCGCCTTCTTGAGCGAGGCGCGGTTGTTCTCCTCGTCGATCAGGTTGAGCGAGCGAGCGATCCCGAGGCGGAGCGCGCCGGCCTGGCCGGACGGGCCGCCTCCGGTGATGCGGGCGATCACGTCGTAGCTGCCGATGAGGTCGAGCACCTTGAACGGGTCATTGATCAGCTGCTGGTGCAGCTTGTTGGGGAAGTACTCGGCCAGCGAGCGACCGTTGACGACGAAGTCACCCGAGCCCGGGACGATGCGCACGCGGGCGATGGCCTGCTTGCGACGCCCGACGGCCGCGCCGGGCACGTTCAAGACGGCGCGAGGCGTGCGGACCGCCGCATCCGCCGGCGTCTCGGTCGAATACGAGCCGCTGGTCGAGTCGGTGGTGGAGTCGGTCGTCGGGACCGATTCGATGGAGTCTGAAATCCGTGCCATGAGTTGTCGAAGTCCTTTGACTGCTGGGC
>CAXTLO010000277.1:0-3046 GCA_964244965.1 uncultured Marisediminicola sp.
CACGATCGTCACGTTGCTCACCGTGGTCATCTGCCTGGTCTTCGCGTTCCTCGCCGCGATCGCGGTCACCCGGTTCCGATTCCGGGGGCGGAAGGCCTTCATCCTCACCATCCTCGGCATCCAGATGATCCCCGGCGAGGCGATGATCATCTCCACCTACCGGGTGCTCGACGGGTGGTCGCTGCTCAACACGATCGCCGGTCTCACCCTCGTCTACGTCGCGACCGTGCTGCCGTTCACCATCTGGACGTTGCGCGGGTTCGTCAACGGCGTGCCGATCGAACTCGAGGAGTCCGCAATGATCGACGGATGTTCGCGCACCGGCGCGTTCTGGCGCATCACCTTCCCGCTGCTCGCGCCGGGGCTGGTCGCCACCGGGGTGTTCGGCTTCATCCAGGCGTGGAACGAGTTCCTGCTGGCCCTGGTGGTGATGTCCCGTCCGGACATGATGACGTTGCCGGTATGGTTGCGTACTTTCCAGCAGGCGACGCAGACCACCAACTGGGCTGCGATCATGGCCGGGTCGACGCTGATGGCGATCCCGGTGATCGTGTTCTTCCTCATCGTGCAGGGACGGATGACCTCCGGCCTGGTCAGTGGCGCGGTGAAGGGGTGACCGGCCCGCACGCGCATCCCAGGCAGGTGCTGCTCCCCGGCTTCGCGGGCACGACACTGCCCGACTGGGTGGAGGCGCGCCTCCGCGACGGGCTCGCCGGCGTGTGCCTGTTCGGCGAGAACGTCGAATCCCGCGACCAGGTGCGCGAACTCACCGCCCGCATCCGCGCCGCGAACCCTCGCGCTGTCATCGCGATCGACGAGGAGGGCGGCGACGTCACCCGGCTCTACTACGCCACCGGCTCGCCCTACCCCGGCAACGCGATCCTCGGCCGGATCGATGACCTCGCTGTCACCGAGGCGGTCGGGAGCGCGGTCGGCGCCGACCTCGCCGACGTCGGAGTGACCCTGGATCTGGCACCGGACGCCGACGTGAACTCGAATCCGCTGAACCCGGTCATCGGCGTCCGCAGTTTCGGGGCGGTCGCCGAGACGGTCGCGCGGCACACCGCCGCCTGGGTGCGCGGCCTGCAGTCGGCGGGGATCGCGGCGTGTGCGAAGCACTTCCCCGGGCATGGCGACACGCAGCAGGACTCGCACCTGGCGCTCCCCGTGGTCGACCGGGGAGCCGCCGACCTGCGCGCACGCGAGCTCGCCCCCTTCGCGGCGGCCATCGCTGCCGGCACCCGCGCGATCATGACCTCGCACATCATGCTGCCGCAGCTCGACCCCACCCGGCCGGCGACCTTCTCGCGCGTCGTCCTGTCCCATCTGCTGCGCGTCGAACTCGGCTTCGAGGGCGCCGTCGTCACAGACGCGCTCGACATGGCGGGTGCCAGCGGGGAAACCGGCATCCCCGAGGCGTCCGTGCGGGCACTCGGTGCGGGCAGCGACCTGCTCTGTATCGGCACGCGCAACACCGCGGCCCAGCTCGACGCCATCGAGGCTGCGATCGACGAGGCAGTCGAACAGGGTCGGCTTTCCCGCGAGCGACTGGACGATGCGGCAGCGCGGTCGCTGACTCTCGGCGTCGCGGTGCCCGCCGGGACATCCGCATCGGGCGGAGATCTGCCCGACCTCGCTCGCATGGCGGACGCCTTCGACGTCGTGATCGAACCCGAGCCCAGTGCCCGGATCTGGCCGGTACGACTCGACGCGGACGTCAACGTCGCCGTCGGGGAGGTGCCCTGGGGTCCATTCGTCCCCGGCTCGCCTTGGCCCGCGAAACAGATCGTCCGGCCGGGCGACGCGCTCGTAACACCCCCCGAGGGCGCCGAGTTGTGGCTCATCGGGCGCGACAACCACCGTCACAGCTGGGTGCGCGAACTCGTCGACGACGCCCGCACGCGATTTCCAGGATGCGTCGTGGTCGACATGGGGTGGCCCTCCGACGACCGCTCCTACGCCGACATCGCGACCTTCGGTGCCTCCCGTCGCGTGGGGGACGCGCTCGTGGCGCTGCAGCGTACCTGGGCGAGGAGCGCCGGGTGAGGGTCGGCGTGGACATCGGTGGAACCAAGACCGACGCCGTGGTGGTCGACGTCGACGGGATGGTGCTCGACAGCATCCGCCTGCCCACGGGCTTCGGCCCGGGCGACGTGCTCGACGCAGGCGAGGCGGCCGTGCGCGGGCTCGCCGAGCGCACCGGGATCGACCCCGCCGGCTTCACCTCGATCGGGGTGGGGATCCCCGGTCACGTCGACAGCGTCACCGGTTCGGTCGGGCACGCGGTGAATCTCGGGCTGGATGCGCTCGAGCTCGGCCCGGAGCTCGAGCGCCGCCTCGGGGCGCCGGTGCGGATCGAGAACGACGTGAACGCCGCGGCGCTCGGAGCGTTCCACGTGCTGCAGGTGCCGTTCGGTCGGTCGCTGGCCTACCTCAATCTGGGTACGGGTCTGGCGGGCGGCTTGGTGCTCGGCGGGCGGTTGTGGCGCGGATCGCGCGGAGCAGCAGGTGAGATCGGTCACATCCCGATCGACCCGGCGGGCCCGGAGTGCGCCTGCGGTCAGCGCGGATGCCTCGAGCTCGTCGCGTCGGGCTCGGCTGTCGCCCGACAGTGGCCGAGCGAGCACCCACGCCCAGTGCTCGCCCTCTTCGACGCGGCATCCCGGGGAGATCTCGACGCCGTGACGGTGCGCGACCGGCTGATCGGCAACGTCGCCGCCGCGGTGCGGCTGCTGGTGCTGACCGTCGACACCGACGTCGTCGTCATCGGCGGCGGCATCAGCTCGATCGGCGATCCCCTGCTCGAGGGGGTGCGTGGAGTCCTGGGCTCCTGGGCTGAGAGCTCGCCGTTCCTCGCGTCGCTCGAGCTGCCCGGACGGGTGCTACTCGCGCCGAAGGAGGAGCCGATCGCCGCCGTCGGGGCCGCGATGATCGGCGGGGACGCCGCCGACCACGCCGGCCTAAGCGATACGGATCAGCGGAAGATGATGGTCCGCGCGCCGTCGAGCAGCACCCGGTTCTCGGCGAACCAGGTCACCGCCTGAGT
>CAXTLO010000278.1:0-3039 GCA_964244965.1 uncultured Marisediminicola sp.
GTGAGGCCGATGAAACCGAACGGATCGGGCTGGTCCATGAGTCCCCTTCGTGGCATAGGAGGAAACCGGAGGCGCCACCTGCCGCCGGTACACAATCTTAACCGGTTAGCGTCTTCGGTATTCCTTGCCCATAATGGGGTGCCGGGTGGTCGCTCACGGAAACATGAGGGACACATCTTCCCGGTAACGTCAACGCCGACGGCTTGCCTGGAACCGGACGTACCGAAGACCGGTGGCTTGCTCCCTGGAGGTCATGTGCCACTCTCGCTTCGACATCGGTCGCCTAGGCTGTCCGCGATCCTCGCCGTCCTCGGCGTCGCTCTCGCGGGCATCCTGCTCTCGTTGACCATCGGTGCCGGGCCCGCCGCCGCGCTGTCGACGGCGGGAAGCGAGGCGACTCCGACGCCGGCGCCCTCGCCGAGTGCCGACTTCACCGACACCTTCACTGTCGGGGGCATCATCCGCGACGGCGACACTCCGCTCGAGGGCGTCGAGGTGGATGTCGAGGGCTCCGGCTTCAGCGAGACGGGAGCGACCGGTGCCGACGGGCGCTGGTCGGTGGCGGTCCCCGCCGCGGGCGAGTACACCGCCACACTGGTCCCCGACTCCCTCCCGGACGGGGTGCAGCCGCGAGACCCCGACAACATCACCCGACAGGTGAACCTGGGCACCACGAACACCGTCAACGTGCTGTTCCCGACCGGCGAACGGGCCGAGGTGGCGAACACACTGATCGACGACATCCTCACCCGGCTGGTGTTCGGGGTGAACTTCGGCCTGCTCCTCGCGCTCGGTGCGATCGGGATCTCGCTCATCTACGGCACGACGAGACTCAACAACTTCGCGCACGGCGAGATGGTGACCTTCGGCGCGGTGATGTTCCTCCTGTTCGGCACTGTGCTGAACGTGCCGCTCATTCCCGCGGTGATCATCACGCTCCTGCTGAGCGCCTTCTCCGGATACGCGCAGGACGCCTGGCTGCACCGGCCGCTTCGGCGCCGAGGTATCGGGCTCGTACAGGCGATGATCGTGACCATCGGATTGTCGATCCTCGCGCGATACGTCATCTTGTTCTTCCTCGGCGGCAATACCGAGACCCTCGATACCGGTCTGACCGGCACCATCGACATCGGTCCGGCCACCATCACGCTCGCGTCCCTGGTCAGCATGGGGATCAGCATCGTCATCCTCGCCCTGGTCGGGTTCTTCCTCACCCGCACCCGGATCGGCAAGGCGACGCGAGCGGTGAGTGACAACGCGTCGCTCGCCGCCGCTTCCGGAATCAACGTCGACCGCATCATCCGGATCGTCTGGATCCTCGCGGCGACCCTCACCGGGCTCAGCGGAATCCTCTACGGCATCTTCCGCCAGGTGAACTGGAACATGGGTTTCCAGATCCTCCTGCTGCTGTTCGCGGCCGTCACGCTCGGCGGCCTGGGGAGCGCCTTCGGCGCCCTCGTCGGGTCGCTCATCATCGGGATCGTCACCGAGGTCTCGTCGGTGTGGATCGCGAACGATCTCCGGTACGCCGTCGCGCTGCTCATTCTCATCATCGTTCTCCTGGTCAGACCGCAGGGTGTCCTGGGTCGCAAGGAACGGGTCGGCTAGGAGGCCATCATGGACTGGGGACAGATCTTCAACACCGCCGCGGGCGAACTGGTCAGCCCGGTCACGGCCGCCTACGCGCTGGCCGCGATCGGTATCAGCGTGCACTTCGGCTATGCGGGCCTGCTCAACTTCGGACAGGCCGGGTTCATGGCCATCGGCGCCTACGCATTCGCGGTGCCGACGCTGCTGTTCGACGCACCGCTTCCACTCGCGTTGCTGTACGCCATCATCGCCAGCGTGCTGTTCGCGTTCCTGCTCGGTATCCCGACCCTGCGACTTCGTGCCGACTACCTCGCCATCGTCACGATCGCGAGCGCCGAGATCGTGCGGTTCACGGTGTCGACGACCGACCTGACCGACATCACCGGTGGCGCCGCGGGGCTATCGGGATTCAACGACTCCTTCATCGCCCTGAATCCGTTCCCCGATGGCAGCTACGGATTCGGCCCATGGGTGTACAGCGCCAACCAGCTCTGGATCCGCGTCTTCGGCTGGGCGCTGGTCATCCTCGCGACCATCCTGGTGTTCCTCTTGATGCGCAGCCCGTGGGGTCGGGTCGTGAAGGGGATCCGCGAGGATGAGGATGCGGTTCGCAGCCTCGGAAAGAACGTCTACGCCTACAAGATGCAGGCACTCGTGCTCGGCGGCGTGCTCGGCTCTCTCGCCGGTGTCGTATACGTGCTCCCCCGTGCGGTGCAGCCAGGCAACTACGGCACCACGCTCACCTTCTTCATCTGGACGATGCTGCTGCTCGGCGGTGCCGCTACCGCGTTCGGGCCGATCGCGGGGGCGATGATCTTCGCCACGCTGCTCACGCTGAGCGACAGCATCCTCCGAGGACTCATCGAAGCGGGCATCGTCACCTTCATCAGCACCACCCAGGCCGGCCAGATACGGTTCATGATCATCGGCGCGGTGCTCATGCTGCTGGTGGTCTTCAGGCCGCAGGGCATATTCGGCAATAAGAAGGAGCTGTCGTTCAATGTCTGACACCTTGATGACCCACCCGCTCGTCGTCGGCGAGGTCGGCCCCGGATGCAAGAAGGTCGACCCGATCGTCGTCGCCGACAACGTGACCCGCACCTTCGGCGGACTCACCGCCGTCGACGTACAGCACGTCGAGATCCCGCGCCACGCGATCACCGCACTGATCGGCCCCAACGGCGCCGGCAAGACCACCTTCTTCAACCTGCTGACCGGGTTCGACAAGCCGAACACCGGCGAGTGGAGCTTCGAGGGCAAGTCCCTCGCGCGGGTGCCCGCGTTCCGCGTCGCCCGGCAGGGGATGGTGCGCACCTTCCAGCTGACCAAGTCTCTCGGACGCCTGAGTGTGATGCAGAACATGCTGCTCGGTGCCACTAAACAGCCCGGTGAGAACATCTTCACCGCGCTGGTCAAGCCGCTGTGGCGCCAGCGGGAAAGCGACATCAC
>CAXTLO010000279.1:0-3020 GCA_964244965.1 uncultured Marisediminicola sp.
CGGGACCGGCAGCATTCCGGTGGCCTCGTTCACCGGCACGAAGCTGCGCTGGCTCCGTGATGCGGAGCCCGACAACGCCGCACGCACGGCGGCGGTCGCGCTTCCCCACGACTACCTGACCTGGCGGCTGCGCGGCTTCGGGCCGGGCGACGCGCGGCTGGACGAGCTCGTCACGGACCGGTCGGATGCAAGTGGCACCGGCTACTGGTCTCCAGCGAGCGACGACTACCGACTCGATCTGCTCGAGCATGCCTTCGGCCGCACCGTCACGCTGCCGAGAGTGCTGGGACCATCGACGCGGGCCGGGACGACCGGGCGCGATCTGCCGGGCATCCCGTCCGGCATTCCCCTCGGACCGGGAGCGGGTGACAACGCCGGCGCGGCGCTCGGGCTCGGCGCATCCACCGGCGACGTGGTCGTGTCCATCGGCACCTCTGGCACCGTGTTCGCGGTCACGGATGTGCCGTCGTCGGATGCCAGCGGCACGGTCGCCGGGTTCGCCGACGCGACCGGTGCGTTCCTTCCGCTGATCGCGACCCTCAACGCCGCCCGCGTGCTCGTGGCGGGCGCGACCTCGCTCGGGGTGGATCACGACCGGCTGTCCGAACTCGCCCTCTCGGCCGCTCCCGGGGCGGAGGGGTTGGTGCTGCTGCCATACCTCGAGGGCGAGCGCACCCCGAATCTCCCGGATGCCACGGGCTCCCTGCACGGGATGACTCTCGCCAACAGCCGCCCCGAGACCGTCGCGCGCGCGATGGTCGAGGGGATGCTGTGCGGACTCGCCGACGGTTTCGACGCCGTGGTGGGTCAGGGCGTCCGCGCCGATCGCGTGCTGCTGATCGGTGGAGGTGCCGCCAGCGGCGCCGTGCAGTCGATCGCGCCGCAGATCTTCGGCCTCCCAGTGACCGTGCCGCCGGCCGGCGAGTACGTCGCAGCCGGTGCCGCGCGTCAGGCCGGCTGGGTACTCACCGGCGAGCTGCCGGGATGGAGCGCCGGGGAGGGTCGTGTCGTCGAGGCGGATGCGGAACCGGTCATCCGCCGTCAGTACGCCGACGCAGCGCGGAGCGCCGGTTACCGCTGAGCGGTGTCGAAGCCGACGTACACCGGCTCCGGCTGCAGCTGGACACCGAACTCGTTGCGCACCCGTTCCTGAACGTAGCGGGCGAGCTCGGTGACTTCCGCCGCGGTGGCGTCGCCGCGGTTCGTGATCGCGAGGGTGTGCCTGGTCGAGATGCCCGCGCGTGACCCGGGGAGTGAGAATCCGCGTGCGATGCCGGCGTGTTCGATCAGCCATGCCGCGGAGAGCTTCACTTGGTCGGCTTCGTGCGGCCAGCGCGCCGCGTCCCAGGGGAGACGTCTGGCGAATCCCTCGCCGACGATCGGATTGGTGAAGTACGACCCCGCACTGCGGGAGTCGGCCACATCCGGATCAAGCACCATCCCCTTCGCGCGGCGCAGCGTGAGTACGGCGTCACGCACTTCGGCGACCGGGATGCGGTCGAATAGCTCCGCCCCGAGCGCGGTCGCGAGCTGCTGGGAATCGAGTGGGCGACTGAGACCGCCGTCGTCGGTGAGGTGCAAGTCGACCGACACCACGAGGCCGCGTCGTCCGCGCTTGAACACCGAGGTGCGATAGCCGAGGCCGAGCTCACGGCTGTCGAGGTAGAGAAGCTCGCCGGTTTCGTAGTCGAGGAACTGCACGCCGGAGATGCTCTCCGACAGTTCCTGCCCGTAGGCGCCGATGTTCTGGATCGGGCCAGCGCCGGTGGAGCCGGGAATGCCAGCCATCGCTTCGATCCCGGCGAGACCGCGGGAAACGACGTTGGTTACCAGGGCGTCCCACGACTCCCCCGCCTGCACCCGGAGTCGCACGGTGCCGGCTCCGGACCGCAACTGATCGATTCCCTCGGTGGCGACGCGGATGACCGTGCCGTCGAAGCCGTCGTCGCTGACAACCATGTTCGAGCCCCCGCCGAGTACCAGCCACTCCTCGCCGGACGCCCACACCCGCCGCGTGATCTCCACGAGCTCGTCGGCGCTGCTCGGGGCGAAGGTCTCGCGGGCGGGGCCGCCGACACCGAGGGTGGTCGCCTCTGCGAACCTCACCCGTTCACCACGCCGGGAGCGGTTCGACCCGCACGTGCGCCTTGCCGAGCACGGGTTTGGCAGGTTCGGCAGAGTCGGCGGATGTCACCGTCAGATCGATTCGCGCGCCCGTCTCGTCGACCGCCGCCAGCTTTGCGATGACCACCAGCCGCGCGCCATCCGTCGCGTCGACGACGACGGGCCGGGTGAACCGCACGCCGTAGGAGGTGATGGTGCCACGGTCTCCGAGCCAGTCGACGACGCCCTGCACCGCGACGCCCATCGTGAGCATGCCGTGCGCGAGCACACCCGGTAGGCCGGCGCCCTCGGCGACGTCGTCGCGATAGTGGATCGGATTGAAGTCGCCGGATGCTCCGGCGTAGCGAACGAGACTGTCGCGGCTGAGGCGGTACTCGCGCTCGGCGATCACGTCGCCGACATCCGCTCCGGCGAACAGCGCGGCGCTCACTCGTCACCTCGCACCACGAGGGTCGAGGTAGCCGTGACGACATGAAGGCCGGCGGCATCGACGATGGACGACGCCGCGGTGACCATCGCGTTGCCGCCGAGGGACTTCACGCTGGTCACCGTGAGGGTGGCGACGAGTTCGTCGCCGGCGACGATCGGGCGGGAGTAGTCGAATCGCTGCTCGCCGTGAACAACGCGACCGAAGTCGATACCTGCATCCGGTTCGGCGAGGAGCTGAGCCAGAGTGGCCTCCTGCACGACGACCGGGAACGTCGGGGGTGCGACCAGGTCCGCGAACCCTGCCGCGGATGCGGCGTCGAGATCGTGATGCAGCGGGTTCGTCGACATCACCGCACGTGCGAACTCCCGTACCTTCTCCCGGCCCACCAGATAGGAGGCGACCGGAGCGAGAGTCCTGCCTTGGAGCTCGGGGTTCACTGGCACGCCAGCCAGCCTAACCAGCGTCA
>CAXTLO010000280.1:0-3019 GCA_964244965.1 uncultured Marisediminicola sp.
AGTCGGGGTAGAGCGCCGCGGTGACCTCCGGAACCAGTTCGACCTTCGTCACCGGCTGCACCCGCGTCTTCGTCGCGAGGTCGACGAAGCTCGGCAGCATCACCTGCGGGATGTCGGTGCCGATGACCTGCACTCCCGCTTCGGCGATGCCTTGGAACTTGCCGAGCACATTGGTCGGCTCGAACTGGGTGAGGATTGCTTCCTGCACCTGCCGTTGGCGCGCCATCCGGTCGAAGTCCGAGCTGTCGAATCGTGATCGCGCGTACCAGAGTGCTTGATCGCCGTTCATCTGGTGCGTGCCGGGCTCGATGTAGTAGTCGGCGGTCGACGAGGTGATCGATCCGATCGCGGTACGCTCCGCCACGTCGATCGAGACGCCGCCCAGGGAGTCGACGAGCTGAGCGAAGCCCTGCATGTCGATGAGGACGTAGTACTGGATGGCGAGACCCGTGACGCCGGAGACGGCATCCCGCGTCGCTTCGATGCCGGGATTGCTGCCGATGGCGGCGGCATCCGGATACAGTTCCGGATGCTCTTCGCCGTAGGTGTAGAGGTAGTTGATCAGGCACTCGTCGCCGCACGAGTATCCCTCGGGGAACGAACCCCACAGCGGGGACCCTTCGGAGAAGATCGCGCGCTCGAAGTTGCGCGGCACCCCGATGGTGGTCGCGGCTCCGGTCTCGGCGTTCACGCTCACGACGGAGATGCTGTCCGGGCGCATCCCGGTGCGGTCCGGCCCGGCATCCCCACCGAGGAGCATGATGTTGTACTGACCGTCGACGGGCTCCTTGTACTGCCCGCTCGAGAACAGCGCTTCGAAGGTCGACCTTGTCGTTCCCGCGATCACCGCGCCGTATCCGGCAGCGCCCGCGGACAGCACGAGCGCGCCGACGGCGAGACCGGCGAGGAACGGTCGCGACTTCGGCCTCGCATTGACCAGACGGATGAGGCGGAGCGTGTCGAGGGTCAGCACGACCCACAGCACCGCGTATGCGGCCAGCAGCACCTGCACGACGGTGAGGGCGATCAGGTTCGTACCGATCGTGTAGATCACGCGGGGGAACAGGAAGTAGACCAGGCCGGTCAGCGCGAGTGCGACCCACAGGGTGAAGGTGGCCGCGACGCCGAATCGACCGAGCCGCCGACTGCCCGCCAGCAGTTGCGCAGAGCCCGGGATGATGATGTTGACGCCGATGAGCCACCACGCACGCTTGGTCATGGTGGCCGGCGACCGCAGATCCGGATGCCTGACGAGGCTCACGACGGCCCCACCAGGGAAGCGCGTAGCGCGGCGTTCTTCTCGTCGACGAGCCGCTCGAGTCCGACGGCGTGATCGCGCATCCGCTCGGACAGCGTGTTGTCGGACGAGGCGAGGATCCGGACGGCGAGCAGACCCGCGTTCCGCGCCCCACCGATCGAGACCGTCGCGACAGGGACCCCCGCGGGCATCTGCACGATCGACAGCAGCGAGTCGAGGCCGTCGAGGGTCGACAGCGGCACCGGCACGCCGATGACCGGAAGAGTGGTCATCGACGCCAGCATGCCGGGGAGGTGAGCGGCTCCTCCCGCGCCCGCGATGATGGTGCGGATGCCGCGTCCCGCCGCATCCTTGCCATAAGCGAGCATCCGCTCCGGAGTGCGGTGCGCGGAGACCACCTCGACCTCGAACGGGACGTCGAACTCCGAGAGGGCGTCGGCGGCCGCCCGCATGACGGGCCAATCCGAGTCCGAGCCCATGACGACAGCGATGACGGGCTCGGGCATGCCTGCCATCGTACTTCCGGGCGCCTCGGTCGCTCCCGGGAGAGCCGGTGTGTCCGGCATGAGGTCTCGCGAGCTCGACCAACGGACGCGGGTCTCGACAAGCTCGACCCGCGCAGTGACTAGCCGGCGGTGCCCTCGTTGCCGAGGAGAGCAGCCGCCGCTCGTGCCCGGTAGACGATGTCATCGAGGTCGTCGCCGCTCGCGGTCACGTGGCCGACCTTGCGTCCCGGGCGCGACTGCTTGCCGTAGGCGTGCAGCTTCACGGTCGGGTGATCCGCCATCGCTACGGGGTAGCAGTCCGTGAGCGATCCAGTCGACGGGCCGCCGAGCACGTTCACCATGACGGACCAGGCATCGCGGCATCCGGTGGCACCCAGGGGTAGATCGAGCACGGCGCGCAGGTGCTGCTCGAACTGACTGGTGGTCGATCCGTCGATGCTCCAGTGGCCGGTGTTGTGCGGCCGCATCGCGAGCTCGTTCACGAGAAGACGCCCATCCGCGGTCTCGAACAGCTCGACCGCGAGCACCCCCGTTACATCCAGCTCGTCGGCGATCGTGCGCGCGATGTCCGAGGCGAGGTCGGCTAGGCGACCGGCGGATGAGGGGGCGGGCGCGATCACCTCGGCGCATACCCCGTCGCGTTGGACGCTCTCCACCACGGGCCATTCGACCATCTGACCCGAAGGCCGCCGCGCGATCGACTGCGCGAGTTCCCGCCGGAAGCCCACGAGCTCCTCGGCGAGGAGCGCCTGGCCCGAGTGGAACCAGTCGGCGACCGCATCCGAGGAATCGACGACCCGTACCCCTTTGCCGTCGTAACCGCCGCGCGGCGTCTTCACCACGGCTCGCCCTCCGTGGCCGGCGAGGAACGCATCCAGTTCCGCGGGATCGACCACCGGCGCCCAATCGGGTTGCGGCACGCCGAGGTCGGCCAGGCGCGCGCGCATCAGCAGCTTGTCCTGCGCGAATAGGAGGGCGCCCGGGCCGGGCCGCACGGCCACCCCGGCACCGACCAGAGCGGTGAGCACCTCCTGCGGAACGTGCTCGTGGTCGAAGGTGAGGGCATCCACCTGCTCCGCGAACGCGAGCACCGTCGCGGTGTCGCGGTAGTCGCCGACGGAGGTGGTCGCGATCGTGGCCGATTCGCCCGCGCTCTCGGCGAGCACCCGCAACTCGATACCCAGGGCGATCGCAGCGGGCACCATCATCCGCGCCAGCTGTCCGCCGCCAACTACACCAACGATCGGTTGCATGT
>CAXTLO010000281.1:0-3018 GCA_964244965.1 uncultured Marisediminicola sp.
GTGCCTTCTGCCGCGACGTGACGATGATCGCCTCATCCGGCTTGGCGACCTTGATTCCCCGCAGCACCGTGATGAGCGCGATCAGGACGAGGAGGACGATGACGGCGACGATGACGCCGCCACCGAGAAACTCTGGAGAGAACATCTGACCCTTCCGGCCATAGGACGGACCGCGGATGCCGCGGACGCGAGTGTCGACCGCGACCGAGGGTCCGGGGGTCGAGGAACACTTGAAGTATGACGGATCGACGGTCGAAGAGTGAGTGGATCTCGGCGCTCCCCGCAACGCCTACCGATCCTCTGATGCCTGGCGCAGACTCTGGGGATGGACTCCTCCGACGACCTCTCCCCCCTCCCCCGCACCGACTCCTCCGGCACGGCTTCGCGCACCCGGCGGATCGTGGTGACGGGAGCGACCGGGAACGTGGGGACCGCTCTCCTCCGGCGCCTCGCCCAGGAGCCGGATATCGACGTGGTCGGTGTCGCCCGCCGCGTCCCCGAGGCCGCGCCGCCCTACGACGGGGTGCAGTGGCACGCGGTGGACATCGGCGCGTCCGATGCGGTCGCCCGCCTGCGCACCGCGTTCGCGGGCGCAGACGCGGTCGTGCACCTCGCGTGGCTGCTCCAGCCCAACAAGCAGCTGGACGTGCTGGGCCGCACGAATGTGCAGGGCACGCGCAACATGCTCGCGGCGGCGAGGGACGCGGGCGTCGCGCAGGTCGCGGTCGCATCATCCGTCGGCGCCTACAGCGGAGGGCCGAAGTCGCGCAGGGTCGACGAGTCGTGGCCGACCGGCGGTATCCATACCTCCCACTACAGCCGCCACAAGGCGGTGAACGAGCGGATACTCGACCGGTTCGAACGCGAGCATCCGGGGATCGTCGTCACCCGGCTGCGGCCGGGGCTGGTGTTTCAGGGCGATGCGGGCACCGAGATCCCGCATCTGTTCGTCGGCCCGCTGGTGCCGGTGCGCGTGCTGAGGTTCGGGCGCCCCCCGGTACTCCCGCTCCCGTCGCGGATGATCACCCAGGCCGTGCACGCGGATGACCTGGCCGATGCGTTCTGGCGCGCCATCGACCGTCGCGCGCCCGGGGCGTTCAACATCGCGGCCGAACCGGTGCTGGGACGCACGGAGCTCGCGCGGGGCTTTGGCGCGGCGCGAGCGGTGTGGTTCCCGTTCGGAGTGCTGCGCGCCCTCGCGTCGCTCAGCTGGCGGTTCGGCCTCCAGCGCGCCGACCCAGGCTGGCTCGACATCGCCGCGGCCACACCTGTGATGTCGACCGAGCGCGCGCGGAGGGAACTGGGCTGGAGTCCACGGCACTCGTCGGTGGACGCACTCGCAGAGCTCGTCGACGCCATGGCCGACGGGCGGCACATCGACGCGTCCGCGCCACTGTCGCCTCCGCAACCGTGACGACGGGCACGCCGGGATATACCGCCGTGCAGATCCGTGCCGCCGAGCGGCCGCTGCTCGACGCCGGCGTTCCGCTCATGGCTCGCGCGGCCGCCGGACTCGCGGCGGAGGTGCTCTCCCTGCTCGAGGGGCGGCCCGCAGGCGCTGACACTCCGCCGACGGTCGTCGTACTCGCAGGCCCGGGAGACAACGGAGGCGATGCGCTGTTCGCGTCGGCGCATCTCGCCACCGCCGGCACCAGAGTGGTTATCGTGCCGGCGGCCGATCGGATGCACGTGGCGGGATGGGAAGCGGCGGTGGAGGCAGGTGCACGAGTCCTCGACGACCCCGATGACGAGTCGGCGCTCGACGCCGTGCTCGCCACCGCAGACGTAGTCGTCGACGGGATTCTGGGCATCGGCGCCCGTGGCGGTCTGCGCGGCCGAGCTCGCGAGGTGGTCGAGCGGGTGGTGTCGTCGACGCCACGGCCCATCGTCGTCGCCGTCGACCTTCCGAGCGGGGTCGACCCCGACTCCGGCGAGATCCCGGACGGACCCGTTCTCCGCGCCGATGTGACCGTCACTTTCGGGGCAGTGAAAGCGGGCCTGCTGCTCCCGCCGGCGTCTCGGATCGCCGGGCGCATCCGCCTCGTCGATATCGGACTGGACGTGTCCGGTGTCGCGCCCGCGGTGACGCGCTAGTCCTGATACGGCGAATGGACGGATGACGCGCCACGCGTCATCCGTCCATTCCCGGTGCTCGTACCGGGTGCTACTTGCGGTGCTACTTCGTGGCGAGCGGTCCGAACGTGGCGTCGATCTCGGCGAGCTCGAGGTCGGCCGTCGCCTGAATCAGCGCGAGCAGTTCGGGATCGAGTCCGGGCGCGAACTCCTCGAACCGCTCGGGCGCGATGGTCTGCGGCACGCCCTCGGGCGCCTGCTGGTCGGCTACGAGCTCGGTGCCGTCGTTCGACGGGGATGCGCCCTGGAAGATCTTCCCCGCTTCGGACTGGCCGGCGAGGTCGAAGGTGTACTGCTTGCTATGTAGACCGAGGTCGGTGAGCTTCTTCACTTCTGGGAAGCGCTCCGCATTGGTTTTCGGAATCGGCAGGAGTGTCCGCCAGCTCACCCCGAGCGTCTCCAGCGCCTTGGCATACGCGTTCTCGTGCGCCTGGTCGCGCACGATCAGGTACGCGATCGTCGACCGCGCGGTCTTGTTCTGCGTCATCTCGTAGATGCGGCACTTCTGCAGCCGGCCGGTGGACTCCAGCATCAAGTTGTACAGCAGGTCGAGCGGCAGGTTGCCGGAGTTGTACACGTAGCTGCCGCTCCACGGGTTACCGGCCGCGTCGACCGGCAGCGCACCCTGCGCCCCCACGAGATAGTGGTGGATGTTGCTGTGGTCGAGCGCGATGTTGAGCGGGATCGCGCCCTTGGCACCCGGCTTGTCGACCGGATCGGTCGGCTTGCCCTGGTATTGCGGCGAGCCGTCGAGCAGGCGGGAGATGGTAGTGCCGATGAGCTCGACGTGGCTGATCTCTTCCGTGCCGATTCCCTGGATCAGGTCCCGATACGGCTTCGCGGGGGCTCCCCGGAAGTTCATCGCCTGGAACAGGTACTGCATCA
>CAXTLO010000282.1:0-1826 GCA_964244965.1 uncultured Marisediminicola sp.
CCCACATGGTCGGACCCGCCCGGCCTGGAGAACATCAGCTCCATGATCGGTCCATTAGCGACCGAGAAGCCGACGTGGAGTTGCGCGTACTCCTGCAGACGGGACTCGGGTGTCCCCGGCGCCCGGGCAGCTTCCAGTTGGTCGGCGAGTTCCTCGAACCCTGACGCAGCTATCGCGTCGAGGAGAGCGTCTCGATCGTGGAAATGCCGCTGCGGCGCGCCGTGACTGACCCCCGCCCGTCGAGCCAGCTCCCGCAGGGTCACCGCCTGCGGTCCTTCCTCGAGCAGGAGGCGACGACCTTCCTCGATCAACGTCTGGCGCAGCGACCCGTGATGGTAGGAAAGCGGCTTCGATCTCACGCCACCATAGTAGACGTTGACAACATATGTAGGCCCCGCCTACATTGAGGCCATGACAAATGAGTTTCTTCGGATCGGCAAAGCCCTCGCAAGCAGAGCTGTTCGGGTGCGGCGGGCAACCGCCCCCGCCCTTCCAGGGCTGGCCGCGATGCGCCGTGGACTGGTCGCAGCTTGGCCAATCGCTCGTGGCGCAGGGGCTTCCATCGCTGGGGAGCTCATGCGATCCGGGCGGGACGGGCGGCGCCCGGCCGCCTCCCTGCGCGCCGTGTTCGACTGGCATCGTCCACTCGTGGGCTTTTCGGGTCTGATGGTCGCGTGGGGCGCTCTCGCGGGAATCGGCATGGTGGTGGACCCTCGCAGGCTGAACAATGCGCGGATCTGGACCAAGACAGTCAAATTCGCCATCTCACTCGGGCTCTACTCGCTCACACTGGCCTGGATGCTTCAGATGGTGTCCAGGCCGACACTGCAGCGCGTCGGCTGGTGGACCGGCACGTTCGGCGTAGTCGCGTCCCTGTTCGAGATGTCGTTGATCACCCTGCAATCCGCCCGTGGGACCGGCAGCCACTTCAACGTCTCGACGCCGTTGAACTCGAGGCTCTACTTCATCATGTCCCTCGCGCTACCGGCGTTCTACGGCGTGATCCTGGTCGTCGGCACCCTGCTCACAGCCTTCGGCCAGCTCCCGAAGGACCGCTCGCTCGCCTGGGCGCTGCGAGCCGGTCTCGGCATAGGTGTATCGGGGCTCACTGTCGGCTTCGCCATGGGCCGTCCGACTGCAGCTCAGCGAGCCGAGAAGGACCCGAAGGCCCTCGGCTCTCATTCGGTCGGCGGAGATGACCCGACCGGCGGCATCCCCTTTCTGGGATGGAACACCATGCACGGCGACCTGCGGGTCTCCCACTTCATCGGAATGCACGCCCTGCAGGCTCTGCCGCTGCTCGCGCTGGGTCTCAAAGCACTAACTCAAGGACGGATCACAGACGGCACCCGTACCCGAATCGTGCTCACGGCCGCTGCGACATGGGCCGCCACGACCGGAACCGCGCTGTGGCAGGCGCTTCGCGGCCAATCGATCCTCCGCCCTGATGCCCTCACCGGCGCAGCCGTGACCACGATCGGCACGCTCGCCGGGGCGGCCGCCTGGTCAGTCCGACGATACGCGCAGCGGCATCCGACGGGTGGTATCGGGGGCGCAGTCGCGTGAACGGCGCGACCCATTCGCCCGCTGGTGCGACACCGTCGATGGCCAACGCCTACAGCCGGGCCGCGCGAGCTATCTCCGGCCCCTTCTCGATCGAGTCGCGGTTTGCAGGCGTCGGCGAATCCCGATCCCGGCGGTATCTCTACTAGCGCAGGGTTTGACAGAAGATGAATATCGGTTCATCATAAAGATGAAGTACCGTTCATCTTAGGAGTAGAGATGTTGCAGAAAGTTGCGTTCGTCACCGGCGCCTCGTCCGGAAT
>CAXTLO010000282.1:1836-3013 GCA_964244965.1 uncultured Marisediminicola sp.
CGCAGCCGTGACCACGATCGGCACGCTCGCCGGGGCGGCCGCCTGGTCAGTCCGTCGATACGCGCAGCAGCATCCGGCGGGTGGTTTCGGGGGTGCCGCCGCGTGAACACCACGACCCATTCGCCTGCTGAGGCACCGTCGATGGCCCGCGCCTACAGCCTGACCGCGCGAGCTATTTCCGGCCCCTTCTTGATCGAGTCGTGGCCTGCAGGCGTCGGCGACTCCCGATCCCGGCGGTGCCTGTACGAGCGCGGGGTTTGACAGAAGGTGAATGTCGGTTCATCATAAGATGAAGCACCGTTCACCTTAGGAGTAGAAATGTCGCAGAAAGTCGCATTCGTCACCGGCGCCTCGTCCGGGATCGGGGAAGCAGCCGCACTCGAGCTCGCTCGCCTCGGGTTCACCGTGTACGCCGGCGCACGTCGCATCGAACGAATGGAGAGGCTGCGCATCCAAGGGATCCGGCCGGTCGCGCTCGACGTGGTTGACACGGCTTCGCTACGAGCCGCCGTGTCGACGATCGAAGACGAGGTGGGACGGATCGACGTGCTCGTCAACAACGCCGGCTATGGCTCCTACGGCTCGGTCGAAGAAGTCTCGATCGACGAAGGTCGCCGTCAGTTCGACGTCAACTTGTTCGGCGCAATTGAACTCACGCAGCTCGTGATTCCGCTGATGCGCCGACAAGGGTCTGGGCGGATCGTGAACATCACCTCGATCGGCGGGAAGATCTACACCCCCTTCGGAGCCTGGTATCACGGTACGAAGTTTGCGCTCGAGGGAATGAGCGACGTGCTGCGCGCAGAGCTGAAACCGTTCGGCATCGACGTGATCGTCATCGAACCCGGCGCGATCAAGACCGAGTGGTCGGGGATCGCCACCGGCTCGCTGCTGCAGACGTCGGGAGACGGGCCGTACTCCGTGAAGGCGAAGAAATTGGCGTCTTCGTTCACAGACGGGGCCATGGTTGATCGAGCATCTGATCCGTCCGTGGTCGCTAAGGTGATCGCCACCGCGGTGACCGCACGCAGCCCGCGCGCCAGGTATGCGGCGGGGTCCGGTGCTCGCCTTATCCTGATGGCGCGACGACTGCTTTCCGACCGTGCCTTCGACGGACTCGTCGCCCGAGCGATGGGATAGGTCCGACATGCGAGCCGACGCACTGCGCAATCAGGCT
>CAXTLO010000283.1:0-3004 GCA_964244965.1 uncultured Marisediminicola sp.
GGCACTCCCCCGGCAGTCGCGATCGCCTCGCCGATGCGCCGTTCGCTGTCACCGCCGTGCCCGTACTCGTTCGACGTGTCGATGAAATTGAAGGGACCCTCGAACGCCCGCAGCACCGTGTCGACGGCAGTCGCGGTGTCGACGTCGTATCCGAACAGCTCCTCGAAGCCGCCCAGTGCGGACGTGCCCACGCAGATCGGGGTCACATGCAGGTCGGTCAACCCGAGCGGGCGTGCATCCATGGAAACTCCTCGTCGTCGCATCCATCATGCCCGCGGCCGATAGCGCGGCAGCGGGTGACGCGCTCAGTCGTCCTGACCCGGGCCCTCGCCGGTGGCCTCGGTGATCGCACGCTCGCGTCGCTGCCGGATGACCACGAATGCCGCGACCGGCACGATGAGGACACCGGCTGCGATGCGCATCCACGGACGGTCGAGCGCGTGGCCCAGCAGCCGGTCGAGCGACAGGGGACCCGGCCCCGCGATGAGGATCGTGGACGCCGCGACCCCGAGCAACGCTGGGAGCTCGACTCCGCCATCCGCGTTGAAGAATCCGTTGCCCGTGTGCTGAGACGCGGCCACGGCCATGGTCCCCGCGGCGGCGGCGGCGCCCACAGGCGTCGCGAGACCGAGCGCGAGAGCGACCCCGCCGCCGGCCTCACCGAGTCCGGCCGCGATCGCCGACTGCTTGGCGGGCTTGATGTTCACCGACGCGAAGAACTGCGCCGTTCCCTCTGGTCCCCCGCCCCCGAACCATCCGAACAGTTTCTGGGCACCGTGGGCGAAGAGCACGCCTCCCAGCGCAACCCTCAACACGGTACGGCCGACGGTCTCAGCTGACGTTGCCATTGCTCTCTCCTCGGATCGCGTACGGACTCCCATAGTCGCCCGCTCCGACGCTAGGCGGAAATCGTCGCTCGATCCCGCGCGCGGCTTGCACGCAGCGGCTCCGACGACTACACCGGACACCGGACCGCTACGCGCGGGACCATCCACCGTCATCCGATCGGAGCGACCCGACGTGTCTGATGCCCTCGCCGCCGGTGCGCTCGGCCTTCTCGCCGGGAGCACCCTCGTGCTCGGCGCACTCGTCGGGTGGCTGGTGCGGGTCCCGCAGTCTGTGGTCGCCGGGATCATGGCGTTCGGCGCCGGGGTGCTGATCTCCGCGCTCGCCTACGAGCTGGTCGAGGAGGCGAATGCGGACGGTGGACTGGTACCGACCGCCGGCGGCTTCCTCGTGGGTGCGGTGCTGTTCGTCGTCGCTGATGTGCTGATCGCCCGATCCGGCGGGAGGCACCGTAAGCGGTCGGGTGGGCTGCAACCGAGCGAGGAGGAGAACTCGGGGAGCGGCCTCGCGATCGCCGTAGGCGCGCTTCTGGACGGGATACCGGAGTCGATCGTGCTCGGGTTGAGCGTCGCCGGCGGCGGGCAGTTCAGCGTCGCCATCCTCGCCGCTGTCGCCATCTCGAACGTGCCCGAGGGATTGTCCAGCAGCGCCGGGATGAAGGGCGCAGGACGTAGTGCGCGCTACGTGTTCGGCGTCTGGAGCGGCATCGCGGTGGCGTCGGGCATGGCAGCCCTGATGGGGAACCTCCTGCTCGCGTCAGCGTCGGGCGAATCGATCGCCTTCGTCACCACCGTCGCCGCCGGCGCGATCCTCGCGATGCTGTGCAACACGATGATCCCTGAGGCCTTCGCGAAGGACCGCTCGGTCACCGGTCTCATCGCGACTCTCGGCTTCCTGACCGCCTTCGTGCTGCACGAGCTCGGCTGACCGCTCGTCGTACCCTGGATCTGATGACCCCCGAACTGACCCACGAACCCGACGCACAGCGATACACGCTGCGCCACGGCGACCAACTGATAGCCGTCGTCGACTACCGCATCAACGGTGCAGCCGTGTCGTTCACTCACACCTACACCGCGCCCGCCCGACGCGGCCGGGGTCACGCCGCCGAGGTCGTCGCGTTCGCCGTCGACGACATCGAGCGCAACTCCACCCGCCGCGTCGTGCCGATGTGCTGGTACGTCGCCGACTGGTTCGCCCAGCATCCGGAGCGCGAAGCCCTGCTGACTCGCGGAACCTGACGCCAGGACCTGACCCGACCGCCACATTTGAGCCGGCCGCCATCTAAGCCGTCGGTGACCCTGAGCCGTCCGCGCTCTACGGTGGACGGATGACGGTGCCCGCGACATCCCCGAAGCGCTCGAGCGCCGCCGGCCGGTTCTTCTCCGGCATGACCTATCTGGGCCGCGGGCTGCGGATGTGGATCACGTCCCCTCGGTTGATGCTGCTCGGGAGCATCCCCGCCCTCCTCGTGGGGCTCCTCTACAGCGTCGCGATCGTGCTGTTCGGCGTGAATCTCGACAGCATCGCCGCCTGGATCACGCCGTTCGCTGAGGATTGGGACGAGCTCGGTCGCGTTGCGACGCGCTTCGCGGCGGGGCTCGCGCTGCTCGGTATCGCCCTGCTGCTGGCCGTCTACTCCTTCGTCGCGGTGACCCTCGCGGTCGGCGATCCCTTCTACGAGAGGATCTGGCGGCGCGTCGAGGAGCGACTCGGAGATGCGCCGGCCGAAGTCGACGAGCCCTTCTGGCGCTCGGCGCTCGCAAACGCGTGGACCGCGATCCGCCTCCTCGCGCTCACCGCCTCCGTGGGGCTGGTGTTGTTCGCGTGCGGGTTCATCCCCGTGGTCGGCCAGGTCGTCGTCCCGGTAGCCGGCGCCCTGCTCGGCGGCTGGTTCCTCACGCTCGAGCTCACCGGATTCGCCTTCGAGGCGCGCAGGGTGCCGCTGCGGATCCGTCGGCGGATGCTCGGTGCAAGGCGCGCGAGCACGCTCGGATTCGGCGTGCTCACGTACCTGACCTTCCTCGTGCCGTTCGCGGCCGTGGTGATCATGCCCGCCGCAGTCGCCGGCGCGACGATGCTGAGCCGGGACGCGCTGGCGACCGGTCAACCACGCGAACGCGCGAGCACATCCACGTAGTGCGGATTGAACATGATC
>CAXTLO010000284.1:0-2932 GCA_964244965.1 uncultured Marisediminicola sp.
GGTTCGCCGACGCGTTCCAGAAGCTGATCTCGAACGTCGACAAGGCGATCGTGGGCAAAGACGAGGTGATCAAGCTCGTTCTCACCGCACTGATCTCCGACGGCCACGTGCTGCTAGAGGACTTCCCCGGCACCGGCAAGACCGTTCTCGCCAAGGCGCTCGCCAACACCCTCGACGGATCGACCTCGCGCATCCAGTTCACCCCCGACCTCCTGCCATCCGACGTCACGGGAGTGCAGATCTTCGATCAGTCGAAGGGCAAGTTCACCTTCCACCCCGGCCCGATCTTCGCCTCGATCGTGCTCGCCGACGAGATCAACCGGGCCAGCCCCAAGACCCAGAGCGCTTTGCTCGAGGTGATGGAAGAGGGGATCGTCACCATCGACGGCGAGAGCAATTCCGTCGGCGCGCCCTTCATGGTGATCGCCACGCAGAACCCCGTCGAGCAGGCCGGCACCTATAAGCTCCCCGAGGCGCAACTGGACCGGTTCCTCATCAAGACCTCGCTCGGCTACCCGGATTCGAAGACGGCGGTCGCCCTGCTGATGGATTCCGCCACCCGAGCGCGGGCCTCGCTCGTGTCACCGATCATCAAGCCGGAATCCATCGTCGCCATGGCGGCGATCGCGGCGGACGTGTTCGTCGACCAGTCGGTGATGGAGTATCTCAGCTCCATCGTCGACGCCACCCGCACGAATAAGGACATCGTGCTCGGGGTCAGCATGCGCGGCGCGATGGCGCTCGCTCGCGCGATCAAGACCTGGGCCATCTCCCAGGGACGCACCTACGCGACACCAGACGACGTTCGCGACCTCGCCGTTCCCGTGCTCGCCCACCGCGTGATCGTCGACCCGGAGTCGGAGTTCGCCGGGGTGAAGGCCGAAGATCTGATCAGCCGCATCCTCGTCGACATCGAACCACCCGCGTACCGCGCCGCCTGAGGCAGCTTCCCGGATGACGATCGACATCGAGAGCGAACGCGGGGCCGACCCGGGCGCGCCGCCGCGGCCCGCTGCCGCCGCGCCGACGGAAGGTGCCGCGATGGTCGCTTCCACCGACGCGGCGCTGCCGGCTCGTCGACTCGGTCTCACCGTCATCCAGTCGACCAGAACGGCAGGAATCACCGGCGCGCGAGCGGTGGGGATCGGCGCCCGTGCCGTCTGGCGTGTCGTCGCGCCCGTGCTCGGCGTGGTGACACCGACCGGATGGACGGTGCTCGTGGTGGCCGCCGTCGCAGTGACGCTCAGCCTGGTGTTCGACTGGGCAGAGTTCACCTACCTCGGCCTGGTACTCGCCGCCGCGCTCGTCATCGCGTCGTTCTTCCTGATCGGCCGCTCCTCATTCCGCGTGCTCATCGAGCTCACGCCCCGGCGCGTGGTGGTCGGCGATCGCGCACTCGGGCGGATGCTGGTGACGAACACCGGCACGCGCACCGTCTCCCCGACCCGGCTGGAGCTCCCGGTCGGCCAGGCCGTCGCCGAGTTCCCGCTTCCGTCGATGACCCCCGGCGAGGAGCACGAGGAACTGTTCGCCGTGCCGACCAACAAGCGCGCCGTCATCGTCGCTGGACCCGCGGAATCCGTGCGAGGCGATCAGCTCGGACTCCTGCGCCGAGCGGTGAGATGGACCGATCCGGTCGAGCTGTTCGTGCACCCGGTCACCGTGCGACTCGCGCCGACCGCATCGGGGCTGGTGCGCGACCTCGAGGGTCAGGTCTCGAAGAAGATCACCAACAGCGACATCGCGTTCCACGCCCTGCGGCCGTACGTGCCCGGCGACGACCGCAGATACGTGCACTGGCGCACCTCGGCACGCATCGGGCAGCTGATGGTTCGGCAGTTCGAGGAGACCCGCAGGTCGCAGCTGACGATCGTGCACAACACCCGCGCCGACCTGTACGACTCGGAGAACGAATTCGAACTCGCGATCTCGGTCACCGCGTCGATCGCCGCGCAGGTCATCCGCGACGGCACCCAGATGAACGTGGTGAGCGACAGTGGTGTGTGGCGCACACCGTCGGTCACCTCCATGCTCGACCACTCCTGCCGCATCGATCCGACCACGAAGCTCTACCCCGACGTGCGATCGTTCGCCCGCGAGCGCACCAAGCGCCTCCCCGCGCCGAGCGTCGTGATGATCGTCGGCGGATCGCGGATGACGACGGCCGAGTACCGCAGTGTCGAGTCGCTGTTCGGGCAGGACACCACCCAGCTCGCCTTCCGCATCATCGAGGGGGCGCAGCCGTCGGTGTCGGCGGTCGGCGGGTTGACCGTCGTCACCGTCGGCGAGCTCTCCGACCTCGGCAGCGTCATCCGGAGCGTCAGCTGATGGCGGAGCGTCAGCCAGTAGCAGAGCGTCAGCCGATGGCGGAGCGTCAGCCGATGACCGGACTCAGCCCGCGCTGGCCGAGCCCGCGCACCTGGTTGGACATCGGCGTGCTCGTCGCCCTCGCGCTGCTCGGGGTGCTCGGATTCGAGGCACCGTTCGGGGGCTTCGGCTTCCTCCTCGCCGGAGTCGGCGGGGTGATCGTGGGCACGGCGACCGGCATCGCCGCATCCGTCCTCAAGCTCGACGTCATCGCGACCACACTCGTCGCGGTCGCCGCGTACTTCGTGTTCGGCACCGCATTCGCCGTGCCCGACCAGGGCATGCTCGCCGTGATCCCGACCCTGGAGTCGCTCGCGAGCCTCGCGGTCGGCGCCGTATTCGGCTGGGCGGACATAGTCACCCTCCAGACGCCCATCGGCGCCCCCGAGTACATCGCCGTCGTCCCCTACGTCGCCACCTGGGTCGTGACCTTCGTCGCGACGACCCTCGCCGCCCGCTGGCTCCCCGCTCGACCACGAGCGGCGTGGCGCAACGGCGTCATGCTCATCGGCCCCGTGCTGCTCTACCTCGCCGGCATCCTCACCGGAACCGACACCCCGTATCA
>CAXTLO010000285.1:0-2902 GCA_964244965.1 uncultured Marisediminicola sp.
CTACTGGAACGATCGAAACGCCCATCTCGCGGGCGAGGGCGTCGTCTGAGACAGTGGTATCCCCCTGACTAAGGAGTGCACGATGTCGTCTTCACCCGAACAGATCGCGAGCGCGATCTCCGGTCACCGCTTCGAGGAGGCGATCGATCAGATCGCGCCCGACGTGAACTGGGACGTCGTCGGTGAGAGCCCGCTGCATGGCAGAGACGCGGTCGTCGACGCCTGCCGGCAACTCGCCGCGCACCTGACCGACGTCACGACCGAGTTCCGCCGGTTCCGCACGATCGTCGCGGGCGATTCGGTCGTCGTCGACTCGCTGGCCGACTACACGGATGCCGCCGGCGACACCACGACGGTGCGCTCCTGCGACATCTACGACTTCACCGGAGACCGGCTGACCGCCATCGCGTCGTACAACGTCGAGATCCGGCGGGGCGTGTCGCGCGACGCGTGATCACTCCCCGGGCTACCGTGACCTCGTCGGCATGAACCGGCACGGTCCGACACTTCCGGGGGGATGTGGATGGAGCAGTACACGCCTCAGCTGTGGCTCATGACGGGTGCCCTGATCCTCGGGCTCGCCATGCCGTTCATCGGGGTTCTCGTGCTCGACGCCATCGTCGGCCTCTTCCGGCAGGAGGGTGTGAGGTCGCTGGTGGCCGCGATCGTGATGACGATTGTCGTCGGCGGGGGCGGCTACGCACTCTGGGTGATCGGGATGGCTCAGACCTCCGCCCCCACAGTGCCCGACTCCCGCACGCTCATCGTCACGCTCCTGGTGTTCACGGTGCCGATCGCGGTGCTCGCGTTCGTGGTCCGCACGCTGCGGAGCCTCCGCCGCACCCGGCACCGGTGATGACTGCGACCCGCCCCTCCCGCAACGGGTTGGCGCGACAGGTCCGCCCGACGGAGACTGGTGCGATGCCCCGACTGCGAGATCGACCCAGCACCCTGGACCGCATCCCCGACCAGACGGGTCGCATCGCCATCGTCACCGGAGGCACACGAGGACTCGGGCTGGAACTGGCCGACGCCCTCGCTCAGCGCGGGGCGACAGTGGTCGTCGCCGGTCGGGACGAGCAGTCCGGGGCCGACGCCCTGGATCGCATCCGGCACGGGCATCCGTCCGCCGACGTCGAGTTCGTGCGACTCGATGTGTCCGATCCCGCCTCGGTCGAGGACGTCGCCGACTCCCTTGCCGCACGCGGACGCCTCGACCTGCTCGTCAACAACGCCGGGCTGATGGCACCGCCGCTGTCCTTCGCGCCGAGCGGGTACGAGACCCAGTGGGCGACCAACGTCATCGGCCCCTTCTCGCTCACCGCCCGCCTGCTCCCGGTGGTGACCGGCACGGCGGGCAGCCGCATCGTCACGGTGAGCAGCCTCGCGCACCTCATGCCGCCGTTCACCATGGAACGTCTGCGGCTCGAGGTGCAGGGCACCGGGTACCGGCCGTTCCTCGTCTACGGGCACACGAAGCTCGCCGATCTGCTGATCACCCGCGAGCTCGACCGGCGATTGCGCGCGGTCGGGTCGTCCACCGTGGCGGTCGCGGCGCATCCGGGGGTCGCGGGCACGGACATCGCCGCGGTTCCGGTCTCCTGGGCGCCGAAGGCGGTGCAGAACGCCTCGGTGACGGTATGGGCCGCGCTGACCGCTCCACCCGCGCAGGGAATGGAGTCGATCCTCGCGGCCGCCATCGCGCCGGTCGTGCACGGCGGCGACGTCATCGGACCACGCGGGCTGGCCCAGACCCGGGGCATCCCCGGCCGAGTGTGGTCGAGCCCCGCCTCGCGCGATGCCGCCCTCGCCAGGGAGCTCGTGGAGTGGCTCGAGGAGGTCACCGGGCTCCGCCTCGCCCCCTGAGCGGTCAACCAAGAAACCTCACCTCGACGAGCACGAGCGGCGCGCCGATCTGAGGCGCACGCAGCGTCTTCTCCTTTCGATCGCCCTGTCTTTTGCACCGCACGGTTACAGATGTGGTGACTGGGCATCGGTCACCACATCCGCCCCATCATCATCATCAGCGTCGCACCACAAGGCGGGATAGGTAACGTGGCGGCATGACGGTGACTGCACTGATCACGGGTGGCGCAGGCGAAATCGCCGGTCTAACGCGCCCGCTGCTGCGAGAGCGCGGCTGGAGGCTCCGACTGCTCGACGTATCGCCGCCGACCACGGCCCTGTCGTCAGGCGAGGAGTACATCGCGGCCTCGCTGCTCGATGACAACACACTCGATGCCGCTCTCGTTGGCGCGGACGTGATGATTCACCTTGCTGCTCACCGGTCGGAACGTTCCTGGTCCGACCTCCTCGCTCTCAACATCGACGGAACGCAGCGAGTGCTCGAAGCGGCCCGGCGCGCACGCGTGCGACGCGTTCTGCTCGCGAGTTCTGTGCACGCGGTGGGCTTCACCGGATACGGCGACATTGCAGTGCGAAAGGTGCTAGTACCACGACCAGACACCTACTACGGCGTCTCCAAAGCAGCGCTCGAGGCCCTTGGGAGTGTCTACGCCGACCGCTTCGGCATGAGCATCGTCTCGGCTCGGATCGTCAACGCGACCGGCGTCCCAGAAGGGGTGAGCGGACGGGTCGCCTGGTTCTCCCCACACGATGCGGCGCGGCTATTCGCAGCGGTAGCCGCTCTCCAGGTGCCGGGTCACCATATCGTATGGGGAGTGTCGGCCGGTGGCGCCACGATCTTCCCTCTAGAACCCGGGCATGCGATCGGATACCACCCGGAGGACGACGCCACACTGCCCGGCGACCTCGACTCGCTCGACCTCCGCGCACTGGTCGGCGCTGAGTTCGCGACCTCACCCCTCGGTCAGAGCTAGCCAGTCTGGCATTGCCACGCGGTAATCTCTGAGTCGTGCCGATTACGCAAGAGGATGTCGCG
>CAXTLO010000286.1:0-2856 GCA_964244965.1 uncultured Marisediminicola sp.
TTTCGAGGCTACGCCGCAGTTCGTTCAGCGACCCACCTCCGAACACCGCGGGCGTGCTCATCGTCTCTTGCCGTCCTCCGAGCCCGCATCACCGACGGCACGCTGACCGCCGGAACCCAGTTCCCCACCGAGAGCGAGCTCCAGCAGCGGTTCGGCATCTCCCGCTACCTGTTGCGGCAGGCGCTGCTGGCCGCTGACCCATTCGTCGTCCACACCGCCTCCCTACTGCTTGAGTCCGACGCCGCCTCTGTCCCCGGGCCGCGGCACCTCAGCACCTCCTGGTCCCCGCGAGTAGAGTCGGATCCCCTGGCGCCCCCACTTCCTGCACCTTCGCACTGCCCAGAAAGGCACCCGATGACCGATCAGCATGTCCCCTCGCCCGATAACGCAAGTGACGACGTCGTGGCACCTGATGGAGATCCCACCGCGGCCGGGTTGGTACGGCATGAAGAGCGTTTGCTGGTCACTACCGAGCGGTTCGCCACCGAACGGGTTCGGTTGGAGAAGTTCATCGTCACCGAAGAACGCACCATCACGGTCACCGTGCGCCACGAGGAGATCCGGATGACCCGGGAACCACTCGACGCGGACACGCTCATCCCCGGACCCGTCTCGACGGACGAAGAGTCGCCCCGAGTGATCATCCTGCACGAAGAACGCCCGGTGGTGACGATGCAGGTCGTTCCTCTCGAACGGGTGTGGCTCGAGAAGAACACGGTCACCGAACAAGTCAGCGTCGCCGACAGAGTGGGTCATGAGGAGATCGAACTCCTCACCGCCGAGCACACCGACTAGGCGATCCAGGATCCAATCAGAAGTCACCGTTCGCGAGCGGCCCGGCCTGCTCCATCTTGAGCATGCCGTCGTACGGCGTTTTACTGTCGGACGTGCCGACTTCGACGGGTCGCGGTCGGTTCGGCTCAGTCAGCCGCCGTCACAGCTCGACAGTGTCGTTGGTGATCGGGTCCTTCTTGGGGTTGCCGGTCACAGCCGCCTTCAGATTGCCGGCGATGAAGGCGACGGTACTGGTGGGAGCATCCCAGTATTCGGCGGTGTCGGCTTCGATCTTGATGAGCGTTATCCCCGGCGTCTCCAGCCCGTCGGGGAACCAGGCCTTCAGCACCGGGGTGTAGAGCTCCTCAGCCTTCTGCCGGTCGTCCACGACCTGTGCCCGGCCGGCGATAGAGGTCCAGGAGTGGTTCTTCTCGTCGGAGAAGGACACGTTGACCTCCGGCATCGCCTGGATCTGGGCGGCTTTGGCCGAATCCTTGTCGGCGAAGAACCACAGGTCGCCGTCGAATGCGACTTCCTGCAGTGCCATCGGACGGCTCACGTGTGTGCCGTCCGCCTTCATCGTGGTGAGCATCGCGACCTTCGCCTGCTTCACCAGGTCGGTGACGTGCTGGCGGTTTTCGGATGTGGAATCGCTCATGCTGCTTCCTTCTCTCGACTAACAGGAATCTGTAGGAATTACGGTAGGGCGGCAACCTGTTGAAATGATGTGTGGATGACGGAACCAGGAGAGATCACGGCGGAGGAGCTGGAGGGGATCCTGACGTGGAGCATCGTCCGCGTCGCACGGTTTGTCGGGCAGCGCCTGACCGACCGCCTCGCCGGTCATGATCTCAACCCGATCCAGTTCGGTGTTCTCGCTCATCTCGCGATTACTGAGGAGATGACTCAGGCCGACCTCGCGCGGTCGGTGCTGGTGCGGCCGCAGAGCATCGCTCCCCTCCTGGACGGCCTACAGGAGCGGGGACTGATCATCCGCACGGGCGACCGCGCCCGAGGCCGCCGCAACCCCGTGCGCATCACGGCCGACGGACGAGACGCGCTCAACGAGATCAGGACCATCGCCCTGTCTGCCAACGACCTCACCGACGCAGGGCTCACCCTTTCCGAGAGCACCGAACTCAATCGGCTCCTCCTCAAGATCATCGATGCAACCCATGGCGCGAAACCCAGAGACACCGACGACCTCTGGCGCCTCTGACCGGCCGCAGGTGAATCGCCTCGCGGAGGCCACGGCACCATCGTCTAGGCGATCCGCACGCAGGGTCAGTCGCTGACCAACCTGCGTCACGCGACCCCGACCCACAGCCCGTCCCGCGCCCGGGTCATCGCGACGTACAACTCTCGCCGGTCGAGCTCACGCCGCTCGCCCTCGGACGTGTCACCCGCATCCGGTGCAGCTTCCAGCAGCCGCGGCGGCGTCCGCGCGACGAGCACCTGGGCGAACTCGAGCCCCTTCGCGCGCTTGGTCGTGCCGACCTTCACCTGCTCCGACATAGCGCCGCGGTAGTTCAGCAGGTCGATGGACGGGATGCCGGCCGAGTCGAGAGCGCGGCGGATGTCGCGGGTCGCGTAGGTGTGCGGTGTCAGCACGCCGATGTCGCCGGCGCGGCATCCGCTTCTCACAAGCGACTGCACCTGCTCCACCAGCGCCCGGTCGTGTGCGATGCGGGTGGCGAAGTGGGTCACGGTCGGCTCCGCACCGTGACGGATGACTTCTGCCGGAGTGTCCACGGCCGACGTATCGCCCTCGATGTCGGCGTAGTCGGATCCGGCGATCAGCGCCCCGGCGAAGGTGACGATCTCGGCGGTGTTGCGGTAGTTGCGGGTCATCACGACGCCACGTCCCGAGATGGCGATACCGATCTCGCTCAGTGTGTATCCGCCAGGGTAGATGGTCTGGCGGCCGTCGCCGATGAGGTTGAGGCCGTCCGGGCGGTCGCCGACCAGGTGATGAAGCATGCGGATCATCGCGCAGCTGAGATCCTGCGCTTCATCCACGACGACTGCGCTGTATCCGGAAAGCGGCGCCTCGCGCAGGGAGCGTTCGGCGGCCAAGATCAC
>CAXTLO010000287.1:0-2827 GCA_964244965.1 uncultured Marisediminicola sp.
ACGAACGCCTGGAAGCGGTCGCCTACGAGTGGGCGAACGAGATCCTCACCAAGTCGCCCACGGCCATCCGCATGTTGAAGTTCGCATTCAACGCCGTGGACGACGGCATGGTGGGGCAGCAGGTGTTCGCCGGTGAGGCCACCAGGCTCGCGTACGGCACCGATGAGGCGGTCGAGGGTCGAGACGCCTTCCTCGAGAAGCGCGAGCCCGACTGGGGTCCGTACCCGTGGCAGTACTGAAGCTTCGGTGACCGGATGACCCGGCGTCTGCTGCCCGTCGACACGGGCGACGTGGCCGCGGTGTCCGCCGCGCTGCACGACGCTCTCACCGCCGACGGACCCGCGGTGTTCCCGGTCGCCGGTCGCACCCCTGACGACCTGCCGGGGGAGGTGGCGCAGCGCATCGCACTCGTGGTGCAGACCAGTGGCTCGAGTGGCAGGCCGAAGCGGGTGGCCCTCACCGCCGACGCGCTCCTGGCGAGCGCCGCGGCATCCGGGACCGCCCTCGGTCGACCCGGGCAGTGGGTGCTCGCGCTGCCCGCCCACTACATCGCCGGCGTCAACGTGCTCGTGCGCTCGATCACGTCGCAGACCGAGCCGGTACGCGTGCCGCCCGGCCGATTCGAGGCCACGGACTTCGCCGCGGCTGTCGAGCGGATGACCGGCGACCGCCGGTTCGCGTCGCTAGTGCCCGCGCAGCTGGCTCGCGTCGTCGACCTCGCCGAACGGGATGCTGCGGTAAAGACCACGCTGCGAGCACTCGACCGAATCCTGGTCGGCGGGCAGTCATCCCCGCCCGAGCTCGTCGAGCGGGCTGCGGCACTCGGCCTGGCCGTCACCCGGACCTACGGGTCGAGCGAGACGTCGGGCGGATGCGTCTTCGACGGCGTGCCGATCGGCTCTGCCGCCGTGCGCGTCGAGGCAGGAGAGGTACAGCTGGCAGGCCCCATGCTCGCGGAGGCATATCTCGACGATCCCGATCGGACCACTGCCGCGTTCATCGTCGCGGACGGCACGCGGTGGTACCGCACAGGGGACGTCGGATCCGTCTCCCAGGGCGTGCTCACGGTGACAGGTCGGCTCGATCGCGTGATCATCTCGGGGGGCGAGAAGCTCTCTCTCGACGCCATCGAACAGGTCGCGCACGACGTGGTCGGATTCGCCGACGCCGTCGCGCTCGCCGTGGATGATGTGCGGTGGGGTCAGTCCTTCGTGCTCGTGACCGCCGACCGCGGCGCATCCGAGTCCCTCCTGGTGGGGGCGTTGAGCGAGCGACTGGGTCGCGCCACTCGCTCCGGCAGGGTCATCCGCGTGCCGGCGATCCCGTTGCTGGCCTCGGGCAAGCCCGACCGCGTGCGCCTCGCCACCGAACTCGGGCCCTCGACCAGCGCAACCGTACAATCGAGCCGTGGCGAACAGAGCACGACCGACGCAGCAGCGCACCGATCCCCGTAAGCCGGCCGCGGCCGTCGCGAAGGCGGGCGCGGGCGTGCAGCCCCGCGTGACACAGGGTGGTTCTCGGAGTGGGCGCCCAGGCGGTCGCCCACAGCAGAAGACCGTCCGCAAAGCGACAGCGCGCGACTGGATCGGCGGCGCGCGCCTCCGCACCCTGCCGTTGGCCATAGCGCCGGTGGTGCTCGGAACCGGCGCCGCGTATCTGTACGACAACGACGAGGGCTGGCACTGGGTGCGCGCTCTGCTCTGCCTCGCGGTCGCGGTCGGGCTGCAGATCGGCGTCAACTACGCCAACGACTATTCCGACGGCATCCGCGGCACCGACGCCCATCGAGTCGGTCCCTCCAGGCTGACCGGGTCGGGAGCGGCGACACCCCGCGCGGTGATCACCGTCGCCATCGTGTTCTTCTCCCTCGCCGCCGTCGCGGGCGTGATCGTGAGCATCCGCAGCGGGTACCCGTGGCTCATCGCGATCGGCGCGGCCGCGATCGTCGCCGCCTACTTCTACACCGGCGGTAAGCATCCGTACGGGTACTACGGCCTCGGTGAGGTCTTCGTCTTCGTCTTCTTCGGACTCGTGGCCACGGCAGGCACCATGTTCGTGCAGGTCGGGGCGGTGAGCTTCGAGGCCTGGATCGGCGGGGTCGCGATCGGTCTGCTCGCCTGCGCCGTGCTGATGGTCAACAACATCCGCGATGTCGTGCAGGACCGTGCGGCTCGCAAACGCACCCTCGCGGTGCTGGTCGGCCACTGGCCCGCGCGGATCCTCTTCACGGTCTTCACGCTCGCGCCGTTCGGGATCCTCGTCTTCTATCTCCCGCTGTTCCCCAACGCGTTCTACGTGTACTTCGCGCTACTGGCGGCGCTGCCCGCCGTGATCATCACGCTCACCGGACGCACCGCTCCGGAGTTCGTGCTCGCGCTCAAGCTCACGAGCCTCACCGCGCTCCTCTACGGCACCGGCCTCGCGATAGCTCTGGCGTTCTGACGCCCCAGAGCGTTCAGACGGGAACGGGCCGGCTGACGCTAGCGGGCCTTGCGACGGGCTCGTGCCATCAGACCGGGGCGGGGCGGATGACGCGGGCTCCCCGACCAATTCGTCCTCTTCATCCCCGTCGTCGTCGCGATCTGCTCGGTCGGAAGTGCGCCAGTGAGCGAACGCGCGCGTCACCTCGTCGCGCTGTCTGCGGAAGAAGATGTACGTGACGCAGAGCCCGACGATCGCGGCGATGACGGCGGCGAGGAACGGGTTCACCTGCATCAGGAGCAGCGCAGCGAAGACGACGGCGAACAAGCCGACCCTGAGCAGCGAGTAGAGCAGGAACTGGCGGGCGGGAGACACCGGGCCAGTGTAGATCGAGGACCATGTGTGA
>CAXTLO010000288.1:0-2826 GCA_964244965.1 uncultured Marisediminicola sp.
CGACGTCGTAGCCCCACCGGGAACGGCGGGTGCGGGGGAAGGTGGTGCTCATCGGAGGCTAGTCTGCCCTATTCGATCAGTCCGCCCTGCAGTCACGCGAAGACCAGGTAGAGCAGATACGCGGCGAACGCGCTCGGCAGGACGGAGTCGAGGCGGTCGAGGAATCCGCCGTGGCCCGGGAGCCAGGTACTGATGTCCTTGATGCCGAGGTCGCGTTTGATGAGCGACTCGGTGAGGTCACCGACGGTCGCGGTGACGACCATCGTGCCCGCGAAGATCAGTCCGAACCACCACGGCTGGTCGATCGTGAACACGGCCAGCAGGACGCCGGCGACCGCCGCGAACACCACAGAGCCGGCGAAGCCCTCCCAGGTCTTCTTGGGGCTGATGCGCGGAGCCATCGGATGCCTGCCGAATCTCAGGCCGCTGACGTACGCACCGATGTCGGTGACGATCACGATGGTGAGGAAGGCGAGAGTCCACCGTTCGCCGCCGTCCTCCCTGGTCAGCAGGAGTCCGAACATGCCGAGGAGAGGCACGTAGGCCTGGATGAACGTGCCCGCTCCCACGTCGCGCGCGAAGTCGGAGAAGGAGGTCCGGTGACTCGGGCGCGCCAGTTCCGCTGTGCGCCACAACGCGACGAGGAGCACCCCGCCGAGGAACGTGAGCCACGCGGCGGCCGAGCCGTAGTAGAACGCGACCGGCAGGACGGCGAGTCCCGCGATGATCGTGGGGATCCGTGGGACGTCCCGCCCGGCGAATCGGAGCGCGCTGGCGAGTTCGATGCTCGTGAAGAACATCAGCGCCGCGCACACGATGATGAAGAGGTCTTTGATCAGCACCAGGCTCAGCACCATGCTCGCCCCGAGCACGAGACCGAACAGGACGGCGAGCGGGATATTGCGGCCGGCGCGTGCCTCCAGGCGCTCGTTGGCCTCGTCGATCTGGGCCTTCGTGGCTGCCACTTGAGCGCGGATCTCCTCGCGGGTGGCGTGTGCGCGCGCCTCGAACTGCTCGCGTCGTGCGCTCGCGAGGAGGCCGAGCGCGCGGCGCCTCGAACCGCTGCTTCGCGCGGGGGGCGCCCCGCCGGGATCCTCAGTCATCAGACCTCGAGGAGCTCGGCTTCCTTCTTCTTCAGAGCGTCGTCGATGGCGTCGATGTGCGTCTTGGTCACGGCCTCGAGCTCTTTCTCACCGCGGCCGACCTCGTCGTCTCCGACCTCGCTCTTGAGCGCATCGAGGTCGTCCTTGGCCCGACGGCGGATGTTGCGGATGGACACCTTGGCGTCTTCGCCCTTGCTGCGCACCAGCTTCACGAACTCACGCCGGCGCTCCTCAGTGAGCTCCGGGAGGGTCACCCGGATGATGGTCCCGTCGTTTCCGACGTTCGCGCTCAGGTTCGGAGCGCTCACCAGCGCCTTCTCGATCTCCTTGAGCGCACCCTTGTCGTAGGGCGTGACGAGGAGGGTGCGGGCTTCGGGGTTCTGCATGCCCGCGAGCTGCGCGAGCGGGGTGGGCGACCCGTAGTAGTCGACGAGGATCTTCTGGAACAGCGCCGGGTTGGCACGTCCCGTGCGCACGTTGCCGAAGTCGTCTTTGGCCGCCTCCACCGATTTCTGCATCTTGTCTCTGGCTTCGGCCATCACGTCGGCGATCACGGTGTCTCCCTCGTCATTGACTGCGGTTATCGAGCTTAGTTGGACACCAGTGTGCCGATGCGCTCCCCGCGGATGGCGGCGGTGACGTTGCCATCCGGCGCCATCCCGAACACCACCATCGGCATGCTGTTGTCCATGCACAGGCTGAACGCGGTCGAATCGACGACCTTGAGTCCCTGTACGAGGGCGTCCTGATAGCTGATCGCATCGATCTTGCGAGCGGATGAATCGGTGCGCGGATCGGCGGAATACACGCCATCGACGCCGTTCTTTGCGAGGAGCACGACATCCGCCCCGATCTCGAGCGCTCGCTGCGCGGCGACCGTATCGGTGGAGAAGTACGGCAGGCCGGCGCCGGCGCCGAAGATGACGACACGACCCTTCTCGAGGTGCCGCACCGCGCGGCGGGGGATGTACGGCTCGGCGACCTGGGTCATCGAGATCGCCGACTGCACCCTCGTGGGCACTCCCGCCTTCTCGATGAAGTCCTGCAGCGCGAGGGCGTTCATGACGGTGCCGAGCATCCCCATGTAGTCGGCTCGACCGCGCTCCACACCACGTTGGCTGAGTTCTGCTCCTCGGAAGAAGTTCCCTCCGCCGACAACGATGGCGACCTGGACGTCGCGGGCTGCTTCGGCGATCTCGTTCGCGAGGCGGCTCACCACGTCGGGGTTGACCCCGAGCGAGCCGGCGCCGAAGGCTTCGCCGGAGAGCTTCAGCAGCACCCGCCTGGTCGGCTCCCCGTCAGTCATCGGTACTCCGGTCACGGTGCTCCCTCGATTGTGGCCCGTCCCAGGCTATCGGCACTCGAGGCGCTCGCCGTCGTCACTCTCGGACGATAACGATGACAATGACGATGGCCCGGACGCGTGTGCGACCCGGGCCTTCGTCACTACTCGATCAGCGTCAGGCGCCGACCTTGAACCGGGCGAAGCCGGTGACGGTCAGACCGGCATCCTGCAGCACTTTCGCGACCGACTGCTTGTCGTCCTTCGCGTACCCCTGATCGAGCAGGGCGATCTGCTTGAAGAACGCGGTGAGACGTCCCTCGACGATCTTCGGGAGAGCGGCATCCGGCTTGCCCTCCGCCTTGGTGATCTCCGTCACGATGGCCCGCTCGCGCTCGACCTCGTCGGCCGGCACGTCGTCGCGGCTGAGCACCCGCGGGT
>CAXTLO010000289.1:0-2803 GCA_964244965.1 uncultured Marisediminicola sp.
TATCAGGACTCGTCGCGGCAGCCAAGGAGGAGACGGCGGAACACGGTCACAGGTTACCACCGCACCAACGCCAGGCCCGCTCTCGCCGATCCTGTGCCCGCTGCAAATACACGCGGGCACAGGAAGGGCATCGCTCAGCTCACCGACAGGGCACGCACCGGAGTCACCGACGTCGCGCGTCTCGACGGGGCGACGGATGCCACGAGTGCGAGCACCGCTCCACCGATCACGACTCCGCCGATCAGCAACCACGGCAGGGTGGGAAGCACCACGCCGGTGCCGAGTATCGACGCGAGCAGCGACTGGGCAGCAGCCCATCCGTAGAACACCCCGAGTACGGGGCCCAGGCCGACGGCGGCGATCACCATCTGCGCGGACTCCGCGACGATCATCCGTCGCACCTGTCCCGTCGTGAACCCGAGAGCGCGCAGCAAGCCGAGCTCCCTGGTGCGCTGAAGCACGGTGAGTGACAGGTTGTTGACCATGCCGACTGCCGCGATCACCGCGGAGAACCCGATGAGGGCGGAGAGGATGCCGAAGGTGATGGCGAGCGCCTGGTTGGCCTGAGCCGTCTCCTCTGCTGTCAGCCCGATCGCCTCCCCGATCATCGCCTGGTACGACGCTGCCGCGACCGAGAAGGTCGTGACGAGGGTGACGCCGATGACGAGACCGATCGTGTTCCTCGTGCTGCGCGCCGGATAGCGCACCGCGTTGGCCGCAGCGAGTCGCGCTGGTGCCGAGCGGCCGAACAGATGACCGACCGCACGGAGCACCGCCGGCATCACGAGGTGCGCTCCGAGCACGATCCCGGTGAACGAACCGATTCCGCCGAAGAACGCGATGAAGAGCCCCAGCGGCGAGACCAGCCCGACGAGCACCCCCAGAGCGAGCAGTGCGGCACCACCGATGACCAGTACCAGCGCGAAGACGTTACGCACGGTGCGGCTCTTCGCCTCCTCCACGCCCGGCTCCTGGGCTCCCGCCGTCGCCTGCACCGGCGAGACATCGAGCACTCGGCGCGACCCGACCAGCGATGCGATCCACGTCGTGAGGACGACGGCGGCGATGGGAAGCAGCACGAGAGGATCGACGATCCGGTAGGCGACATCCGGCATGTTGCCCGCGTCGACCTGCCAGCGGATGATCCCGAGGCTCAGGGAGACGGCGATCACCGCTCCGATGACAGAGCCGATCGCCCCGACGACCAATCCCTCCCGAGCGACGGACCGCCGGAGCTGGGCGGCGCTCGCACCGACGAGTCGCATGAGTGCGATCGTCCGCGTGCGACCGGCGACGATCGTGCCGAATGTGTTGGAGGTGACGATGGCTCCGGTGTACATCGCCAGGCCGATGAACACGGCGGCGACAGGGAAGAGAGCTGACTGTACTGTCGGTGAGTCCTCCCCGCCGAAGATGTCGCTGATCAGACCGGTCGCCTGAATCAACCCGGCGCCGAAGAAGCTGCTGAGGGCAGCGACGAGGATGGACGACGTGTGTTCGCGGAACCTCATGCCACCTGCTCCATTCCCAGCATGTACGTGCTGATCTGCTCCGCGGTCGAGCGGCCGAGTTCTTCGACCACCCGTCCGTCGGCGAGGATGATGATGCGGTCGGCGAAGCTCGCCGCGATCGGGTCGTGCGTGACCATCGCGATGCTCTGCCCGTAGGTGGAGGTCGCGGTGCGCAGCAGGGTGAGCACCTCGCGCCCGGTGCGGGAGTCGAGGTTGCCGGTCGGCTCGTCGGCGAACACCAGGTCGGGTCGGGTCCCGAGTGCGCGCGCGATCGCGACCCGCTGCTGCTGGCCACCGGAGAGCTCGTGCGGGCGGTGGGTCAGGCGCGCCCTGAGTCCGAGCGAGTCGATCAGCTGGTCGAGGAATTGCTGCTCGTCGGCGCTGGGCCGTCGTCCATCGAGTTCGAACGGCAGCAAGATGTTACCGCTGACATCGAGCGTGGGAACGAGATTGAACGACTGGAAGACGAATCCCACCCGACGGCGACGGAGGACTGTGAGGTCGGTGTCGCCGAGGCGGGTGATCTCGGTATCGCCGAGGTACGCCTCCCCCGAGGTCGGGGTGTCGAGGCCGGCCATGATGTGCATCAGGGTGGACTTCCCCGATCCACTCGGACCCATGACGGCGGTGAACTCGCCGGCCCGGATGCCGATGGAGACGCCGGCGAGGGCGACCACCGCATTTGGGCCGGAGCCGTAGGACTTGGTGACTGAAGTGACACGGGCAACGAGGCCCTCATCGAGACGGTTGTATGACATGTGCTCCACGCTACGAAGGTGGCGCGAGAGGCGAATCCGGCGGGCGTCGCGGCCGACTACATCAGGCGGATGACCCGCCGTCCTTCCTGCGGCGACGGATCGCGACGGCGATCAGCGCCGCATCGACTCTGGGCGAGATTGCGCACGATCATCTCGTTCAGCCCGTGAGACCGTGCTCGAACGCGAACACAACGAGCTGAACGCGGTCTCGCAGGCCGAGCTTCGCGAGCACCCGGCTGATGTGGGTCTTCACCGTCGCTTCGCTCAAGAATTCCGTCGACGCGATCTCGGAGTTGCTCAACCCACGCGCGGCCAGGGCGAAGATGTCGCGCTCGCGCGCCGTCAGGGTGTCGAAGGTCGTGGGCTGGTCGCGCCGGTGTGCTCCCCCGTCGAAGTGCTCGAAGAGCTCTCGTGTCGCGGAGGCGGCGATCACCGCGCTTCCGGCATGCACGGTGCGGATGGCGGCGAGCAGGAACTCCGGATCGGCGTCCTTCAGCACGAATCCGCTTGCGCCGCTCCTGATCGCCCGCGTCG
>CAXTLO010000290.1:0-2798 GCA_964244965.1 uncultured Marisediminicola sp.
CGCTGTATCCGGAAAGCGGCGCCTCGCGCAGGGAGCGTTCGGCGGCCAAGATCACGTCGGCGTAGTCGTTGACGCCGTCGGCGCGCAGCAGTCGGTCGTACCGCTCGTGCAACTCCCACACCGCAATGCGCTGCTCGCCGGTGAGCCGGCGTCGTCGACCTACCCTGGCCAGTTGAGCGTACTGCTCGAAGCGCGTGATGCCGCGGCCCTTGATCACGCACAGCAGCTCGTCCTTCCAGTACCGGGCATCCGGATCGATGCGGATCAGCGCGCCGCCCACCTCGCGCGACGCCTGGTCGAACAGCGCGTCGGCGCGTTTGATGTCGACATCGCAGCGGATGTCGCGTTCCTTCAGCACCTGACGGGCGAACTCGTGCACACCCATGAACTCGACGCGATCAGCGACCTCGGGCGCCATCCGCTGCATCAGCGACTCCAGCACGTCGGGCAGCGTGCGTACGAAGGTAGTGACGAGCACCTTGCCCGGCCGGGTGCGGGCGATATGCGCTGCGCGGTGCAGGCCGACAACGGTCTTACCGGTGCCGGCGGCGCCGCGGATGCGGGAGGGACCGCTAAATGAGCGTTTCGCGAGACGCGCCTGATCCGGATGCAGCCACGCCATCCACTCCTCGATCGGCTTCGCCTGCTCGTGCGCGAGGAGGGACTGCTCGAGTTCGGCGACGCTGATCAGCGCATCCTGACGGGTGATGGGGATGACCGGTGCCGCGCGAACGAACCCGGTCACCTTCTGCATCACGGTGCGCTCCTCCTCTATATAAGGGGGGAACAGCGTCGCGATCCGCTGCAACGCAAGCTGGACCTGCGTGGGCGTCAGTCGGTCACCGCGGAGCAGGTACCGTGCCGCGTCGTCGATTCCGAGTAGGTCGACACCGCCGATGCGGCTCCGGATGCTGCGGCGATTCGTGAACACGGCCGCAACGCGCACCTCACCCGGCGCGAGGCCGAGTTCGGCGAGGTCTTCACGCACTGTGGCTGCGAGGCCAGCGATCGCGTCGAAGCGGTCGGTGACGTCATCCTGGCCCTGGAAGACGCGACCGTTGTCGATGCAGACATCGGTCCAGGTCTTCGCGTCGACGATGCAGACGCCCGATGGCCCCACGAGCACGAAGTCGACCTGCGCCTTGCCGCGGGTGTGCGGCCACTTGCGATCCGAGAGCACATGGAAGCCGCGTTCCCTCAGCGGCTCGAGCAGTTCGCCGAGCGCTCGTTCACTGCTCGCGGCAGCGCTGAAGCGACGGTGCATCTCGCGCGCTGTCTTCGCGGCATAGTCGTACTGCTCCGCTTCGAGCTGGAAGAGGGCGGCTTGGTTCGCCGCTGAATGTCCTGCTGCCACTGCCGTTCCCCCGAACGCGCCGACCCTGGCCGCCGGCTGCGGTTCCACCCTTCCATAGTGGCTGCGGCTCGGTTGTGGCCAGTTATGGGTACAAGCGGCAGGTGAGGACCGGCGGCACAGCCCGAGCGTCATCGGGTATCCAGAGACGCTGTTCCGAGGGTTCGCTCGAGCGGGGCAGTGACCGGATGTAGCAGGCAGCAGGGTCTTTCGTTCATAACGTTCACCGCCGACAAAGGGCTCCTGCGATTCCGTTCATATTGGTCGCGTTGCGGCATTGCCGATCTCGTGCGGGCCTCCTGATGATGGGGCATCGCGACACGGATGTCTCGATGCGAACTCATCAACGTCGATCAAAGGACGCAGCACATGAACTACAGACGCATACTTTCCGCAAGTGCCGCCGGCGCGGCTCTGTGCCTGACGTTGACGGCGTGCGCCTCATCGGAGTCGGGAAGCACCGGCGGGGGCGAGTCCGATTTTCCGACCGATTCCGTCGACGTGATAGTGCCATTCGCTGCCGGCGGACCAACTGACACGGTCACCCGCATCCTCGGCGAGCGACTCGGCGAGGAGCTCGGCGTCCAGATCGTCGTCGACAACGTCGAAGGCGCGGGCGGAACGGTGGGCGCAGGCGAAGCATCACAAGCCGACGCCGACGGGTACACGTTGCTGATGCACCACATCGGCATGTCCACGGCGCCGGCTCTCTACCCGGATCTCAACTTCGACCCGGTCGAGGACTTCGAGCCCATCGCCTTGATAACGGAGGTGCCGATGGTTGTCTTGTCGAGAAGCGGCCTGGGTCCAGCCGACCTGGAGGAGCTGATCGAGTACATCGAGGAGAACGAAAGCACCGTGACCCTCGCACACGCCGGGGTCGGGTCTGCGTCGCACCTATGCGCCACCCTCATGCAAGAGACGCTGGGCGTCGAACTGACAGAGGTGCCCTACGACGGCACCGGCCCGGCCATGACCGACCTCCTCGGTGGGCAGGTGGACCTGCTGTGCGATCAGACCACTAACTCCGCGAGCCAGATCCTCAGCGATTCCGTCGACGCCTATGCCGTCACGGTTCCCGAACGCGTGGCTGTCCTGCCCGAGGTGCCGACGACGGCCGAAGCCGGGCTGCCCGACGTGGAGGTGAGCATCTGGCACGGCCTGTACGCCCCCGCCGGGACGCCGGAACGTGTCATCACCACCTTGAACCAAGCGATCATCTCGGCATTGGGCGACTCCGAGGTCGAGACGCAGTTCGAAGAGCTCGGTACCGCGCCGGTCACGGCCGAGCAGGCGTCGCCGTCCGTGCTCGCCACGCAGCTGGAGGACCAGATCGCCCAGTGGGGCGAGCTCCTCGGCAAGGAGAGCTGACATCGCCGAGATCGCTGCGCGCAGCAGCGCCACCCCCCTCCGCGCACATCCCATCTTCTCCGCCGCAGATCCGGTG
>CAXTLO010000291.1:0-2796 GCA_964244965.1 uncultured Marisediminicola sp.
TAAGGGGGCTTACTGTCCGATCCCGAGGCGGCTCAGAGCCCTGTCACGCGCGGTTCCACTCCGGTAGCGGACACTCGCTCGGGAATCTTGATGGGCAGAAAGTGGCAATTGGGCCAGTTCGAATGGCAATGGACAGACGTATCGGGTCGATCTCCGGCACGTAGTTCAGCGCCTCGAAGCGGACTGATCACAGCGGAATTGGGTTGTCTGCGATCGTGAGCTCGTAGCGACGGATGGTGAATCGGTTGTCGTGGTGCTCGAGCTTCCAGTTCGCGTGCAGGACTCGGTTGAACAGCTTGCCAGCTCCAGAGCCTGGTTGACCGAGCGGAATTTCGTGGTACTCGCCCACGTGTCGAAAGAAGAAGTCCACTGTCCAGCCGGTCGCAACAGTGCCCGTCACCTGCACTCCGTCGAGGATTGAGTGGAAGTCCCAAGGGAAGGTCGTTGGGACTGTGTCGTACCAAGTGCGGAACGATGCGTGATCCGTGGCGATGGGGCTTCCGTCGAGATTGAAGGTCATGTCGGAGTCGTCGAAGTGGTCGAGGAAGAATTCCACCGGGCCGATGTGATCAAAGGCAGCCCACCAGGTGTGCATGAAGGCGCGAACATCGTTGTGGTTAATGGCTTTGACGTCTGTGGGTCGATAGCGCTCGATCTCAGCGCGGGCACGGTCGAATTCGCGCGAGGTCGCGGGCAGAGTTTCGGGGGACGAAGCGCTTTCGTCCACCGACGCTTCTTCGTCGGGTGTGGTAGACGATGCGAGTTGAGCGGCTGCAGTCTCGGCGTCAAGGAGGAACCACATCTCGGCAATTTTCCCGTCGCGAAATTGGTAGAACGCGAACTCGGTGGTCCGAAACGCCTTGCCGGTCGGGGTGATCCCGAGCCATTCCGAGACAGGGGTCCCGGTGTCGATCAGACGCGTTGCGAGGGACTCGCCATGGGCGATCGAGTCTGCGACATCCCAGTGGAAGTCGGGGACGGCGACGATGTTCGAGTCGATTGCGGCCGCGTAGTCGGCGAGGGGCACGTCGGTGTCGTTGAATCGGATGGGATCGTGGACGAACTCGTGCAGCCGGTCGAGACGGCGGTCATGAAGCGCGTCCAGGTATGCGCGCCAGGTTGCCTCGATATCAGACATGGTGGTTCCTTTCGGTTCGTCCGGTAGTTCCGGTGACGAAGTTAGGGCGGCGCAAACACGAGCGATGTCAGATGCCACGGAGGACTCTGATGCGGTCGGCGAGGGAACGCATCGTGACGTCGGCGGTGGGAGCGAATTGGTCGAATCCGTGGAGAAGTCCGGGATGCAAATGAAGCTCTGTCGAGACTCCGGCAGCGAGGAGGTTCATGGCATATCGGATGTCCTCATCGCGGAAGATGTCGAGGGCGCCGACCTCGATATAGGCGGGAGCTAGGCCGGCAAAATCTGTTAGGCGACCGGGGGCTGCTATCGGAGAGACCGAGTCCGTGCCGTAGGAGTCACCTAGGAGGGCGCTCCATCCGGTCTGGTTGCTCACATAGGTCCAGTTCGCGATCCCGTCTAGCTGTGGATCAGGAACAACGGTGCGGTCATCGAGCATCGGATAGACCAGCACCTGCTGAGCGACAGCCACCCTGCGATCGCGGGCAAGTATGGCGACACCGGCGGCGATGCCCCCGCCAGCGCTCTCCCCGAACAACCCGATGTGGTCGAGGTCGACGTCGAGCTCCGCGTGGTTCTCCGTGAGCCACGCCAGGCCAGCGAACACGTCCTCGGCAAGATCAGTGTCGCGACCTTCCGGCGCGAGCCGGTATTCAACGGAGAGGAACGGCACCCCCGACAGTGCGACGTACTGCGCGATGTACGGGGCGAACAGATCGACGCTGGCGGCGATCATGCCCCCACCATGCGCATGCACCAGCGCGGCAGACGAGGAACGTTCAGCCGGCGCGAACCAGCGAAGACTTACTGCCGTGCCATCCATGCTGGTAGTAGTGAACACGCTTTGATTCACCTCGGGGAACGACGGAACCAGTGCTCCAAGCGCCGCCTGACCTACTGCCGTGCTGTTGCGGATGCTCTGCCAGTCGCCCGGGACCTCGGCCGGACCGGCTTCCCCAGTCATGAAGGGCGCCAACGCCGCGGCGAGCTCCGGGTCGAGGGTGAATGTCATGAGGCTTCTTTCTCAATGCATGTCGTGAAGATAAGCCCGCTGGAATCTCGTGGCTTCGTGATCGTGACGCTACGCCCTAGACCTCGCTCTAAGTCAAACTGCTAACCTTCCCATATGACGATGACGAACGATGCGCCGGCAACCGATGCCCTGACTATCGGGAAGATCAGCCAGCAGACAGGCCTCAGCGTCCACGCGCTCCGGTTCTATGAACGAGAAGGCTTGTTCGCGACGGAGGTGGAGCGCAGCGATAGCGGCCATCGCATCTACCGGCAGGCTGACGTTGAGTGGCTGAAGGTTTGCACCCGGTTCCGGAACTCGGGCATGCCCATTTCCGATGTCCGGACCTACGCGGGGCTCGTCAGGGCCGGTACCGGCAACGAGGCCGAGCGCTTCCGTCTACTCCAGGACCACCAGCGACGCATCGAAGCTCAACTCGTCGAGTTACACGACAGCTATGACACGATCAGCGCGAAAGTCACCGCATATGCCGACTACGTCGCCAACGGCACCGCTGGCGAGAGGTGGACCGGCGAACCCGTTCAATGCACCCTCCCATCCTCTGCCGACGGAACGTCGTAGTACTCCGATCAATCCTCCAGTCAGCGGAGTGGACCGGAAACGATGGCAGCCCCAACCGGTCAGT
>CAXTLO010000292.1:0-2771 GCA_964244965.1 uncultured Marisediminicola sp.
CTCGCCGTGCTCGCGGTCGGCGCGGTGTACCGTCTGCTGGTGCTGCGCCGGCGCTAGCCGGCATCCGGGTCAGGAGCGGGGCGTCGTCTGCTTCTGGCGCGCTTCCCGCTTCGCCGCAGCGCGTCGGCGAGTACGTGAAGCGGATGCCTAGGGTGAGTCAGGTCCGGCTGGAGGCTGTCAGTTCTGGGCTGTCGAGTCCCGGCTGACCTGACGCAAGAGTCCTTCGAGGTCCTTTTCGCCTTCCGGTGTCTGTGCGCCGCGCTGAAGGCTTTCGCCCATCAACGTGACCGCCGCGGGCTGGCCGATCAAGGCTGTCCACTCCGTCTCCTCTCGCTGGTACCCCGCGCGAGGAGTTGTGGGAGCAAGTATTCGCTTTGCCGCGGCGGCGACGCCGTCAGCGAGGTCGCCGATGTTGCGGGCCAGCTGGTCGACGAAGGCGTCTAGTTCCGCGTCGGGGAGGGCGCGGTTGATCCACCCATAAGCTGCCGCGGTGTCTGCGTCGATGGCGTCACCGGTGAGCACCAGTTCAAGCGCGCGGTTGCGGCCGACTCGTTCGAGAAGATACTGCGTGCCGCCACCGGAGGGGATGATCCCCATGAGCGATTCGATCTGTCCGAGCCGGCCGCTGTCCTTCGCAGCGAAGGTCATATCGGCGGCCGCAACGAGTTCGGCTCCGCCACCACGGGCGATCCCCGCGAGCTTGACGATCGTCACCTGCGGCTGCTCTCGGAGCAACTCGCCCACAGCCTGGAAGACGTTCACGCCCTCAGGCGCCTGCGCCGCGAGCTCGCCGAGAATCTCCATCTGATCGCCGAGGTTCATATCGACATGAGCGATGAAGTACTCCGGGTTCGCGCTGTCGAAGACGATGACGCTCACCGTGTCGTCGTGCCGCAAGGCGGTCAGCAGTTGGCGCAGTTCTCGCATCATGTACGCGCTGAGCGCGTTCACCGGCGGGTTGTCGAGCGTGATGTAGAAGACCTCGCCGTCACGTCGGGTGCGAAGAGTCTGGAGCGAGCTGTCATCGTGGAGGCGTGCGGGCGTGGCGTCAGTCATCATTTCCCAGGGTTCGAGTGCTTGTCGGTTTACAATGCATACCTAGCCTTCGGGTCGTCGCGGTGCTCGTCAAGAAGGCACTTTGACCATCGCAAGGATGCTGGAGGATACCGATATGCGACCGTTCAGCGCGATCGTGAACACTCGAACGCAGGTCTTCAAGGCGGACTGCGAGAGCCGTCCGATCCTCGACCAGATCGCCAACAAGTGGTCGATGATGGTCATGGGCGTGCTCGACGAACCGAGACGCTTCAACGAGATCAAGCGCCGCCTCGAGGGTGTGACGCAGCGCGTTCTCACTCAGACGCTTCGAAAGCTAGAACGTGACGGGATGATCGACAGACGGGTGCTGCCGACTTCACCGGTCGGCGTCGAGTACGCCCTCACACCCCTCGGCGAATCCTTGAGAGAGCCTTTCGGCCACCTCTACGACTGGACCGTGATGAACGCCGAACATATACGGCGCAATCAATCGAGGTACGACGCACGCCCGGACTCCTCGCTCCGATCCGGGCATGGTGCCCTCGGGTGACCCGCACCTCTTCCGCCGTGAACGCGACCACGACGGGTGGTTCCCCTACCTCGTGCTGACCATGGCGAGCGGGCTCGAGTTCGTCGCCGCACTCGGCAGGCGCACCAGCGGGGCCGACTGTGTGGACGGCCCTCGAACACGGGCTGCCGCTCATCCTCGGACAGTCCGCCGGCGAACCGGTTCTCCCGCGGGTGACCGACATACCGCTTGACCTTGACGCGACGTCAACCTCTACCGTCGAAGACATGAGCACGCGAGAACCGGTCACCAGGTCGATCCAGGAGGTCGCCCGCTTGACCGGCACCACGAGTCGCACGCTGCGTCACTACGACGACATCGGCTTGCTGCCGCCCAGCGAGGTGGCCGCGAACGGGTATCGCCGCTACGACCAACGTGCCCTCGTGCGGCTGCAGCGCATCCTCCTCCTCCGGGAGCTGGGGCTCTCGTTGCCGACCATCGCCGAGGTGCTCGACGGTCAGGCGTCGGATGCGGCCGCACTCCGCACGCATCTGGAGTGGCTCAGGCAGGAGAAGGAACGGCTCGACCGGCAGATCGCCAGCGTCGAGATCACGATGAACACGATGGAAGGAGGCGGACGGATCATGGCAGAGCAGATGTTCGACGGATTCGACCACACGCAGCACAAGCAGGAGGTCGTCGACCGGTGGGGGGAGGACGCCTACGCGCAGGGCGACGTGTGGTGGCGGTCGAAGACCGCCGAGGAGAAGGCGGCGTTCCAGTCAGAGCATGCCGCTCTGGCGGCGGAGTGGACCGATGCCGCGACTCGCGGCGAGGCGCCCGACGGCGACATCGCCCGAGCACTCGTGCAGCGCCACATCCGGTGGCTGGGCCAGGCGCCAGGGGCTCCGCGAGTAGCCGACGGGCGGCTGGACCCCGACTACGTGACCGGGCTCGGCGAGATGTACGTCGCCGATCCGCGGTTCGGGTCGAACTACGGCGGTCCGGCAGGTGCGGAGCTGGTGCGCGACGCTCTGCGGGTCTACGTCGAGCAAGCCTGAGCCGTCCCGGCGCGCGAGGCGGAACGATCGCGATCCTGGCGGCAGAAGCTCCGCCATAACGTGCACACGAGCCGATTCATCCGCCACCCAGGGCAAGCGGCGGGAACAACGATCCGGGCGGCGAGTCACACTCGCCGCCCGGATCGTCATACTGCCCGCGCCAT
>CAXTLO010000293.1:0-2408 GCA_964244965.1 uncultured Marisediminicola sp.
AGACGTTCTTCCCGGAGATCAACGGGGTGACGCACTCGGTGCACCAGGTGCTGAAACACCTCGCCGCTCGCGGCGACGAAGTGCTCGTGATCGCGCCGTCGACCAGCGGCTTCGAAGAGACCGGAATGATGGCCGGTGCGTTCGTGCTGCGACTGCCATCGGTACCGATCGCCGGCTATGCCGCCGTGCGTCTCGCCCCAGGCGGAGTGACTCGACTCCGCCGCATCCTGCACGGCTTCGATCCCGATGTGGTGCACCTCGCGTCTCCGTTCGAGCTCGGATGGCGGGCGGTGCGCGCTGCCGAACAGCTCGGGATCCCCACCGTCGCGGTGTACCAGACGGATGTGCCGGCGTACCTGGCGAAATACGGTCTGCCGTTCCTCGAGGCGTGGGCTCACCAGCGGGTGGGCAACATCCATCGGCGCGCGGCACGCACTCTCGTACCATCGCGGTCGGCGCTGACCGCACTCGAGCGACTCGGTGTGCCGCGGATCGGGATGTGGCGGCGCGGGGTGGACACGGACCGCTTCCATCCGCGGAACCGGAGCGCAGCCGTGCGACGCCGTTTCGCGCCGGACGGCGAGCGCGTGATCGGATACGTCGGCCGACTCGCCACCGAGAAGCAGGTCGACGACCTCGCTGTACTCGCGGATATCCCCGGCACCGCCATGGTGATCATCGGAGACGGACCGCAGCGCGCCGCCCTCGAAGCCCGTCTGCCCGCGGCTCACTTCACCGGGCAGCTCACCGGCGACGACCTGCCCGTCGCCATGGCGAGCCTCGACCTGTTCGTGCACCCTGGCGAATCGGAGACGTTCTGCCAGACGATCCAGGAGGCGATGGCGTCGGGGGTCCCGGTAGTCGCGACCGGCCGCGGCGGCCCACTCGACCTGGTCGATGCGTCCCGCACGGGATGGCTCTACGAGCCAGGGCAATTGGACCAACTCCGCCGCTTCGTGGTCGACCTGGTCGGCGACGACGCCAAACGTGCGGCGTTCTCGGCGACCGCGTTCGAATCGGTGCAGGGGCGCACCTGGCCGGTGCTGTGCGAGCTGCTGGTCGAGCAGTACGAGCAGGTCGTCCGTGATCGCATCCCCGGGATGCGTCGTACCCGGATGCTGCGCTGACGACGGGAGCCGCACCGAACGCCACAGGCACGCGGCGGAGGTTCGTGGCGATCGGCGACTCATTCACCGAGGGTGTCGGCGATCACCATCGCCGCCTGCCGAACGGCGTGCGTGGCTGGGCGGACCGGGTCGCCGAGCAACTCGCCAAGTCCGATCCCGGGTGGGAGTACGCCAACCTCGCGGTGCGCAGCAAGCGACTGCGCCACATCCTGTCCGAACAACTCGAGCAGGCTGTCGAGCTGCGGCCGACTCTGGTGACGGTGTACGCCGGCGGCAACGACCTCCTCGACGCGGGCACCGACGTGAGGGAGCTCATGCGGCAGTACGAGACGCTGGTCGCGACTCTCGCGAGCAGTGGTGCGCGGATACTGCTCTTCACCGGGTACGACATCCCTCTCACTCCCCTGCGCGGTCTGTTCCGCCGCCGCAACCACGCCTACAACGCCGAGGTGAGACGGATCGGCGAGGTCTACGGCGCGGACATCGTCGACTACTGGCGGATGGACGGGTTCGAGGACCGCCGGATGTGGTCGCCCGACCGGCTGCATCTCTCGCGCGCCGGCCACAAGCTGCTCGCGACGGAGGTGCTCCGCCTGCTCGGCGTTCCCCACTCCATCTCCCTGAAGGCGAGGGCTCCCGCTCAGCGGCCTCCGCTGCGTCGGCGGTTGCGGGACCGGCGCACCTGGGTGCGCGAGTGGGTACTGCCGCTCCTGCACCGCAAGATCCGCGGGGTGACCCTCGGCGACCACCTGCCGCCACGGTGGCCCGAGCCGGTGATGGTTCCGGCGAAGGGCGGCCTGCGCCGCCTCATCCGCGACCGCTGACCGTGCCCCGGCGACGCGTGCATCCATCTGCTGCGGAAGTACGCCCGCATCGAAGCACTTCCGCGGCGAACGAGTATGTCGGTGGGGCAGGGGAGTCAGCTGCGCGCGGCGGAGTCCCTCGTCACGGCGCCGAGACGCGGCATCCGCGGGACGCCGACGACTGCTCCGGCATCAGCGGGCACGATGACCTCCTGAGCGGCGGACACGACGACGTCGTCGACGGTCACGGTGAGGGTCGCGGTCTGGTCGGTGGTGCGCTTGAGCACGGCCAGCGCGATCGGACCGAGCTCGAAGTGACGTGCGGCCGAGGTGACGCGGCCGACCACAGCGCCGGCTGCGGCGACCTCGGCCCCCGGCTCCGGCAGCACCCCGGCCGAGCCGTCGAGGTGCAGCATCACCAGTCGCCGCGGCGGATGGCCGAGGTTGTGCACCTTCGCGACGGTCTCCTGGCCCCGGT
>CAXTLO010000293.1:2418-2766 GCA_964244965.1 uncultured Marisediminicola sp.
GCCCTTCGCCAGGTGCACCGCGGAGCGCAGCCAGTCCAGCTCGTGCGGAATGCTGCGCTCGTCGACCTCTGTGACGCGGCGGGGGCGCCACGCGGCGATGCGCAGGGCTTCGGCCGCGAGGGTCCCGGCGAGTCTGCGCCCGGCGACGGCGCTCGCAAGCGTCTCCCGCGGAACGAGCGTCTCGGTCCACCGCCATCCGGCCGCCGGGTGGCCGGCCGACGTCGCGTACTGGTGACCCCCTGGGGTCACGGCCGCCCAGGAGTCGCGCCAGACGAGCGGCACCCCGCTGGGTGCCGCCGCGGGCAGCCCGAGGTCCCCCGCGGCTCCGATCGTGGCGAACTCGCTCGT
>CAXTLO010000294.1:0-2738 GCA_964244965.1 uncultured Marisediminicola sp.
ACCCGCACGACCGGCGATCTCGAGCGCACCCTGGGTCTGCCGGGTGGCCACATCTTCCACGGCGACCTCGACTGGCCGTTCGTGGAGGACGACGCGGTGCTCGAGACTCCGGCGCAACGCTGGGGTGTCGCGACCGAGCACGAGCGCATCCTGCTCTGCGGGTCTGGCGCACGCCGCGGCGGAGCGGTCAGCGGGATCGGCGGGCACAACGCCGCGATGGCGGTGCTCGAGCGAGGCTGACCGAGCCTGCTCCTTTGCCTCCCGCTCGGGCGCTCGGTAGGCTCGCAACTCCAGTAGCGTGCGGGGAGATGACGATGGGCCAGTTCGACCAGTTCGCCAATCAAGGGGGCCCGGCCGCGGAGAACGCGGAGTCGCTCGCCGCCGCCAAGCGCAAGACTGACGAGCAACTCGCCTCGGCAGACTATTCGGGTGATTTGCCGGAGCCGCTCGCCGGAGGACGTCACGTCGCTGCACCGGATGACACTGGTCCCGCCGACCCGGACCCGATCGACGAGGGCGCCTCCGATCGCTGAGCCGTCTGGCGCCGCGGCGGGCTACGACCCGTCGTTCCTCGGTGTCGACGTGCCGCTGCCGGAGCGTTCCGGGTCGGACGTGCCTCTGGTGACTCTCGCGTACACGCACTTCAGCGTCATCCTGGATCGGGACCGTCGCCTGGCAGCGCTGACCGCGGTCAACATCGACGGCGCCGCTCTCGAGGAGATCGAACGCTCGGATGAGTGGCGGCTCGACGAGCGCGTGGCCGCCGGCGAGCAGACGGGGCCAGAGGTGTACGCCCGCAACGACCTCGATCGGGGACACCTCGTGCGGCGCCGCGACCCGGTCTGGGGGTTCGATGCCGCACGCGCCAACAGCGACACCTTCTTCTACACCAACGCCGCCCCGCAGGTCAGCGACTTCAACCAGTCCGATCGACTCTGGCTGGGTGTCGAGGACTACGTACTCGGCAACGCTCGTGCCACCGGGCGGCGCCTCACCGTCTTCACCGCGCCGGTCTTCGGCGACGACGACATCCCCTACCGCGGCACGCGCATTCCGAGCCGATTCGTCAAAGTCGCGGTGTGGGTCGCGGATGACGCGCTCGCCTGCACCGCGTACCTGCTCGACCAGGGCGAGTTGCTCGACGCCCTCCTCCTGCCGAAGGCGGTCGCCCCGGAACTCGGCGCCTTCCGCACGTTCCAGGTGTCCGTCTCCGACGTGGCGGAGCTCACCGGGTTCGACCTCGAGCCGCTGATCAGGGCAGACCGGTACCGGGCGGACCGTGACCGAACCGAGCGCGGCATCCGTCCGGATCGCTGGACGCCGCTGACCCGGTACGAGGACATCCGGCTCTGAGCGGCGCTAGTGGTGGCGGTGGTCCTGGATCGTCATGCGGGCGCCGAAGCGCGGCTTGGCGAATCCGCTGTGCTCGATGACGCGCATCACACGCTGACGATGGCCACGCCAGGGTTCCAGCAACTCGAGCATGCCGTCGTCGTCGACCGGCTTGCCGATCAGCGCCCATCCCACGAGAGCGGGCAGATGGTAGTCGCCGACGCTCACCGAATCCGCGTCGCCGTGCGCGCGCTGAGTGGTCTCCGCGGCGGTCCAGATACCCACTCCGGGCACGCTGCGCAGTCGGTGCGTGATCTCCTCGCTGCCGCGACCGAGCGACAGCGTGCGCTCGAGCCCCGAGGCGACGGATGCCGCGGCGAGCGCCGTGCGGGACCGCTTGGGGTCGACGCCCGCCCGGTGCCATTCCCATGACGGGATCATCCGCCAGACCTCCGGGGGCGGGCACACCCGCATCCCCTCGGGCGTGGGGCCCGGTGCGCGCTCGCCGTGGGCGGCGATGAGCTCGCGCCACGACCGGCGCGCCTCCTTGCCGGTGACCTTCTGCTCGAGGATCGCGGCGAGCATCATCTCGAAGACGCAGTTGGTGCGCAGCAGCCGCAGCCCGGGCATCCGGCGGTGTGCATCGCGGAGGAACGCGTTGCCGCCCACGTCGAAACCCTCGGCGTCGTCCCCTTCGCCCAGCAGATCGGGAAGATGCGCCATCGCCCACTCGGCGCCGTCGCCCCACGCTCGGGCGGCGACTCCGCCAGGTATCGGGGTCAGATGCAGGGTCGCGGTTCCGAGCGGAGTACGTAGCGTGCGCCACGCCGACCCCGACTCCCAACGCAGAGTGGGATCCAGGCTGCCGCGACTGAGTGGTCGGAGCACCTGTCTCACGTGCACCGGATGCGCGGGCGACCATGTGGTCGTCAGCGGTTCGCCGACCCATGCCGACTGCGCGCCATCGGTGGGCGCGGGAAGGGTCATCGCACCATTGTCACCGACGGCGGCGACATCCGGGCCACAGATGCGAGCGATGGCAGGGTCGTGCTGACTGGGGTCGACGCTCCTCGACGAATCGGCGCGGAAGCTGCGTGCAGATGGCGGTAATGCGGATACACGCGAGGATGGTGGCGTGGTCGACACGCGCCGGCCGGATCGGATTGAGGTGATGCAGCGACCGCATCAGGTGGTGATTCTCATACTCGACGGGGCGCTTCCGCTGGACGTCGGGATCCCGGCGGAGGTGTTCCATCCGGAGTCGGGGTTTCCCTATGAGGTGTCTGCCTGTGGGCTCACCGCAGGAACGGTGCCGTCCCACGGGAGCTTCGGTTACGCGGTCCCGCGGGGTCTGGACGCACTGGCCGACGCGGACACGATCGTCGTCCCGGGGTACGCTCCGGCGG
>CAXTLO010000295.1:0-2661 GCA_964244965.1 uncultured Marisediminicola sp.
TCCGCGCGCCGTCGAGCAGCACCCGGTTCTCGGCGAACCAGGTCACCGCCTGAGTAAGAGTGCGGGACTCCTCGTCCTGACCGATCGCCATCAGCTCCGCTGGAGTGCGGGAGTGATCGACGCGCACCACGTTCTGCTCGATGATCGGCCCCTCGTCGAGGTCGCTCGTGACGAAGTGTGCGGTCGCACCGATGAGTTTCACCCCGCGCGCGTGAGCCTGCTTGTAGGGGTTCGCCCCCTTGAACCCCGGGAGGAAGGAGTGGTGGATGTTGATCACACGCTCGCCGAGGCGCGCGCACAACTCCGGCGACAGGATCTGCATGTAGCGGGCGAGCACGACGAGTTCGATGTCGTGCTCCTCGACAGCGTCGACGACCCGCTGCTCGAAAGCCGCTTTGTCGTCTGCGCTGGCGGTCGGGTGTGACTCGAAAGGGACGCCGTAGAAGTCGGTGAGTGAGTGCAGCACCTCGTGGTTGCTGAGCACGATGGGCAACTCGATCGGCAACTGTCCCGCGCGCTGACGGAACAGCAGGTCGTTGAGGCAATGCGCTGCGGTGCTCACCAGCACGAGAGTGCGCAGCGGTCGCCCGACGACGTCGAGCTTCGCGGTCATGGCGTAGCGCTCGACGACAGGCCCGATCGCCTCCTCGAACTCCCGGCGCGAGACATCCGACTCCACCTGCAGCCGCATGAAGAAGGTTCCCGTGTCGTCGCTCGAGAACTGCTGCGACTCGGTGATGTTGCCGCGGGCCTCGACGATGGCACCGCTGATCGCGTGCACGATGCCCGGGCGGTCGGAGCAGCGGATCGTCAATACCCAGTGGGTGCGGTCATCCGTCACGATTCCAGCGTAGGGGCGTCCGCCTCCTCCGGGCGATCACCGACACCTCCGCGACCGTCGCGGCGGCGAAGAATGCCCCACTCGTCGAGCAGCACGACGGCGGCGAGCACGGCATTGACGAGCCAGGTGAGTACCAGTGCATCGGGACGTGGAGCTGAACTTAGCTCAAGCGCGCGATCGAACCCGCCGACTCGGCCCGCCGGATGAAACGCGCCCCGCCCTCGGCTCCGTGGCTGAAGTAGAGGAGCCGCAGCAGGATCGTGCCGGTGACGCAGCGAGGAACGACGAGACGGATGTCGCGGAGATCTCGAGTTCGCTGAGGCCACCGCGACGCCGGGTTAGGCTGGATCTGATGGCGCAGGAGCCGCGTCATCCCGCGGTCGGCGCCACGCACCCACCCCTCCTTCTCCGCTTGGAAGTGCTTCCCCATGAGCGTGCGAACCGCCGCTGCCCGACCGACGACAGCGCAGGCCTTCCCGTGGCTCGGGTTGTTCATCCTCGCCGGTGCCATCTTCGTGTGCGTGACCAGCGAATTCCTCCCCACGGGGCTGCTTCCCGAGCTCGCCGAGGGGCTCGGGGTGGCTGAGTTCCAGGTCGGCTTCCTGGTGACGGTCTACGCCGGCACTGTCGTGGTCAGCGCCCCGCTGCTGACCACGCTGACTCGACGTTTCCCCCGTAAGCAGCTGGTGATCGTGGTACTCATCGTGTTCGCGATCACCAACGTGATCGTCGCGATCGCCCCGAACTTCGCCACCGTCGTGGTAGCACGGATCGCGGGCGGGCTCGCGCTCGGTCTGTTCTGGGCCGTCGTCGGCGCATACGGCGCGCACCTGGTGTCGAAGGAGCTGCTGCCGCGCGCCGTGGCGATCACCAGCGCTGGCGCCACGACAGCGTTCGTGCTCGGGGTGCCGATCGGGACCACACTCGGTCACGCCCTCGGATGGCGGCTGTCGTTCGTGGTGATGGCCGTCGCGATCGCCGTGCTGCTCGTACTCGTGGTGTTCTTCCTGCCACCGGTACGGCACGAGGTCGACCTGCGCACCGGCGAGATCGCCATCCCCACGCGCAAGGACCCGACCGTGGTACCTGTAGTGGTGATCTGCGCGATCGTGTCGGTGGCGATCGTCGCCCAGAACGTGTTCTACACCTACATCGTTCCCTACTACCGCGAACTGGTCGGCTTCGGAAACGACCAGGTGAGTATCATGCTGTTCGCCTACGGCGCCGCAGGGGTGGTGAGCCTCGTGCTGGTCGGCTTGTTCGCCTCCCGGTATCCGCGCGCTGGTCTGCCCGTGGCGCTCAGCGTCGCCGCGATCGCGGTGCTGGTCGTCGGGATCGCGCCGCAGCAGACTCCGCTCGTCGTGGTCGCGGTGATCGTGTGGGGCGTCGCGTTCGGCTGCGGTCCGGTGCTGTTCCAGACGCGGTTGCTGCAGGTCGCATCCCCCCGCATCCGCGACATCGCCTCCGCCTGGCTGACGGTCGCGTTCAACATCGGGATCGGTGGCGGCGCCTTCATCGGCGGACTGCTCTTCAACGGAGTCGGGCTCGAGGTGCTCCCGTTCGTCGAGGTCGGCGTGCTGGTGCTCGCGATCGTGCTGCTGCTCGCCAGCCTGGCGTGGACGAGGAGGGTCGCTCGATCAGCGGACCGGGCGGCGGAGAGTGCGCCTGGCCCCCAGCGTCCCGCCGACGGTCAGGAACAGCACGCCCGCGCCGCTGGCGAATCCGGCGGTATCTGACCTGTCGCCGCCAGCTACCGCCCTGCGCCGGTGCCGGGGATGTCGAGGACGAGGGCGCGCAACGCCGCGTTGTGGGCGGCGCGG
>CAXTLO010000296.1:0-2653 GCA_964244965.1 uncultured Marisediminicola sp.
CTCGGACTCGGAAATTCAGGACTTCCTCACCGCCGTAGTCGGTCACGCGCCGGTCGCGTACGCGACCGGCGCGGAACTCCTGAATTTCCGAGAGGACGAGTCGGTGGACGCCCCCGATCGACCAGCGCGGTCTCGACAGCATGGAGGACCTCCGACCAGTGGTGAAACACCATGCGCGCCGAGGGTCGGACCGGATGCAGGTGCGCTTCGATGATGCGTAGGTCCTTCCGGCGATCTCGCTCGAACGTCCCGAGGTGGAAGTGCTCGCCGTCGACCTCGATTCCTGCTGTGGCGTCAACGACCAGGTCGATCCGTTCACCTGTGGCGGCGATCGGGACCTGACTGACGACGTCATGGCCCGCTCGCCGGAGGCGAGTTCGGGCGAGGCTTTCGGGGAGGCTCTCGCAGGCCGCATCCGTCCAGTCGCCGATGGAACGGAGCGGGACGGGAAGACGCAGGAGCATACGGTCGAGGTCGCCTTGATCGATCAGGTGGGTGTGGAGCGCCCAATCGAGACAAGCGACGGCGACCTCGAGTTGCTCGTCGAGGATCACCCGGATCAGAGCCTCGATGAGCGGGACGGCCGTGGACGAGCCGCGCTCCCCGAGTTCGCGCGCCTCCCAGTGCAGTACGACCCCACGCGGATCTGCGGGTGAGTGCCTCCGGAAGCGGTTGTGCTGAGATCTCATCCGGGCGGCGTTCGGCCGGAGCGATACGTGCAGCGGCGGAGTGCGCTCCACCCACCCTCCGAGCGCGTGAATCAAGGAGAGGCCGGTGAGCCTGCCGCCCACACGCACCGCACGGAGGTGTGGATCAGAGGGGTCGAGTGTCGAATACCAGCCGTTTCTCACCCTGATCGCGTCCCCCGTGCGGACAGCGCGAGTGAGATCGGCGTCACGAGCGCCGAGGCGCACCAGTTGCTGCTTCTGAGCCATTCCGCCGAGCGACCGAACCAGGTCGGAGATCTGTGTCATCCCCGCAGGGTTGTCGAGGAGCGGGCTGCGGAAGCCCGCTCGAAGCCGAACGGCGTGATCTGATGCACGACCTGCGGGTGTGCAGGAACACTTCCCCACACCACACGCGGAAAACTCAGGAGAATCGCGGCGCTGACGCTCGCACGGCGGGCGCGACGCGCGGACTCGCGGCGGAAGTCCTGAATTTCCGATGTTGGGAGGAGGGTGAGGCGGCGGCGCGGGTGGGCTAGACGCCGAGCAGCTGCTCGGCGAGGTAGCCGCGCAGGCGGTCGAGGGAGATCCGCTCCTGGGTCATCGAGTCGCGCTCGCGCACAGTCACCGCCTGGTCGTCGAGCGTGTCGAAGTCGACCGTCACGCAGAACGGTGTGCCGATCTCGTCCTGCCGGCGGTACCGTCGGCCGATCGCGCCGGCGTCGTCGAAGTCGATGTTCCAGTACTTCCGCAGGTCGGCGGCGAGCTCCCGCGCCACCGGGGAGAGCCGTTCATTCCTCGAAAGTGGAAGCACCGCCGCCTTCACCGGCGAGAGCCTCCGGTCGAGCTTCAGCACGGTGCGCTTGTCGACGCCACCCTTCGTGTTCGGCGCCTCGTCCTCGTGATAGGCGTCGACCAGGAACGCCATGAGGGAACGAGTCAGCCCCGCCGCCGGCTCGATGACGTACGGGGTCCACCGCTCGTTCTTGGTCTGATCGAAGTAGGACAGGTCGGTCCCCGATGCCTCCGAATGGGTACGGAGGTCGAAATCGGTGCGATTCGCCACACCCTCGAGCTCCCCCCACTGGTTTCCGACGAAGCCGAACCGGTACTCGATGTCGACTGTGCGGGTGCTGTAGTGCGACAGCTTCTCGACGGGGTGCTCGAACAGCCGCAGGTTCTCGGGATCGATGCCGAGGTCGGTGTACCACGCATGTCGGTGGTCGATCCAATACTGATGCCACTGCTCGTCCGTGCCCGGCTCGACGAAGAACTCCATCTCCATCTGCTCGAACTCGCGGGTGCGGAAGATGAAGTTCCCCGGCGTGATCTCGTTGCGGAACGACTTGCCGATCTGTCCGATTCCGAAGGGAGGTTTCATCCGCGACGCACCCACCACATTGGCGAAGTTCACGAAGATGCCCTGAGCGGTCTCCGGGCGCAGGTAATGCATGCCCTGCTCGTTGTCGACGGGTCCGAGGAAAGTCTTGAGGAGTCCGGAGAAGTTCTGCGGTTCGGTCCACGATCCGGGCTGGCCGGTGTCGGGGTCGCGGATGTCGGCGAGCCCGTTCACCGGCGGATGCCCGTGCTTCTCCTCATACGCCTCGAGAAGGTGGTCGGCGCGGTAGCGCTTGTGCGTGTGCAGTGATTCAACGAGTGGGTCGGAGAAGACCTCGACGTGCCCGGATGCCTCCCATACCCGGCGAGGCAGGATGACGGCGGAGTCGAGCCCGACCACATCGTCGCGCCCCTGCACCATGTACTGCCACCACTGGCGCTTGATGTTCTCCTTCAGTGCTACGCCGAGCGGACCGTAGTCCCATGCCGACCGGGAACCGCCGTAGATCTCTCCCGCCTGAAACACGAAACCGCGCCGCTTGGCGAGGTTGATGACGGGATCGAGGCGGGAGGCGGTGGCCACGGGAACTCCAGGGATCAGCCGGGCTGGATGCACGGTCGAGGTGACGGGCGGAAGGTGTCAGCCTACC
>CAXTLO010000297.1:0-2609 GCA_964244965.1 uncultured Marisediminicola sp.
ACCAGCGCGGTCAGCGGCGAGAGGATGCTCATCGGCCCGATGGCGAGACACGCGTAGAGCAGCGCGATCGCCGCGGCGCCTGAGATTCCCGAGAGGGCGCCGAGCGCTACTGCCTCCGTCGACCATCGTCCGCCGATCACCGGGAGAGCGATGACGAGGAGTACCAGGCCGCTCAGCCCACCGAGCGCAGTCACTCGGATAGCGCTGATGCGCCGCGAGGCGAGCCCGCCCATGAAGTCGGCGGCCCCGTACACGAGGGCGCCGCTGAGGCCGAGGAGTACTGCCAGCATCACGCCTCCAGATCGGAGCCATCACGCTCACGGGTTAACGGTGGATGACAATCGGTTCCGGGTCTGGTCAATGTCGTCCGCTCCGATTATGGTCACAATGACCCCCTAGGAGGGGGCAGAACGACGACGCTCACCCCTTCGAAGGATCAGCATGCCTCTGCCTGTGCCTGCACGGTTTGTGCCCAGCTCCACGAGAGTGGATTCCAGCAACTCCCGGTCCCGTCGCACAGGCGGCATCGCCGTCGCGGTCGCCTCGGCACTCGCGCTGTCCGCGCTGGTCGCGTCGCCGGCCTCCGCCGCCGAGCCGACCCAGACCATCGCCGCATTACAGGGCACGGGCGATGTCAGCCCACTGACCGGCACCACGCAGACTGTCGAGGGCATTGTCACCGCCGACTACCGCGGCGCGAGCGGGTACCGTGCGATCGTCGTGCAGACGCCGGGCTCCGGAGGGGCGGAAGACGCCACCCCCGGCGCATCCGACGGCATCCAGGTCTTTCTCAACAGCGCGAACCCGGCCGTCGCCCTCGGGGACAAGGTCACCGTCACCGGCCCGGTCAGCGAGTTCAACGGCCTGACCCAGATGAGCTCGACCGCGACCGGAGTCGAGCTCGTCACGCCCGCCGCCCAGGTCCCCGCCGACGAGGTCGTCGAGCCCGCGCCTCTTGCCGACACGGCCGTCGGCGCCGCACGCGAGGCTCTCGAGAACCAGCTGGTCGCCCCGGCCGGCACCTACCGCGTCGCCTCGACATTCCAGCTGTTCAACTTCGGCACACTATGGCTGACCGCAGGCGAAGCTCCGGTCGTCAAGAGCACCGAGACCACCGACGCCTCCGACCCGGCCGCCGCGGCGATCGCCGCGGCAAATCGGGCCAACCGCCTCCTGCTCGACGACGGATACAGCATCCAGGTCAGCAACAACGCCCACCCGGGCGGACAGCCGTACCTCTCCGCGGACACGGTCGTGCGCACCGGTGACACCGTGGCCTTCCCGACTCAGCCGTACGTGCTCTCTTACGGGTTCAACGACTGGCGTCTGCAGCCGGTCGTGGCCATCAACGACGCGAGCCCAGCCGAGTACCGGCCGACCTTCACCGCCACCAACCCGCGTCCCGAGGCGCCGCCTGTCGTGGGCGGCGACTTCTCCGTCGGCGCGTTCAACGTCTTCAACTACTTCACCACGCTGACGTCGGAGAACTCGGCCGCACGAGGCGCCGACACCGCCGAGCAGCTCGCCATCCAGCGCAGCAAGATCGTCGCGGCGATCAACGGCCTCGACGCCGATGTGGTCGCGCTGATGGAGATCGAGAACAGCATCAAGCTCGGTAAGCCGGTCGACTCTGCTGTCGCCGACCTCGTCTCCGGCCTGAACGACGCCGCAGGCAGCGAGGTGTGGGCCTTCGTTCCGACGCCGGCCGCCCTGGCCACCCCCGAGGCGGCAGCGACGACCGACTTCATCACCAACGCGATCATCTACAAGACCGAGGCCGCGACTCGTGTCGGCGACAGTTTCGCCGACATCGACGAGTCCGTGTGGTTCAACGCCCGTGAGCCGATTGCCCAGACCTTCGAGGTCGACGGCAAGGTGCTCACCGTGGTTGCCAACCACTTCAAGTCGAAGTCTGGATCGGGGACGGAGCCGGCCGATGGCCAAGGCTTCTTCAACGCCGACCGCGTCAACCAGGCGACGAGCCTGAGTGACTTCGTCGACGGCATCTACGCCGACCCGACCAAGGGTGAGAACGTCGCGCTGCTCGGCGACTTCAACGCCTACTCCGAGGAGGACCCGATCCAGGTGTTCACCGACGCCGGCTTCGTCGACCTCATCGCCGACACCACCGACGGTCAGTACACCTACGAGTTCAACGGCGAGCTCGGCTCGCTCGACCACGCGATCGTCTCTCCGGCCCTCGCCGAATCGGTGACGGGCGCAGGCGTGTGGACCATCAACTCCCCGGAGTGGGGCGACCGGGGCTTCGCGTTCGGCGCCACCGAGGCGGGAACGCCGTACCGTTCGAGCGATCACGACCCGGTCAAGTTCGGCGTCAGCTCGGCCGCTACCCCGGTCGAGATCGACATCGTCTCGATCAATGACTTCCACGGCCGGCTCGAGGCCTCGGCGCCCGCTGCGGGCGCTGCGGTACTGGGCGGCATGGTGAACGCCTATGAGGCGGCAAACCCGAACACCCTCTTCGTGTCCGCCGGCGACTCGATCGGCGCATCCACCTTCACTTCGTTCATCCAGAACGACGAGCCCACCCTCGACGTGCTGAACGAGATCGGTCTCGACGTCTCGGCGTTCGGCAACCACGAGTTCGA
>CAXTLO010000298.1:0-2599 GCA_964244965.1 uncultured Marisediminicola sp.
AGCCGGCCGTCATCCATGAAGCCGCCGTTGACGAAGTAGTGGTTCTCGATCCGGGCGAAGGCGAGTGCGAATCGGGGCTCGGCGAAGTGGTCGACGACATCCGGATGCGGCAGCAGCGTGATGGTGCTCGCCTCCCACGTGGCCCAGGCGACCGCGGCGGGCAGGTGCACAGCGGGATCAGGATCGGACAGCAGTCGGTGATAGGCGTCGATGTACCCGCCGCGCCGAGCATCCGGTGCCTGCGCTGCGAAGCGCTCCCACAGCTCGGGGAACAGCTGCCCGGCCGGGCCCTCGTAGAACCAGTCCAGCTCGCTCGCGCGCAATGTGAAGATGCCGCGCAGCACCAGCTCGGTCACTCGCTCGGTATACGTCTCGGCATAGGCGAGCGCGAGGGTGCTGCCCCAGGATCCGCCGAACACCTGCCACTGGTCGACTCCGAGGTGCGTGCGCAACGCCTCGATGTCGTCGACGAGCTTCCAGGTCGTGTGCACCGCGAGGTCGTAGCCCGGTTCGCTCACGTGCGGGCGGCTGCGTCCGGAGCCGCGCTGGTCGAACAGGATGATGCGGTAGCTCGCCGGGTCGAACAGGCGCCGGTGCTCGGCGGTGACCGCCGCACCCGGACCGCCGTGCAGGAACACCACCGGCTTCCCCTCCGGAGCGCCGGACGTCTCCCAGTACAGCTCCTGGCCATCGCCGACGTCGAGCCAACCGGAGTCATACGGGGTGATCTCGGGGTAGAAGGTGCGCACGGCTCCAGCCTAGAGACGACGGTCGGTCTCGCCGCTCCGGCTTACGCGGTACAGCACGTGGGCGCGAATCGGATGCCCGAGCGGCACCCGCGGGTGGTCGAAGTCGTCGGCCGGGTCGCGGGTCATCCCCAGACGCTCCATCACCGATCGGGAGCGGATATTTCCCACCGCCGTCATCGACACGATCTCGTCGAGCGCGAGCTGGTCGAACCCGAAGCGGACGGCGGCGAGGGCCGCCTCGGTGGCGTACCCGTGCCCCCACGCATCGCGGGTGAGCCGCCACCCCACCTCGATGGCGGGCGTGAAGTGAGCGGGGAAGTCCTGCCGCACGAGCCCGACGAATCCGATGAACCCGTGGTCGTCGGTCTCGACCGCCCAGAGACCCCAGCCGTGCTCCTCCAGGTGGGACCGCGCCCGCTCGGCGAGGGCGTCGCTGCGCGCGCGGTCCAACACGGACGGGAAGTACCGCATCACCTCGGGGTCGGCGTTCAGCGCGGCGAAGGGCTCGAGATCGTCGGTGTGCCACTGGCGCAGCAGGAGCCGGTCGGTGCGGATCATGCGCACACACTAGACGCCGGGCGAGAAGGCGGGCGTCAGGCGAGGAGGCGGCGCCCGATGGCTGCTACGTGCCTGGCGTCGGTGCCGCAGCATCCGCCCACCACACACAGGCCTGGAAGGCTGTCACGCAGGTCGCGCACCTGACCGGCGAGCTCCTCGGGATCACCGTCGTCGAGCGTCTCGCTCTCGTCGAGCTCGGCCTGCGTGCGCCGAGAGGCGTTGGGACGGAAGCCGCGCAGCCGGCGGACGACGCGCGCATCGCTGCCGAGGTCGGGCGGCAGGTGAGTCGGGTGAGCGCAGTTCACCATGTAGTACACCGGGGAGGAGTCGGTCGCGTCGTCGACCGCCGTGATCGCCTCGGCCAGCGACTCCCCGCTCGGCAGTCGGCCGTCGGTCCCGACGGTGAACGAGATCGTGATCGGGATGCCGGCACTGAGGGCCGCCCGCGCGAGCCCGACCGCCTCCGCGGAGTAGCCGATGGTCAGTGCGCTCACGAAGTCTGCTTCGGTGTCGGTCAGTACGCCGATCTGCTCGGCGTGGTACTCCTCGGCCTCGCCCGCCGTCATCCGGTCCGCGAGACGGTACCCGTCGCCGCGCGGGCCGACATCCGCGGCGATCACGATCGGCGTGTCATCCGTCTCCCACACCCGCCGCACCTTCTCAGCGAGCGCCACCGCGCGGCGGTTGACCCGCTCGAACTCGGCGCGGTCGTAACCGAGGAGATCGGTCCAGTGCGGGTTCGCCCGCCAGGTCGCGGTGCCGAGCGAGAAGCCGACGCGGAGCGACTGCGCCAGCGCGGCGTGCTTGTTGTAGTACGAGCGCAGCACGTCGCGTCCCACATCCGACCGCAGCAGCTCGCACGCGGCGAAGTGGGGCAGCTCGATGCCCTCGGTGAAGATGAGCACGGTCTCGAGGCCGCCGTCGGTGAGGAACAGCGCCCCCACATCGAGCTGCGGCAGTGCGTGCCGGTACCTGGGCATCAGGCGGCTCCGATCGACGATGACGGATGCCGCCACGCTAAACCCGCGACGTCGGGAGAACAAGTCCGCCAGGCTGATCGCGGCACTACTCCGATAAGGCCGTACGAGCGGGCTTACGCACCCGAGGATGCGCGGCGTCGCTCAGGCGTCGGCGAGCGCGGCGAGGATCGCCTCGCCGTAGCGGTCGAGCTTGGCCTGGCCGACGCCGGATACAGTGCTCAGCTGGCCGATCGAGCGAGGTACGTCCGTCGCGATCTCACGCAGGGTCGCGTCGTGGAAGATCACGTAGGCGGGCACGCCCTGCTCCTTCGC
>CAXTLO010000299.1:0-2598 GCA_964244965.1 uncultured Marisediminicola sp.
CCGTCGGGCTGGCCAGATAGCGGACGGCCAGCTCTGACGTGACCGCATCGATCCATGGCGATGTGGTGAAGACTCCCGAGTGGACAGTCGAGGCCGTGGTCGACCGCATCCGGGATCCGATCGGGCGGCCATCACGGCGAGTCGGCCGCTTCCTCCTGCGTGCCGGTCTCGGGCCCGTCCCGTCGACGTGAGCGCCGCACGGCTCCTCGCGCGAGTGGGATCGCGATGGCGAGGACGATGATCGAGAGGCTGACGACCGCGGCGTAGCGGTCGACGACGATCACCGTGTCGACCGCACTTTGGCCGACGCCGAAGCCCAGACTGCCCACCAGGACGGTCAGCACGACGGCGCCGCACGCATCGAGCAGAAGGAACGTGACCACCGGCATCCCGCTCAGTCCGGCGATCGCGAAGACGATCGCGGAGGGCACGCCGGGCAGCCACGCGAGCGCAACCGCGCCTCGGATGATGCGGGGGTCCGCGCGGCGGGCGCGCTCCGACCATCGTTGCGCCTGCTGCGGGGCGGCGACCATTCGCACGATCCCCTCGCCCCACCGCCGGCCCGCCCACCACATGATCCAGTCGAACTTGACCATGCCGACCACCCCTGCAACGACCACTGCCCACAGGGGGATCGATCCGATACGAGCGAAGGCGGCCGCTATCCCGACCGCGAACAGGTCACCGGTAAGCAGCTCCAGTACCAGCGGATCGCGCGCGATCAAGAAGGGGATCACCGGCCGCGTCACCAGACCGAGAGCGACCACGAGCCCGATGGCCAGTAGCACTCCGTAGTCGGCGAGTGAGGCGCGCCCTTCCCACGGTACCCAGCGGCGCCAGGACCTGCCGAATCGATCCAATCCGATCCGCGCCATCGGCACACCCTTCGATCTCGACGCCCGACGGGCTGCGCCGCCTGGGTTGGACCTGGCAATACTGCTGATCCCCGGCTCGTCGCGCAATACCAGCGGGAGAGAACGGATTGCGTCGTCACCAGGGGTCCGACGAGTTCGCGCCCCCGCTGCAGGCATCCGGCGTCGGGCCTGATACCCGGCCGTAGCGGGCTCCCGAACCACGATCGGTCCGGGAGCCCGCCGATGGCTGCTAGAACCCGGAGTTGCCGCTCACCCGGTTGAGCACGAAGCCGCCCTCGTTCAGGAGCCCGCCCGTACCCGAACCAGACACGGTGGTGCCCGTGAAGGTCGCGCTGCCGCTGGCGCGCGTTTCGATGCCGTAGGTTCCCGATCCGGTGATCGCCACGTTCTGGAACGAGACCTGCCGAATCGACTTCTGCCACGAGATCAGCACGCCTGAGAAGGTGCTGTCGGCGATGGTGTTATCACGGATGACGATAGGTGCATCGATCGCGTGCACGTCGGCGTAGACCCACAGTCCGGGCAGCTGCGTGTTCCAGTTGGTCTCCATGCTGCCCGTGCGGGTGAGCGTGTTGCGCTGCACGATCGTCGTGCCGGTGAATGGCACCCCGAACCGTGTGCTCACGGCGATGCCTGCCGCGGCCTCAACCGTGTCGGCCACCAGGTTGTCCTCGACGCGGTTGCCTCCTCCGCCGCCGTAGACGGCGATGCCGTTCGACAGCGCGGGCGCCTGCACCGTGTTGGAGGCGAAGACGCTGTCCTGCACCGCACTGCCGTCCGACCACATCGCCAGACCATCGTCGCCCGTGTTGCGGAACGTCGACTGGATCACCCGTGAGTTGCGCACGCCGTCACGGAAGTTGACACCGTCGGCGTAGGTGTCGCGCACGCGCAGGCCGACAGCGAGCACGTCCCGCGAACCGGGACGGACCCACAACGCGACCTTGGTGTGCTGAATCGACACGTTCTGCACGAGCGTCTCATTCGCGAAGTCGCCCTCGATGGCTGCCTGCCCTGCAGAGTCCTCGCGCTGGGTCGCACCGCCCTGGATCGCGAGGTCGGCGATGGTCACGCCGCCGCCCGTCCCGTAGAACCCGCCCGCGTTGCCTGCCCCGACCACCGTCGAGTACCAGGGACCGGCACCGAGCACCGTGACACCCTGCACCTGGATCGCCGTGTTCACGTCGAAGGTTCCGCTCGGAATCCACACCGGAGCACCGGCCGCCCTGGCCGCTGCCACCGCCGCGGTGATGGCGGCGGTGTCGTCGCCTCCGCCCGACGTCGCGCCGTGGGAGGCGATGGACACCGCTCCCGCCGGCGCCGTCAACGCGGCCGGCACGGACTCCGCCTCGAGCAGGTCGATGTCGATGTACGGTACGACCGCGGAGTCGATCTGCAGCTTGATCACCGCTCCGACCGGCTGGGCAGGGATACGGACGCGCGTCTCGTCGTAGAAGCGATGGGCCAGGCCACCGCTCACGACGTTGGTGAACGGGTACCCGCCGTAGACCCAGCTGAACTTCGACGTCAGCGTGAGATCGGTCACCTTCGTGCTTCCCGCGTACACGCCGATCGGTGCCGTCTGCCCGGTACCGGCCGCATTGTCGGGCAGCGAGTACCGGATGGTGAGCCCGTTGGCCGGGGCGGTGAGCGTGATGCTCACCTGCTCGCCCGTGGCATCGAGGCGCACGGCACGGCGGCCGCTCGACTCCGACTGCACGGT
>CAXTLO010000300.1:0-2584 GCA_964244965.1 uncultured Marisediminicola sp.
GGGTCGGCCTCCTCGATGTTCTGGTGGTAGCTGTCGGTGCCGATGCGCACGCTGTCGAGGCCCACCTCGTCGATCAGCGACACCGCCGCGGCGAGGGTGTTCACCATGTGGTCCTCGTACCTGTTCAGGGGCTCGAGGAACAACGTGACGCCCGATGCGCGCGCCACCTCGCCGAGGTCGGCGAGCGCCTCGAGCAGCACCTCGCGATCCCCCGACTCGTCGCGCGGCGGCTGGAACGGCGGCAGGCGTCGAGAGAACATGCCCCACGATGCCGGCGTCATCACGCCGCGTCCGCCGAGCTCGCCGGTGACCCGGAGCTGATCGGCGAGTTGGGCGCGGGCGTCCCGCCGCCGCTCGGGGTCGAAGTCTCCGATGAAGTGGTCCATCTCCACGCAGACCGTCGGCATCGGCACACCCCCGGCCGCCGCCTCGCGCAGCTCGGGCAGCCTGGCGCGGAAGTCGCCGTCGCCACGGCCGCGCAGCTCGATGCCGTCGAAGCCCCACGACTGGGCGATGTCCCACTTGTCGAGCATCCGGTCGCCGGGCAGATACTGCTCCTGTACGAGAATCGCGTTCACAACGCGGCGCGTCACGGGGCGCTCCGGAAGTCGAGTACGAACTGCAGCACATCACGCGGATTCTCGTCCAGCATCTGGAATGCGGCGGCCGCGTCGGTGTACGGCGCCTGGTGTGAGATCAGCGACACCACGTCGAGCTTCCCGGCTACCGCGAGCGCGATCACGGGGCTGGTGAGCCGGCGTCGATCCCAGCGGTGCTGGGCGGATGCGGCCGAGCCCGAGATCTGCGAGGAGATCAGCTGTACGCGGTTGTGGTGAAACTCCTCCCCGAGCCGCAGCCCGACCCCGTCGCCCTGATAGAACCCCGCTGTCACCACTTTCGAGTTGTAGGCGACCGATCGGATGGCCTCGTGGAGAGCGAGCGTGTTGCCGCTGATCTCGATCACCACGTCGGCGCCTCGGCCGTCGGTGAGCGAGCGGATGACCTCGGCCGCGGGTCCCTCTGCCGGGTCGTGCACGACGTCCGCCCCGAGTTGAGTGGCGAGGTCGCGGCGGGCGGCGATCCCGTCGACCGCGATGACCCGCGCTCCGTTGAGGCGGGCGAGCTGCGCCGCGAGCTGTCCGGGCACGCCGAGCCCGAACAGGGCGACGGTCTCCCCGACATGGATGTCGGCATCGAGGATCGTGTTCAGGGCGACGGCGCCGATGTGCGAGAACATGCCGATGTGCGGATTCGCATCATCCGGCAGCACGTGCGCCGAGGCGGACGTGGCGTCCAGCACCGCGGATGACCGGTGGCCCCAGGTGCCCCAGACCCGCTGGCCGAGCGAGGGAGCCTCGACCGCGGAGCCGAGCTCGATCACCTCCCCGACCTCCTCGTAGCCGAGGTCGAGCACGGGGTAGGTAACGGGTGTCGCGCCCTCGACGAAGAGCCGCTCGCCCGCATCCCAGGTGTGGGTGAGGTGCGGACTGGTGCCGCGGTAGGCGCTGAGCTCGGTGCCGGCGGAGATGCCGGAGTAGAGGGTGCCGATTCGCACCTGATGGGGCTGCACGGGGCCGTCGAGTTCTTCGATCACGCGCACCCGGCCCGGTGCCGTCAAGCCGACTACCGACACCATGCCTGCCTCATTCTCGAGAGATCGTACCGGTCACCCTAAGACCGCTACACCGGTGTCACCAACCTTTTGCCTGCTGGTCCGACGGAAACTTGCCCAGGCTCTCTGTCTGATTGCATATCGAATCCGGGTTACGTCTTGTCAACGGACAATACTCGGTGTTCAATGGCCCAACGACATGCGAAGGAGCATTCAATGCGCGCACGACTCATCCCGGCCGCCGCTGTGGCGCTTGCTTCCGCCCTGATCCTCGCCGGCTGCTCCGGCGACAGCGGAGGAGGAGGCGGAGACGACTCCTCTATCACCATCTGGACCATCGAGGACGTGGCCGACCGCGTCACCGCACAGGAGGAGATGATGGCGGCCTACTCGGAGGACAGTGGCGTCGACATCGAGTTGGTGGCTGTCGCCGAAGACCAGCTCACAACAGTGCTGACCTCCGCCGCGGCATCCGACGAACTGCCTGACGCGATCGCCGCCGTGCCACTGAACTCGATCCAGCAGTTCGCAACCGACGACCTGCTCGATACCGAGGCGGCCGCAGCGGTCATCGAATCCCTCGGAGCCGACACCTTCTCCGAGCGGGCTCTCGAGCTCACCCGCGATGGGGACACGCAGCTGTCGGTACCGAGCGACGGGTGGGCGCAGCTGCTGCTGTACCGCACCGACCTGTTCGAGGCAGCCGGTCTCGATGCGCCGACCGACTTCGAATCCATCGAAGCGGCCGCTTCCGCGCTCGACAGCGAAGGGACCGCGGGGATCACCATCGCCACCGCCCCGGGCGACGGATTCACCCAGCAGACATTCGAGAACTTCGCGCTGGCCAACGGATGCGACCTCGTCGACGACGACGGCGGGGTCACGCTCGACAGCGAAGAGTGCGTCGAGACGCTCGACTACTTCACCACCTTGGCCCGCGACTTCTCGGTGGCGGGCAACCAGGACGTGGAC
>CAXTLO010000301.1:0-2565 GCA_964244965.1 uncultured Marisediminicola sp.
GCGCCGCGGACGATGGACTCCTTGACCACATTGGCCTCGAGGATGTCGGCGACGCTCAACCGGCCAGCCACGTTGACATCCATGCCGGTGGAGACATCGGACTGCGGATCGAAATCGACCACGAGTGTCCTGAGGCCCCGCGAAAAAGCTGCGGATGCGAGTCCGAGCGTCACCGTGGTCTTGCCCACGCCTCCCTTGAGGGAGCTGACGCTGAGTACATGCACGAGAGCAAACGATACCTTCACTAGTCTGAAAGCACCTAAACGCTGGAACTCGCGAGGCATCCGGCCGGCGCGTGGGAAGAGGTGTGGATGTTCTCGAAGATTCTCGTGGCCAATCGCGGAGAGATCGCGATCCGTGCGTTCCGAGCCGCGTACGAGCTCGGCGCCACGACCGTGGCCGTGTTCCCTCATGAGGACCGGAACTCGCTCCACCGGCTGAAGGCGGACGAGGCCTACCAGATCGGCGAGCCGGGGCATCCGGTGCGCGCCTACCTGGACGTGTCGGAGATCATCCGTGTCGCGACCGAGTGCGGCGCCGATGCTATCTATCCCGGCTACGGCTTCCTCTCGGAGAATCCCGAGCTCGCGCGTGCCGCAGCGCAGGCGGGGATCACCTTCATCGGTCCGGGTGAGGACGTGCTGCGGCTGGCCGGCAACAAGGTCACCGCGAAGGAGAGCGCGATCGCGGCCGGTGTCCCGGTGCTCGCCTCGACACCGGCCTCGAGCGACATCGACGAACTGCTCGCCGGGGCAGACGCGATCGGATTCCCGATCTTCGCCAAAGCCGTCGCGGGAGGCGGAGGGCGCGGCATGCGCCGGGTCGACACCCGGGAGGAGTTGCGCGACGCCCTCGACGCGGCCATGCGGGAAGCGGACAGCGCGTTCGGCGATCCGACGATGTTCCTCGAGCAGGCCGTCGTGCGTCCGCGTCACATCGAGGTGCAGATCCTCGCCGATGCGACGGGGGAGACGGTGCACCTGTTCGAGCGGGACTGCTCCGTGCAGCGCCGCCATCAGAAGGTGGTCGAGATCGCCCCGGCGCCGAATCTCGACGAGAGCGTCAGGCAGGCGATGTACCGCGACGCCATCGCCTTCGCCAGGTCCATCGGCTACGTGAACGCGGGCACGGTGGAGTTCCTGCTCGATACCGCGGGGGAGCGAGCGGGCAAGCACGTGTTCATCGAGATGAACCCGCGCATCCAGGTGGAGCACACCGTGACCGAGGAGGTGACGGATGTCGATCTCGTGCAGACCCAGATGCGAATCGCCTTCGGTCAGTCTCTCGCGGAGCTGGGGCTGACCCAGGGCGAGGTGAAGCTGCGTGGCGCGGCTCTGCAGTGCCGCATCACCACCGAGGACCCGACGGCGGGTTTCCGCCCCGACACGGGCAAGCTCACCACCTACCGGTCACCCGGCGGCGGGGGCATCCGTCTCGATGGCGGGACGGTGAACCCTGGGACGCAGATCAGCCCGCACTTCGACTCGATGCTGGTGAAGATGACCTGCCGCGGCCGCGATTTCCCCGCCGCTGTGGCGCGCGCACGCCGGGGATTGGCCGAGTTCCGGATCCGGGGCGTCGCGACGAACATCCCCTTCCTCCAGGCGGTGCTCGACGACCCCGATTTCATCGCCGGCGATCTGAGCACCTCGTTCATCGACGAGCGTCCCGACCTGGTGCGGTCACACCAGTCGAAGGATCGCGGGACGAAGATCCTCAACTGGCTCGCGGATGTCACGGTGAACCAGCCCAACGGCGACGGCGCCGGCCGGATCGACCCGTCGATGAAGCTGCCCGCATTCGGTATCACTCACACTGCGCCCGCAGGCTCGAGGCAGCGTCTGCTCGAGCTCGGGCCGGTCGCCTTCGCCTCGGCCCTACGTGCGCAGACCGCACTCGCCGTGACGGACACCACCTTCCGCGATGCGCACCAGTCGCTGCTCGCGACCAGGGTGCGCACCGGCGATCTGACCGCCGTCTTGCCCTACGTGGCCAGGATGACGCCGGAGCTGCTGTCCGTCGAGGCATGGGGCGGTGCCACCTACGACGTCGCACTCCGCTTCCTCGGTGAGGACCCGTGGGAACGCCTCGCCACGATGCGCGAGGCTCTTCCCAACGTCGCCATCCAGATGCTGCTGCGCGGTCGCAACACCGTCGGATACACGCCGTATCCGACCGAGGTCACCGACGCGTTCGTCCGGGAAGCCGCATCCACCGGAGTCGACATCTTCCGGATCTTCGACGCGCTGAACGACGTATCCCAGATGCGACCGGCGATCGACTCCGTGCTCGCCACCGGTCACGCCGTGGCGGAGGTCGCGGTCTGCTACACCGGCGACCTGCTCGACCCGGCGGAGAAGCTCTACACCCTCGACTACTACCTGAAGCTCGCCGAGCAGATCGTCGATGCAGGCGCTCACGTACTCGCGATCAAGGACATGGCCGGCCTCCTGCGCGCCGGGGCAGCCGAGAAGTTGGTGCGCGCGCTGCGAGAGCGCTTCGATCTCCCGGTGCACGTGCACACGCACGACACCGCGGGCGGCCAGCTCGCCACCCTGCTCGCCG
>CAXTLO010000302.1:0-2525 GCA_964244965.1 uncultured Marisediminicola sp.
CCGCCTTGGTCGCGAGGTTCTTCGCGCCGCGCACCTCGATGGTGCCGCGGAGAGGCTTACCTCCGTCGATGATGATCGAGTCGGAGGTGAGGCCCACGCTCTCACCGGCTTTCTCGGAGGTCGCCTGTTCGGCGGCCGTGCTCTGGGCGTCTTTGACGATGGAGTTCATTCGGTCACCTGCTGACTGTCTGGGGGAAAAGCTACTTGACCGGGAGAGTGCGAGGTCGCCACGCTTCGCGGCGCGCCTCGAACCCGGTGATCCTGGCCTCGTCTCGGAGGGTGAGGCTGATGTCGTCCAGGCCTTCGAGAAGGCGCCAGCGAGTGTAGTCGTCGATCGCGAACGGCGCCGTGTGCGACCCGACCGTCGCCGTGCGTGCCTCGAGATCGACGGTGGCGGCGATCCCCGGCGATGCCGCGATCTCGGACCAGAACGCGTCGGCATCCGCCTCGTCGATCTGCCCGGCGAGCAGTCCCTGCTTGCCGGCGTTACCGCGGAAGATATCGCCGAACCGGGGGCTGAGCACGGCTGCGAACCCGAAGTCGCGCAGCGCCCACACGGCGTGCTCGCGGCTGGATCCCGTGCCGAAGTCGTGTCCGGCGATCAGCACGCGCGCGCCCTGGAACTCCGGTCGGTTGAGTACGAACTCGGGGTCGCGACGCCACTCGTGGAACAGCGCGTCCTCGAACCCGGTCTTCGTCACGCGCTTGAGGAACACGGCGGGGATGATCTGGTCGGTGTCGACGTTCGATCGCTCCAGTGGCGCGGCGACGCCGGTGATGGTGGTGACTTTGTCCATCACGCGGTCGCCGGCTCGCCGCTGATGGTGGAGATCGCCGAGACCTCGAGATCCCATGGGGAGGCGAGGGTGCCTCGGATGGCTGTTGCGGCGGCGACGAGCGGTGAGACGAGATGAGTCCGGCCACCCTTGCCCTGGCGACCTTCGAAGTTGCGATTGCTGGTGGAGGCGCACCGCTCGCCCGGCGCGAGCTGGTCCGGATTCATGCCGAGGCACATCGAGCAGCCGGCGAACCGCCACTCTGCGCCGAAGTCCTTCACGATCTGGTCGATCCCCTCCGCCTCGGCCTCCAGACGCACGCGAGCCGATCCTGGGACGACCATCACCCGCACGCCGTCCGCTTTCCGCTTGCCCCGGATGATCGAGGCGAACTCGCGGAGGTCCTCGATGCGGCTGTTGGTGCACGACCCCATGAAGACGGCGTCCACGGCGATCTGCTTCATCGGGGTGCCGGCGGCGAGATCCATGTACTCGAGCGCACGCTCCGCGGCAGAGCGGTCGTTGTGGTCGGCGAACTGCGACGGATCGGGAACCGCGCCGCTGAGCGAGACACCCTGACCGGGATTGGTGCCCCAGGTGACGAAGGGCTCGAGCTGGTCGGCGTCGATGTACACCTCCGCGTCGAACACGGCGTCGTCATCCGTGGCCAGTGTGTTCCAGTACTCGACGGCCGCATCCCAGTCGTCACCGGTCGGAGCGTGCTGGCGGCCGCGCAGGTAGTCATAGGTGATCTGGTCGGGTGCCACCATCCCGGCCCGGGCGCCTGCCTCGATGGACATGTTGCAGATGGTCATCCGGCCCTCCATGGAGAGTGCGCGGATGGCGCTGCCTCGGTACTCGAGCACGTACCCCTGGCCGCCTCCGGTACCGATCTGCGCGATGACGGCGAGGATGATGTCTTTCGCGGTCACGCCGGGCCGGAGCCGGCCCTCGACGGTGACCGCCATGGTCTTGAACGGCTTGAGCGGCAGCGTCTGAGTTGCGAGCACGTGTTCGACCTCGCTGGTGCCGATGCCGAACGCCATCGCGCCGAAGGCGCCATGGGTGCTGGTGTGGCTGTCGCCGCAGACGACGGTGATGCCCGGCATGGTGAGTCCGAGCTGTGGCCCGATGATGTGCACGATCCCCTGCTCGACATCCCCGAGGGAGTGGAGGCGGATACCGAACTCCTCCGCATTCCGTCGCAGGGTGTGTATCTGGGTGCGGCTGGTGAGGTCGGCGATCGGCTTGTCGATGTCGATCGTCGGGGTGTTGTGGTCCTCGGTGGCGATGGTCAGATCGGGTCGCCGTACCGGGCGCCCCGCCATCCGCAGTCCGTCGAACGCCTGAGGGCTGGTGACCTCGTGGAGGAGGTGGAGATCGATGTAGAGGAGGTCGGGGTCACCGTCGGCGCCTTTGGCGACCAGATGGTCGTCCCACACCTTTTCTGCCAGCGTCCTGCCCACATCCGCCTCCCACATCCTCGACCTACGCGGCGTCCGGCGACGCCGTCACGTCAATCTCGCAAGTCTACGTCGCCACCTCCGGCGGTCTCGTGCCGACACCGGCCGCTCGAAGCGACCGGACGATGTCACGTCGCGTCTTTGGTCACGCGGGGGCCAGCAGCGGGGTATCTTTAGCAGGCTGGCAACAGAGCCCTCTATCCGACCCGCGCAGAGTCGCGTATGGCGGGACGGCTCTCATGGTTCGGAAAGAAGATATGGGCCTATTCACCTACAACTCGACGCT
>CAXTLO010000303.1:0-2485 GCA_964244965.1 uncultured Marisediminicola sp.
TGCGGATCATCCGTCCCATCGCCGACGCGCACTGGGAGATCGGACGGGACTTCGGCACCATCGGCGCCCGCGTCGACGGGCACACGATGGAGATCACCACGTACCGCACCGACGCCTACGACGGCGCTACCCGCAAGCCCGTCGTGGAGTTCGGGGACACCCTCGAGGGCGACCTGGTGCGCCGGGATTTCACGGTCAACGCGATGGCGTTGCGCCTGCCGCAGCAGGTGCTGGTCGATCCGTCCGGAGGAATCGACGATCTCATCGCCGGCCGGCTCGCCACCCCGGGCACTCCGGAGGCGTCGTTCGGCGACGACCCGTTGCGGATGCTGCGTGCCGCTCGCTTCACCTCCCAACTCGGGTTCACGGTGGCCGAGCCGGTGGAGCAGGCGATGAGCGGGATGCGAGAGCGGATCGAGATCGTGTCGGCGGAGCGGATCGGCGAGGAGCTGTCGAAGCTGCTGCGCACCTCCGCTCCCCGGGCCGGAGTGGAGCTGCTGGTCTCGACCGGTCTGGCGGAGCTCGTGCTCCCCGAGATCCCGGCCCTGCGCCTGGAGATCGACGAGCACCACCATCACAAGGACGTGTACCAGCACAGCCTCACCGTTCTCGATCAGGCGATCGACCTCGAGGCCGCCAGGGGACACGAGAGCCCCGACCTCGTGCTGCGGATGGCGGCGCTCCTGCACGACATCGGCAAGCCGCAGACCAAGCGCACCGAGCCTGGCGGCGTCGTCACTTTCCATCACCACGACGTGGTCGGCGCCAAGCTCGCCGCGCGACGGCTGAAGGCGTTGAGATTCGACAAGCAGTTCACGGCCGACGTGAGCCGGCTCATCGAATTGCACCTCCGCTTCTTCGGCTACTCCGAAGGCGTCTGGACCGACTCGGCCGTGCGCCGATACGTCCGCGACGCCGGCGATCTCATCGAGCGGCTGCACATCCTGGTTCGAGCAGACGTCACCACGCGTAATCGCCGCAAGGCCGCTCGGCTCTCGGGTGCGTACGACGAACTCGAGCGGCGCATAGCTCTGCTCTCCGAAGAGGAGGAGCTCGCGGCCATCCGCCCCGAGCTGGACGGCGACCGCATCATGCAGATCCTTGGCCTGACTCCCGGGCGCGAGGTCGGTGAGGCGTACCGGTATCTCCTCGAGCTGCGGCTCGACGCCGGGGTGCTCGGCGACGACGAGGCCGAGCGTCGTTTGCGCGACTGGTGGGCGTCGCGGCGGCCGTGATCGGTTCATCTAACGGGGGCTAGGAATCCGAGCGGGGCGCGGGTAGTGTCCCCAGAAGTGGGGCCATTCGGGCCCACGACGCGGGCGGGCGCATGGACGGGCGACCGGATCAGGTCGCGTGCATGCAGTATCAACTGTCCAAGGGAAAACCGATGTTCGACAAACGATTCATAACCAACGCCATCACACGAAGCGCGGAGAACCCGGTCGACCGGAGGCGGTTCCTCACCGCCGCCGGCGCGACGGGGCTCGGTATCGGGCTCGCAGGCTTCGGAGCCGCGGCTCCGGCCGTCGCCGCTCCGGCTCCGTTCAACCCGAACATCTCGCCGTCCGACCAGGCGATCTCCGATTCCGCGATCCTGAACTTCGCGCTCAATCTCGAGTATCTCGAGGCGGAGTTCTACCTCCGGGCCGTGTCGGGAACCGGCCTCGCCGCGGCGGACATCACCGGCATCGACCCGCAGGGCGGAGTCCGCGGAGGCCGCGCCGTCCCGTTCAAGACCCCGGCGATCAAGCAATACGCCCAGGAGATCGCCGCGGACGAGAAAGCCCACGTGCTCTTCCTGCGCAGCGCGCTCGGCGGGGCCAAGGTGTCCCGACCGCAGATCGACCTGCAGGCGAGCTTCACCGCTGCCGCGCTCGCAGCGGGCGTGATCACGGCCGGCCAGACCTTCGACCCGTTCTCGAGCGAGGAGAACTTCCTCCTCGGCGCGTACATCTTCGAAGACGTCGGGGTCACCGCCTACAAGGGCGCCGCACCGCTGATCTACAACCGCACCTTCCTGGAGGCGGCCGCGGGCATCCTCGCGGTCGAGGCGTACCACGCGGGCATCGTGCGCACCCTGCTGTTCCAGAAGGGACTCGCGGCACCGGCGAACAAGATCTCCGATGCGCGGGACAGCCTCGACGGGCCGACCGAGAAGGACGAGGGAATCACAAAGGGCGGCGTCGCGAACCTGGTGCCAACCGACGGCAACTCGATCGCCTACAGCCGCACCGCTGAGCGCGTGCTGAACATCGTGTACCTGACGCCGAACCAGATCGACAAGGGCGGGTTCTTCCCGGAGGGTGTCAACGGCCCGATCCTTGCGAGCGGGAACCCCGGCAGCGCCACCTGATCACTGCCTGACCGGCGCCGCCACGAGATCGGGCATCCTGTAACATCAACAGGTTGCCCGATCTCGCATCGGGCTCATGCACAACCCTCCTGTCGCAGATCGTCTGCGACCGTTCTAGTCCGAAGGAGGTGG
>CAXTLO010000304.1:0-2460 GCA_964244965.1 uncultured Marisediminicola sp.
GCACCAGGAGCGGCGCCGCCAGCGTGGCGAGCACCCCGAGCACGAGCACGACCACGAGGCCGAGAGTCACGATCTTGTTGATGTAGCGCTGCCCGCCGTCGTCGTGACCGGTGGCCCGCACGATCTGCGGCACCAGCACGGCGCTGAGCACACCGCCCGCGATGAGGGTGAAGATGCTGTTCGGGAGGGTGTTGGCCACCCCGAACGCGTCGGCCGCGGCGCTCCCGACCTGCCCCACCGCGGCGGCGAGCACGATGACCTTCGCGAACCCGAGGATCCGGGACACGATGGTGCCCGACGCCAGCAGCAGGCTCGCGCGGCGCACACTCGGACCGGTCGAGGTGGAGTGGCCGCCGGCGGGTACGTCGTCTTCTTCGCCCGGGACGTCGGTCACGCGGCGGTCCCGTCGTCGGCCTCGTCGCCGCTCACGATCCGTCGCCGTCGACGGACCGTGCGGATGATGCCGAGCACGAATACCGCGACGACGAGCACGGCCAGTCCGGTGGTCACCGCGGTCTCCCATCCGGCGTTCACGGTGACGTCGATCGCGGACGGCTGCCCGATCGGCACCCCGCTCAGGCTCGACAGGGCGATCTGCAGCGCGACTCGCCCGTTGGCGATCGACTGTGCGGGGATCGATGCCCGCTCCTGCGAGTTCGCCGGGATGGTCAGCTCGACGACCGGCTGCGTGAGCGTGAGGATGGCGCTCGGGGAGGTCACCGTCACGTTGACGGTCACCGGGTAGTCGAGGGCGTTGGTGACCACGACCGGCAGTGGGCGGTTATCCGAGAACTGCTGGAACTCGGTGCTGGCCACCATGACGGAGCCGAGCAGTTCATTCGAGTCATCGAGGTAGCCGGTGACCGCGGTCGGCCAGTCCTCCGGGACCGCCCGCCACTCCTGCGACGTCAGCGCGAGCAGGTCGAGTCGGCGCTCGCCGGTGACCACGGTCGGATCCTCGACGACGCTGGCGAACTGTGCGACGGCGGCTTCACTGCCGAGCGCCGAGGAGATCGCCGCCGCTCGCTCGGCGTCGACGGGACGGTCTACCACTGCGACTTCGATCGGGGGTTCGGCGGCGGCAGCCGACAGCCGATCCGGAGTGACCCACGACGGAGCCGACACCGCAGCGAGCGTCGACCCGAGCGCGAAGGACCCGGTCGCCGATTCCCGGTCGAGCGTCGCGAGCACGACATGCCCCGGTGGCGCCTCCCCGGCGATGGCGGCGAGCGACGCGGTGAGGCCGGCGAGCGCGGACTGCGACTCGGTCGGAGTCGTTGCCGACACCGCCGCGCGGAACAGAGTCGACACGACGGAGTCGGAGGTGAGGACGCGATGGCCGGATGATGTCGCGGATGCTGGCGAGGTCGGATCCGACGTCGTCGAGGAGGTGTTGTTCGACGACAGGATCGTCGTGGTCATCCCCGATGCGGCGAAGGTTTCGAGGTCCGTCGCAATCACTGTGTCATCGTGCGGCCAGGCGATACCCGGCGAGGTGTACTCCCACGCCAACAGCGACTCGGTCGTCGGAAGGGGAGGAGCTGCGGGCTCGCCGGTGGGGGGCGAGGCCGACGGCGACGGTTCGCCGCCGCCATCCGTCTCGGGCAGGAACAGCTCTGGGTCGACATCGAAGCCGATCGGGGTGAGCACTGCACCGGCGACCTGACTGGTCGCGGCGATATCGCTGTCCGCATAGGCCAGAGGGAAGGTCTCGTTGGTGACCCGCCGGAGACGCTCCTTCCACGCGAGCACCGAGGGGGGAGCGCTGGAGCCGAGCAGGTTGATCGACGCGATGATGCGCGGGTCGATGCCCAGGGCGATGTTGGTGCCCTCGGTCTGCTGAAGCACGCGGTCGAGTCTGCCGCCGGGCGCGGTGTAGCTCTCGAGCAGCTCGGCGGGGATGACGCCGGGTGTCTCGGCGACCGGCGCGAGCGGCATCGCGACCGCGAGGCGGGTGGAGGGTGTGCCGACGCCAGGGTCGACGACGATCGCGCTGCGGCCGACCGAGCGGGTGTCGCCGACGATCACGGTGACCGAGACGCGGTGCACACCGAAGGCGGTTCCGACGGGAACGGCTGCCGCGGGCACGGTGACCGCCGCAGGTAGCGAACCTGCTCCGCCGGCCGCGATCGCCGGTGTCGCTGCCTCGAGCAGGGCCGGCCCGTCGAGGTCGTCCACTGCGCTGGCGTCCGCGGGCAGCAGCCACTCCGACAGCTCGGCCCGACTGGCGACGGGTTGCGCGTCGATGCGCACAGTCGCTGTCCCCTCCGGCAGGGCGGACGGGGTGTCGTTCGAGATCCGTGCGGACAGGGGCAGATCGGTGCCGGGCCGGTAGGTTCCGGCGGCGCCGGCGGCGACGTCGACCGAGATGCCGGTCGCCTCGCCGACCACGGTGACGCCGGTGGTGGCGCCGATGGTGGTGGCGGCGCGGATCACCTCGATGGGCGACTGAACCTCGCA
>CAXTLO010000305.1:0-2451 GCA_964244965.1 uncultured Marisediminicola sp.
GACCGATCCCACGGACCCGACCGATCCCACGAATCCGACGGTCCCGGGCGCGATCCCGCCGACGACCGCTCCCGTCGCGTCCGGTACGGACTCGCTCACGACCGCGTTGCGTGATGGCATCAGCCTGAGCTCAAACCGGGTGCGTGCGGGTGAAACGATCACCGTCACGCTCGACGCCAGTCGCGCGGGCACCTATGTCGCCGCGTTCCTCTACTCGGAGTCGGTGAATCTCGGTGGATGGCAGCTCGTGAACGTCGCCGGTCAGGTCCGGGTGACCATTCCGAATAACACCGTCGCCGGTGCGCACCGTCTGGCGGTGCAGGATGCTGCCGGTGCGGTGATCGGATGGGCGGCACTCGACGTGGTGCAGACCGCCGCAGTAGGTGCTGACGGCGACCGACTCGCCAGCACGGGAGCAGACCAGGGTTCGGTGAGCGCCCTCACCGGGTGGGCTGCGCTCCTACTCCTCGCCGGAGTACTGCTGGTAGCGGCGCGTCGCCACCGCTTCGCGCAGGACTGATCCGCAGTAGGACGATGGCCGGGCACCCCTGGGTGCCCGGCCATCGCCCGTCTGGAGCACAGGATCAGTCGGTGGATACGATCGCAGACCCGTCGGCAGGATCGAGGCGGATGACCGTTCCATCGTCGAGCTCGACCACCGATCTCCCCTCGAGCCAGGTAAGCGTCCACCGCCACGCCGTCGTATCGAGGTCGACCAGTTCGCGCTCCACTTCCGAGACCGCTGAGATCATCGACGCTGGCAGAACCGACGGCGCGTCAGAACCGACGGACCAGCGGGTGCCGAGTCTCATGACTCGACCGGCGCAGTGACCCGCTCCTCGAGCACGACATCCGTCACCGCGAACTCGCCACCTTCGTCGAACCTGAGTTCCGCGATCCGCCCGACGGCCCGCAGGTCGCCTTCGGCGCGGCGAAGCAGTTCGAGTTGCGCGCTCGGTGCGGTGAGCGTCACCGACAAGACCTCGGTCTTCTGCGAGACCTTCGCATCCGTCTTTGCGCGCCGGATGCCGATGAGCGCGCCACCGACTGCCCCGAGCAGACCGGTCGGCGCAGCATCCGTCGGCGCGGTCGGCCACGCGGCGAGGTGAACGGAGCCGTCGTGAGTCCACGACCACACCTCCTCGGCGGCGAATGGGATGAAGGGAGCGAGCAGGCGCAGCAGTACATCCACCGCGATGCGAAGGGCCGCTACAGCAGAAGCCTGCGGCTCGGCACCGGCAGAGCCGTAGGCCCGTTCCTTGACCAGCTCGAGGTAGTCGTCGCAGAAGGTCCAGAAGAACTGTTCGGTCACCTCGAGAGCGCGCGCATGGTCGTAGTCGTCGAGCGCACGAGTCGCGGTGGCGACCACCGTGGCGAGCTCAGCGAGCATGTCGACATCGAGTGGCTCAGTGATGGCGGCGGTGACGTCCGGAGCGGGGAACGAGTACACGAACTTCGCGGCGTTCAGAACCTTGATCGCGAGGCGCCGACCGATCTTGATCTGCTTCGGATTCTGCGGGTCGAACGCGGCATCCGTGCCGAGTCTGCTCGAGGCAGCCCAGTAGCGCACTGCGTCGGAGCCGTGCTCGTCGAGCATCGCCGCGGGAGTGACGACGTTTCCCTTCGACTTCGACATCTTCTTGCGATCGGGGTCGACGATGAAGCCGGAGATTCCCGCGTGCTCCCACGGGTTGACGCCGTGCTCCAGCTGCGACCGCAGCACGGTGGAGAACAGCCAGGTGCGGATGATGTCCTGCCCCTGGCTGCGCAGCGAATAGGGGAACACGAGCGCGAACAACTCGGGGTCGCTCTCCCAACCGCCGGCGATCTGCGGGGTGAGCGACGACGTCGCCCAGGTGTCCATGATGTCCACCTCTCCGATGAAGCCTCCCGGCTGCCCGCGTTGCGCCTCGTCGAAACCCGGCGCCGTCTCGGAGGACGGATCGACCGGCAGCGCGGACTCGTCAGGAACGATCGTCTCGCCCGCGTTCCCCTCTGGGTCGACGTGGTACCAGACGGGGATCGGCACGCCGAAGAAGCGCTGACGTGAGATCAGCCAGTCGCCGGTGAGTCCGCCGACCCAGTTCTCGTAGCGCACCCGCATGTGGCTCGGAGTGAAGTCGAGTTCCTGGCCGGCGTCGATCAGTTTCTGCCGGAGCGTCGTGTCCCGCGCACCGTTGGTGATGTACCACTGGCGCGTGGAGATGATCTCGAGGGGCCGGTCGCCCTTCTCGAAGAACTTCACCGCGTGCGTGATCGGCTTCGGTTCCCCGAGCAGCTCGCCGCTCGCGCCCAGCAACTCGACCACGGTCTTCTTCGCGCTGAAGACGGTCTTGCCGGCCAGCTGCTCATAGGCGGAGCGCGCGGCATCCGAGACGATCACCGCGGGCGGGTCCGCGATGATCCGGCCGTCCGCGCCGATGATCGTGCGGTTGGGGAGGTCGAGTTCGC
>CAXTLO010000306.1:0-2422 GCA_964244965.1 uncultured Marisediminicola sp.
CCATCGCGACTCCGTCGACCTTGATCACCACGGTCTCCGATGCCGTCGCGCCGTGGGAGTACTCGTCGGGGTGGTTGCCGCTACTGGCCAAGAGAGCCTTCCTCGAGTGTTCCGCCGAGAACGTGGGCGTGAACGTGGAAAATGGTCTGGCCGCTGCGGCGGCCGGTGTTGAATATCAACCGGAACTGCCCATCCGAATATTCCACCGCCAGCTGCTTCGCTGTGGCGATCAACTCGGCGAGCAGGGCCGGATCGTCGGCAGCCAGTTCGACGACGTCGGCGAAGCGATCGGTCTTCGGAACGACCAGCAGATGCACGGGCGCCTTCGGTGCGATGTCACGGAACGCGATGATCGTCTCCGACTCGAACACGATGTCTGCGGGCACGTCGCGCGCGATGATCTTCGAGAAGATCGACGGGCTCTCTGCTGACATGTTCTAAGCCTACGGCCGGATCACGACCAGCGTCCCAGGGTCACGTTGAACACCGCAAGCGCCGCCGGCCCCGCTGTACTGGTGCGGAGCACCTCCGCACCGAGTCGCACGGGGGTCGCTCCAGCCTCGACGAGCAGCGCGAGTTCCTCGGGCGCGATACCTCCTTCTGGACCGACGACGAGCACGACGTCCTCGTCTCGGTCCCCTTCCCCTTCTCGGTCCCCGTCCTCTTTTCTGGCCGCGACGATGGAGAGGATCTCGCCGATCGCGACATCGGCACCGGGCACGAGCACGAGCATCATCCCGGCCAGTTCGACGAGCTCCCGCGTGGCGACGACAGCGCTCACCTCGGGCACCCATGCCCGCATCGATTGCTTCGTCGCCTCGCGCACGATCGATTCCCACCGCAGTCGCCCCTTGTCGGCCTTCTGGCTGTCCCAGCGCACAACCGATCGAGCAGCAGACCATGGAACGATCCGGTCGACACCGAGTTCGGTCGCGGCCTGCACTGCGGACTCGTCCCGCCCGCCCTTCGCGAGGGCCTGGGCGAGCACGATCGCCGGCGATGGTCGAGGCCAATCCCGGACGGATTCGACGGTCAGAGCGAGCAGGTCGGGACCGACGGATGCCACGACACCCACCGCCACGCGGCCGGCGCCGTCACCGATGGACAGCGACTCCCCGACCCTGACTCTGCTGACCGACACCGCATGGCGCGCCTCTGCCCCTGTGACCGAGATGGTGGTACCGGGCTCGGCGTGCCGGAGGTCGTCGCTGAGGTAGAAGTGCGCCATGCCCCGAGCATTGCAGATCACCGGGGATGGGGACCGCCCGTCAGAGGTTGAGGAAGCGGTCCCTGAGCTTCTGGAACAGGCCCTGCTGGAACTGCGCGAGTTCCGGCCCGTGCGGCTTGCGCGACTTGGCCAACTGACGCACCAGTTCCTCCTCCTTGCGGTTGAGCTTCGTCGGAGTCACCACCTGCACGCCGATGCGGAGGTCCCCTCGGCCCGCGCCGCGGAGGCGCGTGATACCGCGTTCCTTGACGGTGATCACCTCGGCACTCTGGGTTCCGGGGTGGATCTCCACCTCTACCCGTCCGTCGAGCGCGTCGAGCGTCGTGGTGGTGCCGAGGATCGCGTCGGTCATCTGCACCTCGAGGGTCGCGAGGAGGTCGTCGCCGTTGCGGCTGTACACATCGTGATGCTTGACCTTCATCTCGAGGTACAGGTCGCCGTTGGGTCCACCGGCCGGCCCGACCTCGCCCTGTCCGGGCATCTGCAAGCGGAGCCCGGTGTCGACGCCCGCGGGGATGTCGACCGGGATGGTGCGGCGAGCCCGCATCCGTCCCTGACCCTGACAGGTCGGGCACGGGTTCGGGATGATCGTGCCGTAGCCCCGGCAGGTACCGCAGGGGCTCGTGGTCATGACGTTGCCGAGAAGGCTCCGCACCGCGCGCTGGATCTGCCCGGTGCCGCGGCAGATATCGCAGGTCACCGGAGAGGTGCCGGGTGCCGCGCACGACCCGTTGCAGGTCTCACAGAGCACGGCCGTGTCCACCTCGAGGTCGCGCTGCGTGCCGAAGACGACCTCCTCGAGCTCCACCTCCACGCGGACGAGCGCGTCCTGTCCACGCTCGCGTCGACTGCGGGGGCCGGATCGCCCACCCGACGCGCCGCCGAAGAACGTGTCGAAGATGTCACCGAAGCCGCCGAAGTTCTGGCCCCCGCCGAACCCGGCCTGCGGCCCGAGGTCGTACTGCTGCCGCTGCTGGGAGTCGGACAGCACGTCGTAGGCGTGAGTCACCGACTTGAAGCGCTCGGACGCGTCGGCTCCGGGGTTCACGTCAGGGTGCAGTTCACGAGCCAGCCGGCGGTAGGCCTTCTTGATCTCGTCGGTGGATGCCTCGCGGGAGACGCCGAGCGTCTCGTAATGATCTGCCAATATCCGTCCCTGGTGGGGTGATCGGGCGCTGTCGGACGCCGCGGTCG
>CAXTLO010000307.1:0-2410 GCA_964244965.1 uncultured Marisediminicola sp.
CTGGTCGGGCCCGGGTGTCTGGTCGGGTGCGGGCCGGGCTGCGGCGACGACCTCGAGCACCCGCTCGGCGGGGATCACCCCCTCCCGGACGACCTTCACCTTCCCGCCGGGCTTGAGCATGCCGGTGGCGTCGACGATTGTCGAGCCGGTCCCGGCGGCAGCGTCGTATTCCCGCCCGCTCTCCCCCGCGTCGAGGTAGACGGCGACAGAGTCGCCGAGCATCCGGTGGGCCTCGGCGGCGGTCATCGCGGCTGGCTGCCCGGAGAGATTCGCCGACGAGACGGCCAGCGGCCCGGTCTCCCTGAGGAGTTCACGGGTGACGGTGTTCGCCGGCATCCGCAGAGCGACCGTGCCCCCGGTCTCGCCGAGATCCCAGCTGAGTGAGTTCCGGGCAGGGAGGATGATCGTGAGGCCGCCCGGCCAGAACGCGGCGGCGAGAGCATGCGCCTCGGCCGGGATCTGCTCTGCGAGCGCTTCGAAGCTCGTGAGGTCGGCGATGAGCACCGGCGGTGGCGCGTCCCTGCCACGCCCCTTGGCGTCGAGCAGCCGCTGAACCGCCTCGGGGTTGAACGCATTCGCGGCGACGCCGTAGACCGTGTCCGTCGGCAGCACCACCAGCTGTCCGCGCTCGATCGCCGTCCTGGCGAGCCGAGTACCGGTGAGCAGTCCGGCGTTGTCGGAGCAGTCGTAGATCTCGGCCATGTCGGCCCCCATCGTAGCCGTCGCCGCCCGCGCGCCTCTCTAGGACGACCCCACCTAGGCTGAGCACATCGTGAAGCTCTTCATATTCGACATGGACGACGTGCTCTACGACTACGACTGGCGAACGCGCATGGCGTCGTTGACCGCGCTGACGGGCCTTCCGCTCGCCGAGCTGCGTCGCAGGTGGTGGCACAGCGATGGAGAGCTCGCTGCAGAAGCCGGTCGGTTCGCCGACGCTGACGAGTACCTCGCGGCGTTCACCGCGGCGCTCGGGATCGACGTCGCGGAGGATGACTGGGTCGCCGCCCGTGGAGGCGCGATGACCCCCTGGCCGGAGTCGATCGCCGCCGCACGCCGGGCCGCTGAATTGGGCCAGGTCACGTTGTTGACCAACAACGGTCCGCTCGCCGAACGGCACTTGCCGACGCTCGCTCCCGAGCTCGTCCCGATCTTCGGCGATCATCTGTTCACGTCGTCGCGTTACGGCGCACGCAAGCCCGAACCAGCGGTGTTCGAAGCCGTGCTCGAGCGCTACGGCGTCGCCGCTGATGACGCGTTCTTCGCCGACGACCTCGTCGAGAACGTCGCCGGTGCAACGGGCGTCGGCATCAGCGCTCACCTGTTCGAGTCGTCGACGCGTATGCAGGAGGCGGTCGAGGCGTTCGGCTCGCGCTAGTCCGGCTCACGGGCCGGTCACCGGGTCGCGGTCGTAGCGCGGTCGCGGCCCAGGAGATCGCGATGAGTGTCGACGGCCCGCCACCCGTTCGCCCGCAACAGGCCGGAGATGGCGCCGCCCTGCTGCTCCCCGTGTTCGAGTACGACGGTTCCTCCGGAGCGCAACAGTCGACGCGCGGTCGCGGAGGCAGAACGCACCACGTCGAGGCCGTCCACGCCGCCATAGAGCGCGTGCTCGGGGTCGAAGCGCCGCACCTCGGGATCACGCGGGATCATGCCGAGCGGGATGTACGGCGGATTGGTCACCACCACGTCGACCGTCCCGTCGAGTTCGGGCAGCGCAGTCGCGAGGTCGACGAAGACGAGGTGTGCGTTGTCCGCCCCGGTGGCTCGGAAGTTCCGCACGGCCCAGATGAACGCCTCGGGCGAATTCTCGACCGCGTGCACGACGGCGTGCGGCGCCTCGGTCGCCATGGCCAAGGCGATCGCGCCGCTCCCCGTTCCGAGATCGACGCCGATGGGATGCGGCGCCGCCGCCGCGATGAGCGCATCGATCGCGAACTGGGCGACGAACTCGGTCTCTGGGCGAGGGACGAATACCCCGGGGCCGACAGCGAGCTCGAGAGACCGGAACGGTGCCACCCCCGTGATGTGCTGCAGCGGCTCCCGCGCGGCTCGGCGCTCGAGAGCATCGGTGATCGCGGTGACCTGCGCCTCCGTCGCCTCCGCGCCGGTCACGACCATGGCGTGCAGTCGGCCACGGGTCACCTCGAGCACATGGCCGACGATGAGGTCGGCGTCGACCTCTGGCGAGTGGAGGCGAGCCCGCGTAAGGAGGTCGACGGCGTTCCGGCGGATGTCGGACAGGGCGATCACGCCTCGTCCCCCAGAGCGTCGAGGCGGGCCTCCTCGTCGGCGAGTATGCAGGACTCGATCACCGGTTCGAGAGCACCGTCCATGACGGCGTCGAGGTTATACGCCTTGTACCCGGTGCGGTGGTCGGCGATGCGGTTCTCGGGGAAGTTGTAGGTGC
>CAXTLO010000308.1:0-2391 GCA_964244965.1 uncultured Marisediminicola sp.
GTCGACGTGGCGATCTTCGCCAGTGCGTTGCGCACGTCGTCGGTGATCGCGTGCGTTCCGTTGCCGGATTTCGGCGAGGCCTGTTGAGCCTGCTGACCGCCGTTGCCGCCCGCGCCGCGACGTGAACGTCGTCCGGTCTCGGGCTGCGGCGTCTGCCGGTGCTTGGTGACCGGATCGTGGTGCACGATGATTCCCCGACCGGCGCAGACCTCGCAGTTCTCGCTAAAGGACTCGAGCAGACCCAGTCCGAGCTTCTTGCGAGTCATCTGCACCAGGCCGAGCGAGGTCACTTCGGCCACCTGATGTTTCGTGCGGTCGCGACTGAGGCACTCGACCAGCCGGCGCAGCACCAGATCGCGGTTGGTCTCGAGGACCATGTCGATGAAATCGACCACGATGATCCCGCCGATGTCGCGGAGGCGCAGCTGTCGCACGATCTCCTCGGCCGCCTCGAGATTGTTCTTGGTGACGGTCTCCTCGAGGTTGCCGCCGGAGCCGACGAATTTGCCCGTGTTGACATCGACCACGGTCATCGCCTCGGTGCGGTCGATGACCAGTGAGCCGCCCGAGGGCAGCCAGACCTTACGGTCGAGCGCCTTCTCGATCTGCTCCGAGATGCGGTACTCGTCGAACGAGTCGGTCTCACCGTCGTACTTCTCGATGCGATCGACGAGGTCGGGTGCGACCTGCGAGAGGTAGGTCGAGATAGTGGCCTCGGCGTCCTCGCCCTCGATGACGAGCTTCTGGAAGTCCTCGTTGAAGACGTCGCGCACGATCTTCACGAGCAGATCGGGCTCGCTGTGCAGCATGGCCGGAGCCTGCACATTCTCGATCGTCTCGCTGATATGCGCCCACTGAGCGGTGAGTCGATTCACGTCGAGGGTCAGCTGCTCGTCACTCGCACCCTCGGCGGCGGTACGTACGATCACGCCGACGTTCTCGGGCAGCACCTCCTTGAGGAGCTTCTTGAGTCGCGCGCGTTCGGTGTCGGGGAGCTTGCGGCTGATGCCGTTCATCGAACCGTTGGGCACGTAGACCAGGTAGCGGCCGGGCAAGGACACCTGGCTGGTGAGCCGAGCACCTTTGTGGCCGATCGGATCCTTCGTGACCTGCACGAGGACCTTGTCACCGGGCTTGAGGGCGAGCTCGATACGGCGAGCCTGACTCTTGCCCTCGCTGGAGTTCTCGGCCGCGGCCTCCCAGTCCACCTCCCCGGAGTAGAGGACGGCATTACGACCGCGTCCGATGTCGACGAACGCGGCTTCCATGCTCGGCAGCACGTTCTGCACCCGACCGAGGTAGACGTTGCCGATGAGGCTGGCGTCCTGCGCCTTCGCGACGTAGTGCTCGACGAGCACCCCGTCTTCGAGCACGCCGATCTGGATGCGACCGAACTTGGAGCGCACGATCATGACCCGGTCGACGCTCTCCCTGCGGGCGAGGAACTCCGCCTCGGTCACGACGGGGCGACGACGTCCCGCGTCCCGTCCATCACGGCGACGCTGCTTCTTCGCTTCGAGCCGCGTGGATCCCTTGACGCGCTGCGGCTCGGTGATCGGCTCCGGCGCCGGCCGCGGTGTGCGCACCTTGACGACCTCGTTGGGGCCGGTGTTCTGCCCTGAACCGCTGTCCTCGCCAGAACGGCGTCGCGTGCGGCGACGAACTGTCGGCTCGTCGCTCTCGTCTCGCTCATCGCGATCGTCACGGTCGTCGAGATCGCCACTCCGCGATGACGAGCGCGGGATGTACACCGGCAGATCGGGCGCCTGGAAGATCAGCGAGGTGGTCGGCCGCAGGGCCGGCTGAGTTGGCTTCTCCGGAACCTCGGCGGCGGCTTCGGCGTCGAGCGAAGCGTCGTCGAGTCCACCGGTCACTGGCGGGCTGTCCACCGGTGCGCTCTCTACCTCAGCACTCGGGACTGGACCACTGCCCCCCTCATCACCTGCCGGATCGACGCGGGCGTGGCCGAGGCGTTCTCCGGGCTCGCTCTGATCGATGATCACCGGTCCGCGGACGCGCCGGGAAGAGAAGATGCTCTTCCGCTTCCGCGGTTGCCTCCCGGCCTGTGCGTCATCTCGGGTGTCGTCGTTGCCGTTGTTGTCGTCCACCATCACTGGTGCTCCCACCCCGGGCGGCAAGCCGCGCTCGTCATCCGGGTAATCTCTCGTGCGGTGTCGGCGTAGCCGATCCGCTAATCCTCACGATCTGCTGTCGGTCCGATCCGATTCCCGCCCGATGCGGCACCTGATCCGGGCGTGGAACGCCGGTGATGTGGTGGCATCGGCCGCGGGTGTCGAACTCAGACCGCGATCGTCTTCGTCGTGCTCTCGGAACTGGCCATCCGACGCTGTCGTGATCCGACGAGCGGCCCGGTTCGGTGCCCGGTAAGCC
>CAXTLO010000309.1:0-2372 GCA_964244965.1 uncultured Marisediminicola sp.
GCGTGCGCGGTGCGCAGCTGCGGGCGGATGACGTCGTCGAGCACTTCTTCGTCACTACCACTCATCACTGGCTGCTGTTTTTCAGCAACAAGGGGCGCGTCTATCGCGCGAAGGCCTACGAGCTCCAAGAGGCCGGTCGCGATGCGAAGGGTCAGCATGCGGCGAACCTGCTCGCCATGCAGCCCGACGAGGAGATCGCGCAGGTGCTCGACATCCGGGACTACGGTGTCGCCCGCTACCTGGCGCTCGCCACCCGCCGGGGCCTGGTCAAGAAGACGGCGCTGACCGAGTACGACACCAATCGCACGGGGGGAATCATCGCCATCAATCTGCGCGACGATGACGAACTGGTCTCGGCGATGCTCGTGAATGAGGACTCCGATGTGCTGCTGGTGTCCCGCAAGGGGATGTCGATCCGCTTCCGGGCCACCAACGAAGCGCTTCGGCCGATGGGCCGGTCGACGTCGGGCGTCATCGGCATGCACTTCCGCGACGATGACACTCTCCTCGACGCGTCCGTGGTCCCCTCCGCCGTGACGGATGTCGACGGTGCCGCATCCCGCTCCTTCGTGTTCATTGTGACCGAGGGCGGCTATGCGAAGCGCACCAGCGTCGACCAATACCGCCTGCAGAACCGCGGTGGTCTCGGCATCAAGGTGGCCAAGCTCGCCGACAACCGAGGCGACCTCGCCGGTGCTCTCATCGTCGGCGAAGACGACGAGGTGCTCGTCGTGCTCGCCAGCGGCAAGGTGGTACGCTCGTCTGTCGCTGAGGTCCCGGCCAAGGGTCGTGACACGATGGGCGTGGTTTTCGCTCGGTTCGCAGACGAGGACCGCATCATCGAAGTCGCGAAGAACAGCGAACGCAACCTGGATGTAAGCAACGCCGACACCGTCGTGATCGGCGATGGTGAGGGTGCGCAGACAGAGGTGGCCGGCCCCGCGGGGGACGTGCCGCCGGATGATGTTCCGGCTGGGAAGGACTGATCATTAGATGACGAGCGTCGCCGAGAAGCTCCAACGCAAGGCTCCGCGAAAGGTCAGCAGTAAGCAGGTGCGGCTGCGTCTGGTGTATCTCGACTTCTGGTCGGTGGTCAAGCTGTCGTTCCTGCTGTCGATCTGCCTCGGTATCGTGCAGGTGGTGCTGGCCGTCGGAATCTGGGTGGTGCTCAACAGCACGGACACCTTCACTCGGATCAACCAGTTCGCGAGCGAGATCATCGGCAGTCCGTTCGACATCACCGATCAGTTCTCGCTGACGCAGGTCGCCCTGTTCGCGGTCATCGTCGCGGTGCTCAACGTCGTCATCGGTACGGCGCTCGGCGCGATCTTCTCGCTGCTGTACAACTTCGCTGCCCGCATCACCGGCGGTCTGCTGGTCGGCTTCAAGAACACCTGACTCTTCCCGTCGGGTCAGTAGGGCCCGACGGGTACCGGGATGGGTTCTGATTTAACGATCGACAGCCGGTGCGATACTCTCGTATCTGCCCTTCGGGGGCTATAGCTCAGGCGGTTAGAGCGCTTCGCTGATAACGAAGAGGTCCCAGGTTCAAGTCCTGGTAGCCCCACCAACATCCCGGCCGCAGCATCACCTCCGCAGCATCACCTCGGGGGCCTTAGCTCAATTGGTAGAGCGCCTGCTTTGCAAGCAGGAGGTCAGGGGTTCGATTCCCCTAGGCTCCACCGAAAACCAAAGCGCCGCCTCGTCGATGACGGGCGGCGCTTGAATCGGTCCGACTGCTACTGCGGCTTGTCGATGTCGTCGGTCTCGTCGAGGACCCACAGCTCGTCGTCGGCACGCAGAGTCTGCCAGGCGGCGTACGCGATACCGGCGACAACGACGACGCCGAGCGTGAGAAGCGACCATCCGCCGAATCCGAGACCAGACTTCTTCGGTGGCTTCACCAGTCCGACCCTCGTTCCGACTGTGGTGTAGGCGGAGGAGGCCCGCTTGGACGCTTCCGTGAAGGCACGACCGGCGTTCTTGCCCACAAGAGAACCGGTGCGTTGCACCTGATTGACGACCTCGCGCACCCGGGGATCCTTCGACGCCTCGAGGGTCGCGAGCGCCGCAGCGACCGACGCCGATACTCCGGGGAAGACCTCGCGCACGACCTTGTTCCTCGCGCCGCCAACGACAGCGCGGGTCGCGAGGTAGCTGGCGGTGACGGCCGGAACGACCTGCCCGCCGACGTCGCGCACGCGGGGCACGACCTCTTCCTTCGAGACGTTACCGAGTTGCCGGCCCGCCTCCCGCAGCACGTGACCTGCGCGATCGATCACCTCACGCTGTTCGTCCCACAGCTCGTTCGCGGAGCTCCGCAGCTTCTTCAGCTCTTTTCCGCGCTTACGTGACAGTCCCATTCGACATAC
>CAXTLO010000310.1:0-2370 GCA_964244965.1 uncultured Marisediminicola sp.
GGACGGACACGCTCACCTCTTCCCTACGCCTGCGGACCGCCCGAGTTTACCCTCGCCCGCCTGAGCGGTCGGGTGGACGGACGCAGCGCCGGCGTGAGCGAGCGCTCAGCGGTCGATATGCATGTCCATGAAGCGCGAGAAGTGACCTTGGAACGCGACGGTCACCGTGCGGGTCGGTCCGTTGCGGTGCTTCGCGACGATCAGGTCGGCTTCACCCGCGCGCGGATTCTCCTTCTCGTACGCGCTCTCGCGGTGCAGGAGCACGACCATGTCGGCGTCCTGCTCGAGCGAGCCGGACTCGCGGAGATCGGACAGGGCGGGCATCTTGTCGGCGCGTTGCTCAGGCCCTCGGTTGAGCTGCGACAACGCGATGACCGGAACCTGCAGTTCCTTCGCGAGCAGCTTGAGCGCCCGCGAGAACTCGCTGACCTCCTGCTGCCGGGACTCGACGCGCTTCCCGGACGTCATCAGCTGCAGGTAGTCGATGATGACGAGCTTCAGGCCGACCTTCTGCTTGAGTCGGCGGCACTTCGCGCGGATCTCGACGAGCGTCATGTTGGGGCTGTCGTCGATGTAGAGGGGCGCGTCGTTGATGCGGCCGCGCGTTGCGGCGATGGTGGTCCAGTCGCGAGCGTCGACGGTGCCCTTGCGCATGTTCTGCAGGGGGACGGATGCCTCGGCGCTCAGCAGTCGCATCGCGATCTCGCTGCGGCCCATCTCGAGTGAGAAGAAGATCGAGGGCATGTCGTACTTGATCGACGCCGCGCGGGCGAAGTCGAGCGCGAGCGTCGACTTACCGAGCGCCGGACGGGCGGCGATGATGATGAGCTGCCCACCGTGGAGCCCGTTGGTGAGCTCGTCGAGTTCGGCGAAGCCGGTCGGCACTCCCGTCATCGACCCATCGCGACCCTTGGCCGCCTCGATCTCGTCGATCGCCGTCTCGACCGCCATGGTGAGCGGGATGAAGTCCTCCGCCTCCACGCCCCCGGTGACACCGTAGATCTCCGCCTGGGCGTTGTTGACGAGATCGACGACCTCGCCCTCGCTCGCGTAGCCCATCTGCACGATCCGGGTGCCCGCCTCGACGAGCCGACGCAGAACGGCCTTCTCCGCCACGATCGACGCGTAGTACCCGGCGTTGGCGGCGGTAGGAACCAGGCCGGTGAGCGTGTGCAGGTAGTCGGCTCCGCCGGCTCGGGTGAGCTCGCCGGTCTTCGTCAGTTCGTCGGTGACCGTGATGACGTCGGTCGGCTCGCCGTGGGAGTACAGGGTGAGGATCGCGTCGAAGATCAACTCGTGCCGCGGCATGTAGAAATCGATGGCGCGGACGGCCTCGATCACGTCGGCGACCGCGTCTTTACTCAGCAGCATGCCGCCGATCGCGCTCTGCTCGGCGAGCAGATCGTGCGGCGGCGTGCGCTCGTTCTGTCGCTGCTCCGCGCTGCGGGTGTCGGCGCCTCCCGCGGGTCCCGCGAGCCCCAGATGTGCGATGGACATGACGCACCTCCCTCTTCACGGTGTTGTACTCGGACCCTCGGACATCGGCGTCCTCCGCTTCCGCAGAGGGGGTGGACTCGAGCGCTGTCACACAGTAGGGACCGCCGGAACCCGGCTCAACACACCCTGTGGACAGCACTGTGGATTCTCTGCGGGAAACGCCGCGAACGATGTGGGGAAGCTGTGGAATCAGCTGTGGAGAAGTAGCGCATATCGACTCCTGAGTAGTGCCTGACCAGGGGTTTCCCGCGAGCAGGGGTGTGTGTAGAAACTTGTTTAGAGTTCGAGTTGAGACTTCTCGACGACACGCCGGACTGTGCATAAATCTCTTGACAAGCGGATGGGCCGTACACGGCGAACGGCACGGCCGACCCGGAGGTCGACCGTGCCGTCGGCACCGCGGGAACTGCTACTTGACAGCGACCACCTGGAGCGAGATGGTGGCGACGAGGTCATCGCGCAGGCGGATGGTGGCCTCGTGGTCACCGGTCGACTTGATCGCCGACGTGATCTCGATCTTGCGCTTGTCGACGGTTCCGAGGCCCTGTGCTGCGACGGCGTCGGCGACATCCGTCGGTCTCACCGAACCGAAGAGCCTGCCGCCCTCGCCTGCCTTGACGGTGAGCGTCACCGATGTGGCCTCGAGGCGTGCCTTCAGGTCTTTCGCCTCTTCGATGGTGGCGTGCTCGCGAGCCGAGCGAGCAGCTTTGATCTGCTCGATCTGCTTCTCGCCGCCACGGCTCCACGGCACCGCGAAGCCCTGGGGGATGAGGTAGTTGCGCCCGTATCCGGTCTTGACGTCGACGACGTCTCCGGGAGCGCCGAGGCCGGTGACCTCGTGGGTGAGGATGAGCTTGGACATGTCAGCGGCTC
>CAXTLO010000311.1:0-241 GCA_964244965.1 uncultured Marisediminicola sp.
TCCGGAAGGTCTTCGCGAAGGCGCCGTTGACGACACGCTCGAGCCCGCGCTCGAAATTGTCCAACACACCCACAGCATCCTCGTTCCGGTCGTCGCCCTCGTATGTTATCCGCACGCGTTGCGACAGCCCCGGACATCGGCGCTCGCGGGCGCTGTCGGGCGGCCCCTATTACCGCTGCGGATTGCCCGATTCGCGGGTGGTGCACCATGCGCGCAACGGGCGAAGGGGCGCGCAGCGCGC
>CAXTLO010000311.1:251-2369 GCA_964244965.1 uncultured Marisediminicola sp.
GACCCTGCACGTTCTGCGACTCGACCCGGATGATGCCCTCGCTCAGCGACGGTCCTCGGTGAGACGGATGTCGATGCCCCCGGCGAACTGGTAGCCCTGGGCGGTGGCGTGCGTCTGCACCAGCTGCGTCAGCTCGTCGGTGAGCGTCGGGCCCATCGCGGCCATCTTCTGGTGATCCGTGCGGCCGAGACGCACCACGAATCTGTTGGGGACCAGGATGCGGTCGCGGCTGACGACGGCCGCCTTCGTGTCGAGTTCCTGGCGCAGCGCACTGGTGATCTCGATCGGAGCGAGTCCGCTCCGGAAGGTCTTCGCGAAGGCGCCGTTGACGACACGCTCGAGCCCGCGCTCGAAGTTGTCCAACACACCCACAGCATCCCCGTTCCGGTCGTCGCCCTCGTATGTTATCCGCACGGGGTGCGACAGCCCCGGACATCGGCGCTCGCCGGCGCCCTGCGGTGGGATCTGCGCTTCGGGGGAGTTCGCCCGTTTCGTGGGTGGCGCACCACTCGCGAAGGTGGCAAAAACCACGGATCGCGTATGCGGCGGCTCGCGTGGGGCGGAACCCGGCGCGGTCGGCGGGATGCAGCGCTGTGCTAATGTCGCTGAGTCTGCGCGAGTGGCGAAATTGGCAGACGCGCACGGTTCAGGTCCGTGTGCCCGAGAGGGCATGGGGGTTCAAGTCCCCCCTCGCGCACCATTGTTCATTCGCTCTTTGAGCATGACCAGTTCAGCTTTCGACTCCGGAAGGTCGAAACGGGTGAGATCCCGTCCGAGCGAACGGGTCACTAGGTCGGGATGTCGGCGCAGGTAGCCGGTTCGACCGGCTCGAGATCGTTCTCGCTCTCCCGGTAGCGCTGCACTGCGAGGTACGCCCGCGTGCGCGCGCGCATGATGGATCCGAGCGGTTGATGATCGACCAGGGCGTGGCCGGGATTGAAAGCGAGGCGGTCGTCGTATGCTGCTCGCGCCTCAGTCCATGGTCGCTGGGGTGGCAGGGTGAGTCGCGCCACGAGCCGGTAGGGACTTTCCTCCTCCGACCAGATCGCGGAGGCATCTTCCACCGGCATCGAATCGATGTCGGTGCAGAGCTGGACACGCACCTCGAACACTGCTGAGTGTTCGGCGAGGAAGGCTGCAGCAGCTTCGCGGAATGCGTCATCGCCGGACGTGAGCGGCGGTGCTTGTTCGATTTGCTGAAGCGTCTCGGGCGAGGGGGACACCGCGAGTTTTGCGATGTACTCCCCGTACCGGACCGGCGCTTGAGTGAAGAACGTCTCCGCCAGCGGGTGCGCCGGTGCGCGCCCGAAGAACTTCAGGTTCGACGATTCGCCTCCCACCAGTTCGAGGCCGGCTTCTATGACGCGGGCCGTTCGAGACAGCGCGCGGATCGCCGGCTCTGGCAGGTGCGGCGATTGGGCTCCGGTGGCCTGGAACACGCTTTTAAACGCGCGGGCGTCCTTCGCCGTGAAAGCCGGGTCTAGGCCCAGTACCCAGTCCTGAGTGTGCTGCTCGTCGAAGCCGGGGACTCGAGCACCGTCCAGGCCGAGGACTTTGATGGAGAACCCTCGCTGGCCGGAGGCGTTATCGGTGATCGGCTCAGGCGCTCCCGGCGCCAGGCGCACAACCGCGTCGTAGCGGTTCGGCGCCGCGAACATCCCCTGCGCGAGTTCGGGCGGGAGATCTGCAAGCACCTCGAAGCTACCGGTGAGCAGTCCTGTCAGCTTCCCATGTGTGCCATGGAACGCGTGTCCGCGCTTGCCACGCACTTGTTTCGCGAGGTCGACCATCAGTTGCTCGAGCTCGCTGAGCAGCTTCTCCTCGTCGGGGAGCTGATGCTCGACATCGGGGCTGTACCGTGCGTGAGCCATGGTTGCTCCTCGGTCCTGAACTGGCTGGACGTCCGTAGCGGTCCGACTGGTGGTGCGAAGTTCTCGTTCGTCCTGGAACGATCCTCAAATGAGAACGAAGTTCTGTCAAAGGCCTTCCTCACCCTGGACCCGTGCCCTAGAGACGTTCGGCTCCGGCGGTCGTGATGTCGGTATCGACTCCTATTTCTGCAGGGCGAGGTCCGCCTTACGGGGGAGTTGTGGATCTCCGTAGCAGGGCGGATGTGCG
>CAXTLO010000312.1:0-2343 GCA_964244965.1 uncultured Marisediminicola sp.
CTCGCCCTGGCCGGGCTCGCAGGATGCACCACCACGTCCGGTGCGGCCGAGGTCGGGCCTGCGTCATCCGTGCAGCTCGATAACTGCGGTACATCGGTCGCGTTCGACTCCGCGCCGGAGCGCGTGCTCACGATCAAGTCCTCGACGACCGAGCTGTTACTGGCCCTGGGGCTCGGCGATCGCATCGTGGGAACCGCGTTCCAGGACGGACCGGTGCCCGAGGAGTGGGCGGATGACGCTACTGGCCTCACCTCTGTGTCCGAGCAGGTGCCGTCGCAGGAAGCCGTCCTCGAGCTCGAACCCGACCTCGTCTACGCCGGTTGGGAGTCGAACCTCTCCGCGGACGGAGCGGGAGTGCGAGCCGATCTGCAGGCGCTCGGCATCGCCACCTACGTGGCTCCATCGGCCTGCAAAGAACCGGGCTATCGCCCCGAGAAACTGACCTTCGACGACGTGTTCTCCGAAATCGAAGAGATCGCGGCAGTGTTCCGCACCGACGCGAGCGAGCTCATCGCTCAGCAGCGCGCGGAGGTTGCATCGATCGCACCTGTGGGGGGCAGCCCGACCGCGCTCTGGTACTCATCCGGCACGGACACCCCCTACGTCGGGGCGGGCATCGGAGCTCCGCAGCTCATCATGGAGACGGTGGGGCTGACGAACGTCGCCGCGGGAATCGACGACTCCTGGGCGCCGTACAACTGGGAGTCCGTCGTGGACGCGGACCCCGACGTGATCGTGCTCGTCGACGCCGCCTGGAACACCGCCGCGTCGAAGATCGCTCGGCTCGAGAACGACCCTGCGACGGCGGGACTGTCCGCGGTGACCGGCGGGCGTTACCTCATCGTGCCCTTCGCCGCGAGCGAGGCCGGCGTGCGCACCGCGGCCGCGGCATCCGACCTCTCAGCACAGCTGACCCTGCTCGATCTGCCCTAGGACTGCGGATGACACGACTCGATGTCCGCCGGGCCCGCGCCATCGCGACTTCGCGGCGGAGGCGCATCGCCCCGCTCGGCTGGGGCCTGCTGCTGACCGGCCTGCTCGCCGTATCCGTCACACTCGCGATCACGATCGGACCAGCGGACATTACGCCGGTCGAGGTCTGGACGTCGGTCGCCCACCATCTCGGCGTGGGCGACACCCCGTTGTCACCGCTCCGCGACGGCATCGTGTGGGAGTTGCGGATGCCGCGGGTCCTCACCGCCGCCGCCGTCGGTGCCGGGCTCGCGGTCAGCGGAGCCGTGATGCAGGCACTGACCCGCAACCCCCTCGCTGATCCGTACCTCCTCGGCCTGTCGTCGGGGGCGTCGCTCGGTGCGGTCGCGGTTCTGCTGCTCGGCGTCGCCGTACTCCTCCCCGTCGCGGCGTTCGCGGGATCGATGATCGCCCTGGTAGCGACACTTCTGCTGGCCAGCGCCCTCGGCCGCATCACTCCGACCCGCACCGTGCTCGCAGGCCTCGCGGTGTCGTCGCTCGCCTCCGCGATCACGAGTCTCGTCATCTTCTGGACGGTGACCGGCGACTCCTATCGCGAGATCCTCGGCTGGCTACTCGGTTCGCTCGCGGGCGCGCGTTGGCCGGCAGTGGCGATCGTCCTCACCGCCATCGTCGTGGCCGGTGTCCCGATCATGCTCGCGGGGCGAACCCTGGATGCGTTCGCCTTCGGGGACACGACCGCGTCGGCGCTGGGGATCAATGTGTCCGGTGTCCGGTGGGGACTGCTCGCCGCGACGGCTCTGCTCACCGGCGCGATGGTCTCGGTCAGCGGGGCGATCGGCTTCGTCGGACTCATCCTCCCGCACGCGGTGCGGCTGCTGGTCGGTCCGCGGCATCGGGTGCTCCTGCCTCTCGTGGCCCTCGTGGGGGCAGTGTTCTTGATCTGGGCCGACACCCTCGCCCGATCGCTGTTCGAGCCGCGGGAACTGCCGGTCGGCATCGTCACCGCGATCATCGGCGCCCCCGCTTTCGCCCTGTTGCTGGCTCGACGCCGGAGTGGAGCATGAGCATGAGCACGGACCCCGGCGCGGGATCGCTGGAGGCCGATCGGGTCGTCATCCGCGCTGGCGGCTCGCTCATCATCGACGATGTGGACTGCACAGCGCCGGCGGGAGCGTTCACCGCCCTGATTGGGCCCAACGGCGCGGGTAAATCGACGCTGCTCCGGGTGCTCGCGGCCGTGGAACGGCCGACGGACGGCGTCGTCCGCTCCGGCGGCACCGACGTGCACCGGCTTCCGCGTCGCACGAGAGCGCGTCTGATCGCGCTCGTCGAGCAGGACGCCGCCACGGAGCTCGGCCTCACGGTGCGGGAGGTGGTGGAACTGGGACGCATCCCGTTCCAGTCCGT
>CAXTLO010000313.1:0-2289 GCA_964244965.1 uncultured Marisediminicola sp.
AGAGCGTTCGACTGAAAATCGAAAGGTCACCGGATCGACGCCGGTCGGAGCCACCTCATCGAGTTCATCTAGCCCCACAGAATCGGTACACCCGTGGAATCGCAACGGCGCATTTCGACGCCGCCTTCACCTTAACCAGCGGGCCGGATTCGCACAGGTAAGCGACACGAAAAAGCGCGGCCGGGGGGATCGCCCGGTGTCGCTGAGTCTTCGGCGCCGGCGAGCCGCTGAACCTATTCGGCCGGCGAAGCCGAGAGCGGTACGTCAGGTTCGACTGCGACCCAGCTGAGTAGCACGCCGAGGGCTTCGGCCGTGGGTGAGCCGACCTCGGCGAGGTAGGTGATCATCGAGCGATCGGGGTGCGCCGGCACCGTCAGGAACTGATAGTCGAATTCCATGGCGCCGACGACCGGATGCATCAGGTGCACGGCGCCGATCCGCTTCTCCCGCACGTCGCCTCTCGCCCACATCTGCCGAAACGGGTCACTGCGGATGGCGAGTTCGCCGATCAAGGATGTCAGTCGGGCATCGTCGGGCCTTCGCCCGGTCGACAGCCGCAGCTGCGCGACGGTTTCGGCTGCGATCTCCGCCCAGTTGCGGTAGAGGGCGGCGGATTCTGGATGAAGGAAGAGATGCCGAGCTGAATTGGGAGGCTGCGCCATGCGGCTGATCCCCAAGACGGCCTCCGCGGCGACGTTCGACGCCACGATGTTCAGATACCCGTCGAGCAGCAGGGCTGGCGCGCTCGTCATGGTCGCAAGCAGCCGGGCCAGGGGCTCGTCCCGTGCCGGCGCGGGCATCCGTGCTGCTGCGCGCGACCCCACGTCCCCGTGCTTCGGCCGGGCCAGGTTGCGCAGATGCTCGGTCTCGACGTCGGAGAACGACAGGGCGTTGGCGACCGCGTCGAGTACCTGATCGGACACGTGGGCGGTCCGACCCTGTTCCAGGCGGATGTAGTAGTCCGGGCTGACGCCGGCGAGGAGCGCCACTTCCTCCCGCCTCAGCCCGGGGACTCGGCGCCCGGTAGAACCGCGAGGCAGGCCCACCTCTCCTGGCGTGATGCGGTCCCGTCGCGAACGCAGGAACTCGCCGATCGTGGTCTCCATCTCGTCGACGCTACCCCGCGCGCCGACGGTGCAGGTGGTCTCGCCGGAACCAGGTACAGCCGGGCCTATCTCGCTGTTCGACGGCGGCGCATCGTGGATCATCTGGCCCCGTACCAGGGTGCCCGAGAGAAAAGGCGAAACACATGCGCGCAGCGGTAATCACGGCATTCGGCGGCCCCGAGGTGATCCGCGTCATCGACGTGCCGACCCCCGATCCCGGCCCCGGGGAGGTCCTGGTCAAGGTGGTCGGCGCCACCGTGAACTTCGCCGACGTCATGGTGCGCATAGGCCTCAACGTGGAGTACGGCGCCACCACGGCCCACGATCAGTTCGGTCTCGGTGCGGATGTCGCGGGTACCGTGGCCGCGATTGGCGAGGGTGTCACCGTCTTCGCCGTGGGTGACTCGGTCATCGGCACGCAGGAGCGCCTCGATCTACCGCTCGGACCTCAGGCCGAGTACGTCGTGCTCGCAACGTGGGAGCTTGCTCCGGCGCCGGTCGGACGAGACCTCGTGCAGGCCGCGACGATCGGCTTGAATGCGACGACCGCCGACCAAGCACTGGACGCCCTCGACCTGGTGCCCGGCCAGTGGCTGCTCGTCTCGGGTGCCGCCGGCGGAGTTGGATTCTTCGCCGTCGAATTGGCCCGGCTCCGGGGGCTTCGGGTCGTCGCCCAGGCAGCACGGGCCGACGCGGAACTGCTCCGCGCAGCGGGCACGGAGGTGTTCATCTCACGTGACGACGACCTCGTGACCAGCGCACGTCGAGCGGTCCCCGGTGGCGTCGACGGCGCGATCGATGCCGCGAACCTGGCAGCGGGAACCTCGGACGCCGTGCGACACGGCGGAGCCTTCGTGTCACTGCTCAACAGCGCACCCCAGGCCCGCCGCCAGGTGCGGATGACCAACCTCGCCTGGTACACCGACGCCGAGCGACTCGCCAAGCTGGCGGCATACGCGAGCACCGGTCTGATCAGCCTGCGGGTCGCGAAGACCTTCCCGCTCGAGAACATCCCGGAGGCGCACGAAGCGCTCGCCGCCGGTGGGCTCCGCGGCCGCATCGTCATGACCCCGTGATGAGACCGCATCCGCACGTCGTCCCACCTAACGCACGAGAAAGGCAACCGTCATGATCAATCGCTTCGAAGGTCGAACCGTCGTCGTCACCGGAGGTGCCACCGGAT
>CAXTLO010000314.1:0-675 GCA_964244965.1 uncultured Marisediminicola sp.
TGCGCACGCCGGCCTTGATCAGCTGCGACTTCATGTCCTCGGACTGCTGCCGCGCCAGGCGCAGCAGCCGGGTATTGACCGCGGAGAGATTCACGGCGACATCCGGTCGCACCGGACGACCCGTCTCGCCGCGGGTGAAGAACTGCACGCCGAGGTCGGCAGCTTCGCCGATGGATGACGCGGCCTCCGCGGTCGCGATGAGCGTCTTCGACGGCACGACGTCGGTGAGCACCGCGGATCCGCCGACGCCGACCCGCTCGACGAGGGTCACATCCGCACCGAGCTGGGCACCCGCGAGTGCGGCCTCGTATCCGCCGGGGCCGCCCCCGATGATCGCGATGCGCTGCTTCCGCTCGAACTCATAGGCCATTGATCCATTCTCTCGCACATAGCCGCATGAATGCCCGGCTGCGCCCCTCGCGAGCGCGCGACGATGATCGATCCGGCCGGTGACTTCAATAGGGTGGAGCGCATGCCGACGACGCCTGCCAACGCCCTGGACGATCCGACCGCCGACCCGTTCGAGATCGCAGCGGCCGCTGCCGCCGACATCGCCGAGCGCACCGGCCTCCCCCAGCCCTACCGCGAGCAGATCCTCCCTGCGCTCAAGGGGGCCGGCCTCGTGCGCTCCAAGCGAGGCGTCGGCGGTGGCTACGTGCTGGGTGCCAAGGCCGG
>CAXTLO010000314.1:685-2284 GCA_964244965.1 uncultured Marisediminicola sp.
CGCCCTGGACGACCCCCGCGCCGATCCGTTCGAGACCGCGGTGGCCGCGGCCGCCGACATCGCCGCGCGCACGGGCGTCGACCATCACGACATCGCGTTGACGCTCGGCTCCGGGTGGGCGAGGGCGGCCGACCTCATCGGCGAGACCACCGCGGAGATCCCGGCCGACGAGGTGACCGGGTTCAGTCGACCGGCGCTCACCGGGCACGTGGGGTCGCTGCGGTCGGTGTTGCTTCCGGGCGGCAAGCGCGCGCTCGTCATCGGCGCCCGCACCCACTACTACGAGGGCCACGGCGTGCGGCGGGTGGTGCACAGCGTGCGCACGGCGGCCGCGGCCGGTGCGACGACGATGATCCTCACCAACGGCGCCGGCGGGATCAAACCGCACTGGAAGCCCGGCACGCCGGTGCTGATCAGCGACCACATCAACCTGACGGCCGACTCGCCTCTCGAGGGCGCGACGTTCATCGACCTCACCGATCTCTACTCCGCCCGCCTCCGCGCGCTCGCGAGGGAGGTCGACCCGTCGCTCGACGAAGGGGTCTACACGCAATTCCGCGGCCCGCACTACGAGACGCCCGCCGAGGTGCAGATGGCAAGAGCGATCGGCGGCCACATCGTCGGCATGTCCACCGCGCTCGAGGCGATCGCGGCTCGCCAGTCCGGGATGGAGGTGCTCGGGATGTCCCTCATCACGAATCTCGCCGCCGGAATCCAGTCCACTCCGCTCAGCCACGCCGAAGTGCTCGACGCCGGACGCGCGGCCGAACCGGCGATCAGCGCACTGCTGGCGAAGATCGTGGCTCGACTGTGAGCGCGGACGGCGTGTCGCTGGCGCACAGCGCACCGAGGATGGATGACGACGACCTGCTCGATGCCGCGCGTGCCTGGCACGCGCAGGACCCCGACCCAGACACCCGCGCGGAACTCGAGACGCTGATCGATGCGGCCAGCGGAGGGGCGGATGACGCGCTCGCAGGACTCCGGGACCGATTCGCCGCCAGACTCGAATTCGGTACGGCCGGGTTGCGGGGTGAGATCGGCGCGGGTCCGAATCGGATGAACCGCGTGCTGGTTACTCAGGCCGCCGCGGGGCTGGCCGCCTGGCTCCTCGAGCAGCGCGGCCAGCACAGCGTCGTGATCGGCTACGACGGCCGCGTCAACTCGCACGTGTTCGCCACAGACACCGCCGAGATCATGGCAGGCGCCGGTGTGCGCGCGATCCTGCTGCCGAGGATGCTGCCGACACCCGTGCTCGCGTTCGCAGTGCGGCATCTCGGGGTCGGGGCCGGCGTCATGGTCACCGCGAGTCACAATCCGGCCGCCGACAACGGGTACAAGGTGTACGTCGGCGGTGAGGGCGACGGCGCGCAGATCAACTCGCCCATCGACGCCCAGATCGCCGCCGCGATCCACGCGGTCGCGGATGCTCCGTCGGTGGCGACCCTTCCCCGTTCCTCCGCATACGAGACGGCGGACGAGTCGGTGGTCGACGAATACGTCAGCCGCACTGCGAGCCTCGGACCCGGGTCGGAGGTCGGCGCGCCCGTCACCGCCGCGCCCTTCACAGCAGTGCCCTTCACATACACCGCCCTGCAC
>CAXTLO010000315.1:0-2280 GCA_964244965.1 uncultured Marisediminicola sp.
CTTGATGAACTTGAGCACCTCGGAAGAATCACTGAACATGGGACTCCAATGAGCATGGATGGAACGACTGCGGGGCGCAGCCTCTAGGAGGGTACGGGCGAGCGATTTCCCCGTGGTGTCCCCATTGTTTCGGGCAGGTTACGCCCCGACACGGGCCTACAACTGACGCGGGCTCACACGTGGAGCGCCCATGGGCGGCTCGTACACTTCTCCCGTGCCTCCCGCCTCATCGTCCCCGCCTGTTCCATCGAACGGGCAGGATGACTGGCCGGGGCGGCGACTCGGCCTGCCAGCGGCCGGCCCGCGCTCCATCGCACGCGTCGGCCGGCGAATAGCGGCGCTGTTCATCGACTGGGCGATCGCCTCCGGCCTGTCGTACGCGTTCTTCCGGATGCCCGACGGCTCGACCAACGGGTTCGTCACCAGTGCGATCTTCGCGGTGATGCAGGTGGTGTTCGTCGCATTCGCTGCCGGCGGGCTAGGCCACCTGATGCTCGGCATGCGCGTCGTGACGATGAATGGCCGATGGGTCGGGCTGCTACGACCGGTCACGCGCGCCCTGCTACTGACGCTGGTGATCCCGGCCGTCATCTTCGACGCCGATCAGCGCGGCCTGCACGACCGGCTCTCCGGGACTCTGCTCGTGCGCCGCTAGCGTGGCCGACCCGCGCGCGCGCGCATCGGGTCGATCCCCTTGGGTATCGGGAGACCGTTCTTGCCGAGGGAGCTCATCCGGTTGTTGACCGCGAGCACTTCGGCCTTGTTCAGCGCACCCTTGAACCGGCCGAGAGCGCGGGGCACACGGTGCAGTGGGACCGCGTCGGCATCCGGCCCGACATGGATGACGTTCACCGGCACGTTCGGCAGGATCCTCGTCACCTTGCGGCGTTCATCGTCGATCATCCGCGTCGTGCGAGAGCTCGGCCCCTCGCCGATGAGCACCACACCGCCTCGCCCGACCGCTCGGTAGACGGCATCCTGAGTCTTCGGGCTGACGTTCACCGGCATCTCGCTCGCGATCCACCCTCGCCGCAGCGAGCTCTTCAGCACTGCGCCGACCGCGCCCGGCTGGCCCTCGATCTGCCCGTACGCTGCTCGCTCGGCGCGCCGACCGAGCACCAGCAGGAAGGCGAGCAGCCCCGCGAGCACACCGGCGACGATGTACAGGATCATGCCCACGACGTTGCCGCCCGACAGCAACAGGGCGAGGAGGATCGAGACGGCCACGGGAATGATGAAGGCCAGCAGCAGATACCAGACCACCCTGGGGTCGTAGCGCCTGGTCATCTTGTAGACCTGGTACATCTGCTTCAGGCGGCCCGGCTCCTTCGGTGCTTTTGGGGCCTTCGGTGTCTTCTCGCGTGCCATGCATCCAGGATACGCGCCCGCACGACGCCGCTCGGGGTGCAGTGCTCCTCACCAGGCCGATCCCGTCGGGCGCGATCCACTGATCGAGATGACCGCACCGCCAGCCCGCAGCCCGCGCGATCATCGGAGCATGGAAACGGTGGCGGGGTTCAAGCTGGTGCGTCGGCTCGGTTCGGGCCGCCGCGCCGACGTCTACCTCGGCAGATCCGACGCTGAGGTGGAATCCGGCCGAACGGCGGCTGTGAAGGTCTTTCGAGAGGAGACACCGCTCGCGAGCATCGACACCGAGATCGACGCGCTCGCTCGGGCGTCGTCGCCTTTCCTTGCCCGCCTCGACGACCTCGGCACAGATCGTCGCGGACGACCTGTGCTCGTGCTCGGACTGCTCGGCCCGACCAGCTGCTCGCAGCTTCTCGTGGAACGTGAGGCCCTCACGGTCGGGGAGGCGGTGACCATTCTCGCACCCCTCATCGACGGTGTGGCCGAGCTGCACCGCGTCGGAGTCGCACACCGCAACATCCGACTCACCTCCATCGGCTTCGATCGGATCGGTACGCCCGTGCTCGGCGGATTCGGCCACGCGGAGATCGTCGGTCCGCTTCCACTCGAATCAGACCGCTCCAGCTTGACCCCGGTCGAAGCCGAGCTGATCCCCGGGTTCCTCGCTGACGTCGACCAGGTACTCGCCGTCGCACGGTCGGTGTTCTCCGCGACGGATGATGCTCAGGGCCTGCTCCGACGAGCAGCCGAGCTGATCGCCGCCTACCCCCGTCGACTCGGGAGCTTTGCCGAAACAGAAACGGAAACCGATGCGGGAGCGGCTGCCGGTCAGGCGCGAGGGGACGCCGGGGCTCTGCTGGAAGTACCCGGACTCCTGCGCGAGTGCCTGTTCGACTCCGCCGACCCTGAACC
>CAXTLO010000316.1:0-2272 GCA_964244965.1 uncultured Marisediminicola sp.
TGGACAGCGGCGCGCCCACCTGGTTGTTGAACGATCCGCGCGGGGCGATGGTGGGCCCGGCGGTCGACAGCACCGCGGCGAGGAGATTCTTCGTCGTGGTCTTGCCGTTCGACCCCGTGATGCCGACGACGCTCAACGATCCGGTGGATCGCAGCCGCGCGACCACATGGCGGGCCAGGGCCGCGAGGGCGGTCACCCCGTCGGCGACGACGATCTGCGTGACGGAGAGGTCTAGTCGGCGCTCGGTGATCAGCAGGGTCGCTCCTGCCTCGACCGCGGCGGGGGCGAAGAGATGTCCGTCGGTATGTGCTCCTCGCAAGGCGACGAACACCCCGCCGTGGACGACCTCACGGGAGTCGGTGTCGACGACGCCGTCGACGAGTCGATCGTCCCGGTCGGCATCGTCGAGGTGGAGGGCGCCATCGACTGCGACAGCCAACTCGGCCAGCGTGAGGGCGATCACCTCGAGCCGTCGGTTCGCATGCCGGCAGTCCGCGGACCGTCGACTCCGGGTGCACCCTCCGCCGCACCGTAGGACGGGTCCCACCCGTGCGGCCACCCCGCCTCACGGAGGGCGTCACGCGCCTCCGCCCTGGCCGAGTAGGGAGTGCGCACGCCACGGATGTCCCGGTAGTCCTGGTGCCCCGGCCCTGCCCAGAGGATCGAGTCGCCCTCGCCCGCCAGCGACACCGCGAGCCGGATCGCCTGCTCAGGCGGGCTGGACTCGTGCAGCTCCGCCTGGTTCTCGGCGAGTCCGGCTCCCTCGATCAGGGTGCGGCGGATCGACGCCGGATCCTCGAAGCGAGGATGGTGATCGGTGACCACGAGGATGTCGGACCCCTCCGACGCCACCCGTCCCATATCGTGGCGCTTCGTGGCATCGCGGTCGCCATCGGCGCCGAACACCATGATGACCTTGCCGGGAGTGAAGGTACGCACCGCGGCGAGAGTATTGACGAACGCGTCCGGGCTGTGCCCGAAGTCGACGTAGACGGACGGGCCGCGATCGCCCGAGACCCGCTCGGTGCGGCCGGGCAGGTAGGCGCGGATGCCGTCGGTGCCGAGCGCGTGCCCGATGGCCTCGAGTTCGAATCCGGCTTCGACGAGCATGACGATCGCGAGTCCGGCATTGGACGCCATGTGGCGCCCGATGAGCGGGACGCGCGTCGTGAGCCCCCGTCCCTCCGGTCCGACGAGCCGGAACTCGGTGTACGCCGACTGCTCGTCGAGCACTTCGAGGTTCCACTCCCCCGGCGCCTCCGGCCGCGACGAGATGGTGGTCACCGGAATACGCGAAGCATCCGCGATCCGTTCCCCGTACGGCGAGTCGAGCGAGACCACGCCACGGCGGCCGCGGTCGGGCTCGAAGAACATCGCCTTCGCCGCGAGATATTCGTCCATGTCGGCGTAGTCGTCGAGGTGGTCGTGACTGAGATTGGTGAACGCCACCACGTCGAAGACGATTCCGTCGACTCGGTTACGACTCAGCGCCTGAGCGCTCACCTCGACGGCTACGGCCCGCACCTCGCTCTCCCGCATCCGCGCGAGCAGCGCGTGCATCTCGCTCGCCTCCGGGGTGGTCAGGCGACTCACGACGGTGAGGTCGCCGATGTGGCGTTCTGCGGTCGAGCTGAGCCCGGTGACGAGCCCGAGCTGGCGGAGGATGCCCTCCAGGATGTACGCCGTCGAGGTCTTGCCGTTGGTGCCGGTGATGCCGAGGAGGAGGGGCGGATGCTCCGCGGTCTGGTACACCCAGGCCGAGACATCGCCGAGGGCGGCGCGGGGTGAGTCGACCAGCAGGACGGGGAGGCCGGATTCAGCGGCGAGGGCCGCGCCCGCGGCGTCCGTCATCAGGGCGACGGCACCGGCGTCGCGCGCCTCCGTGGCGTACCGCGCGCCGTGACTGTTGGCTCCGGGCACCCCCACGTAGAGGTCGCCCGGCTGCACCTCGGTCGTGCGCAGGGTGACTCCGGTCACCTCGACGCCGTCGAGCGATCCGAAGTACTCGAGTCCGAATTGATCGACGAGGCCGGTGATCGGCCGGGCCGTCGGATGCTCGGGCCGGAGTACCGGTGGGGTCCGCGCAGTCACGGCGTCCTCGCATTTCTCCCCGTCCACGATGATGAGTGACTCGGGGTTACCAGGTCGTCGGCATCTTGGGTGGGGCTGTCGTCGACGGGGTGACACGGTACGTCTTGAGTACATGCGTCATGATCTTGGTGAACGTCGGCGCCGCGGCAGCCGATGTCTTAATCGTATCCGGCTTCACGTA
>CAXTLO010000317.1:0-2242 GCA_964244965.1 uncultured Marisediminicola sp.
GGAAGGGCCGGGGGAGAGCGGTCACCATGACGGTGTCGTCGATGTCGGAGATGATGCCGAACTCGATGCCGGCTTCGACGATGAAGACCGGCGCGTCGACCGGGTCCGATCCGTCTGCGCTGATGGAGATGGTGTGCCAGCCGGCTCCGAGCGCGCTGTCGACCCGGACATCGGCTACACCGCCACGGTCGGAGACGACGTGGTGCTCGATCCCACCGACGGTGATCACGACGGAAGCGCCGTCCACGGGCACGCTCGTGAAGCTCCGCCATCCCCTGATGTTCTGGTGCCGGGTACGGTCGGGAGCGATGGGCTTGGCTAGAAGCACGCGGCAGAGCACGCGCACCCATCCAGGTCCTCCGTAGCCGGTGTACGGGATGACTGTGGGAAGCAGTCCGCGCTTCCTCGCTCGCTTCTCGCGGAACTCGTGGTACGAGTCCTCCATCCGTGCAGCGAAGTGGATGATGGGCTCCGCTGCTGCCGGGGGCGTCACCGGTGTGCGTCTTCGGGCCATCCCCGAAGTCTTTCACGACGCTCGCCGACGTCGCGCCGCCTCAGGCGATTCCGCCTCGAACGGCTGTCGATCGGACACAGTGAACGATAGAGTGCTACTCGAATTGACTGAGAGAGGATCACCATGAGGGACTCAGCAGGCCCCATCGCCCTTCTCCGGAACGAACCGGTGCAAGCCCGAAGCACCGCTCGGCTCACCTCGCTTCTCGACGCCGCAGCGGCCGTCGTCCACGAACGGGGATACGAGCGGCTGACCACCGCGATGGTCGCCGAGCGAGCCGGCTCCTCGATCGGAACGGTGTACCGCTACTTCCCCGACCGGATCGCGGTGCTGCAGGCGCTGAGTGCTCGTTCGCTGACGAACTTCGCATCCCGGGGCGTCGAGCGGATCGAGGAGGCGCAGCCGGGATGGCAGGAGGCCGTCGGTGCCGCGCTCGACTACCTCGTCGACGCCTTCCGCAGCGAACCCGGATTCCGCTCCCTCCGCTTCGGCGATGTGCTCGACCTCCGCCCCAATACCGACGGGCGCACGCGATACGGCGCCGTCGCCGCCTCCCTCGTCTCTGTACTGTCCAGTCGTCACGGCATCGAGGACTCCGACCAGATCCGCTTCGATGTCGAATCAGCGCTCCTGACCGCTGATGCGCTGCTCACCCGGGCGTTCGCACTCGACGGCGAGCCCGACGAGCGCTTCGTCGCCGAAGCCCGTCGGGCGGCGGTCGACGGCCTCACCGAGAAGTTCGCCACGTAGGGCTTGCGCACTCCCGTTCCCTCGGTGATGCGGCCATGATCGGCCATCTGACCTGTGTCGGTGACGTGAAAGTCCTTCCGAGGTTTGCTCCACTGCCCGAATGATGCTTGAGTTGAGAGTCCGGCATGTGTCGATTCGTGTTCATTCACGAGGAATAGAGCCGTCTTATGATCGAGTTCCGATCGGTCACCAAGCAATTTCCCGACGGCACGGTCGCCGTGGAGAACTTCAACCTGGTGCTCCCTTCTCATAAGGCGACGGTCTTCGTCGGCTCCTCCGGCTGCGGCAAGACCACCCTGCTGCGCATGATCAATCGGATGATCGAGCCGACCTCAGGGCAGATCTTCATCGACGGCGTCGACATCGCCACCCGCGACAAGGTGGAGCTGCGACGCAGCATCGGCTATGTCCTGCAGGCTGCTGGTCTCCTCCCGCATCGGAAGGTCGTCGACAACGTCGCGACGGTGCCCTACCTCAAAAAGGTGCCGAAGCAGCAGGCCCGGGCAGCAGCGCTCGAACTGCTCGACAAGGTTGGACTGGATCGCGACCTCGCCGAGCGATACCCTCGGCAGCTCTCCGGCGGTCAGCAGCAGCGAGTCGGGGTCGCCCGTGCACTCGCGAGCGACCCGAACGTGCTGCTGATGGATGAGCCTTTCGGTGCGGTGGACCCGATCGTGCGAGCCGACCTACAGGTCGAACTGAACCGTCTGCAGCGCGAGCTGGGCAAGACCGTGGTGTTCGTCACCCACGACATCGAAGAGGCGTTCACCCTCGCCGACCAGGTGGTCATCTTGAAGAAGGGCGGTCACATCGCCCAGGTCGGCACGCCCGCAGAGATCCTCGCGCATCCCGCCGACGATTTCGTCGCGAGTTTCATCGGCGCCGACAAAGGCCAGCGTGACCTCCACCTCCAGGAGCGCGCGGGCGACAACGGGCTCACGCTCGTCGTCGACAACGACGGCCGGCCCGCCGGCGTAC
>CAXTLO010000318.1:0-2231 GCA_964244965.1 uncultured Marisediminicola sp.
TGTCGAGGTCTCCCAGCATCCGGCGCACGATCTTGATGTGATCGACACCGAACGAGGTGCCGCAGGTGGCGACGGCAGTGGTGACCCCGGCGAGATGACACGCCATGACGTCGGTGTACCCCTCCACGACCACGACTTGGCGGCCGCGCGAGATGTCGCGCTTGGCCAGGTCGAGCCCGTAGAGCACGGAGGACTTGTGGTACACCGGCGTCTCGGGGGTGTTGAGGTACTTGGGCCCCTTGTCGTCGTCGAACAGGCGGCGCGCACCGAATCCGAGCGTCTGGCCGGTGACGTCGCGGATGGGCCAGATGAGCCGACCGCGGAATCGGTCGTAGGCGCTGCGCTCGCCCTGGCCGAGCAGGCCGGCGGTGATGAGCTCCGCCTCGGTGAAGCCCTTGGATTTGAGGTGAGATCCGAGGGCGTCGTAAGAACGCGGGGCGAATCCGATGCCGAAGCGTTCCGCGGCCGCGGGGTCGAACCCCCGCTCCCCCAGGAATGCCCGGCCAGCTTCGGCATCCGGCGCGCCGAGCTGCTCGACGAAGAACTCGGCGGCGGCGCCGTTGGCCGCGAGCAGCCTGGCGCGGTTGCCGTGGTCGGCGTTCGCGGTTCCGCCGTCTTCGTAGTGCAGGTCGTACCCGATCTTGGCTGCCATCCGTTCGACGGCCTCGGCGAACGTGGTGTGGTCCATCCGCTGCAGGAAGGTGAAGACGTCGCCGTCCTCCTGGCAGCCGAAGCAGTGGTAACGACCCACCTGAGGCCTCACGTGGAAGCTCGGGCTCCGCTCGTCATGAAAGGGGCAGAGCCCCTTGAGCGAGCCGACTCCCGCGCTCTTCAGGGTGACGTAGTCGCCCACGACATCCTCGATCCGCGTCCTCGACCGCACCTCGTCGATGTCGCTTCGTCGGATGAGGCCGGGCACGGTACCGATTGTACGTTCGACCGGAGGGGCACCCGCCGGCTCTCCACAGCCCGGCGCACTCGGCCCGCGCTAGCTCACGAGCCGTTGGTGCCAGGCGAGCGCGGACTGATCGGTGAGCGAGGCGACCTGGTCGACGACGATGCGACGGCGGGCCGCATCCGTTGCCGCTTCGGTCCAATCCAGTGCGAATCCGGTATCGAGAGCGGCCGGACCGCCCTGCCAGAGCACGTCCGCCAATTCGGTGAGGACGACCCGCTGCTGGGTGTACATCGGCTGCCGGGTGTTGGTGGACATCACGAAGGCGGCGACGATCCCCTTGAGCACGGCGATCTCCGCCTGCACCTCACGAGGCACCACGACACTGGCGCCGAAGCGGACCAGACGCGCCGAGGTCTCCGCGCCCGCGAGGGTGGCGCGAGTGGCTTCACCGGCGAATCGTCCGATGAGGGTGCTGGTCAGGTTCTTCAGGCGCGCGTGGGCGAGCCGGCTGCCGTCCCAATCGTCGATCCACACCGGGAGGGAGTCGAGCCGGTCGAACGCGGCGATGAGCTCGTCGTGCCCGATCTCCCCGCCGATCCAGTCGAACATCGCGTCGACCAGCTCGTCGTGGTCGACCCGCGCTCCCAACGCGGCGACGTCGACGTAGCCACTGACGATCGCGTCTTCGAAGTCGTGCACCGAGTAGGCGATGTCGTCGGAGAGATCCATCACCTGTGCCTCGATGCACCGCTGGCGGGCGGGAGCGCCGTCGCGCATCCACTGGAAAGCTTCGAGGTCATCGTCGTAGAAGCCGAATTTCTCCCGGCCGCTCGGGTCGCCGATCGATTCCGATGCGGGCCACGGGTATTTGCAACTCGCGTCGAGGCTCGCCCGGGTGAGGTTCAGGCCGTAGGAGCGCCCGTCCGGTCCGACCACCTTCGGCTCGATCCGGCTGAGGAGTCGCAACGTCTGCGCGTTGCCCTCGAATCCGCCGATCCCCTCCGCCCAGATGTTGAGCGCCCGCTCGCCGTTGTGCCCGAACGGCGGATGCCCGAGATCGTGCGCGAGACAGGCTGTGTCCACCACATCGGGGTCGAGCCCAAGACTCAGCGCGAGTTCTCGCCCGACCTGGGCGACTTCGAGCGAGTGGGTGAGCCGGTTGCGGGCGAAGTCGAGTCCGGCGGCGGGGCTCAACACCTGCGTCTTGGCCGCGAGCCGCCGCAGCGCGCTCGAGTGGAGCAGGCGAGCCCGATCCCGGGCGAAGTCGCTTCGTCGGCTCGAGTGCTGCTCCGGCAGCCAGCGTTCCTCGGAATGCCCGTCGTACACCGGCGCA
>CAXTLO010000319.1:0-2213 GCA_964244965.1 uncultured Marisediminicola sp.
GTGACGAAGAAGTGCTCGACGACGTCATCCGCCCGCAGCTGCGCACCGCGCACGCCTTTACCGCCGCGGCGCTGATTGCGGTAGTTGTCACTGCGAGTGCGCTTGATGTATCCGCCGCGGGTGATGGTGACGACCATCTCCTCCTCGGGGATCAGGTCTTCGACGTTCATATCTCCGTCGAACCCGAACATGATCTCGGTGCGCCGGTCGTCGCCGTACTTCGCGACGATCTCGGTGAGCTCGTCGCGCACGATGTCGCGCTGACGCTGCGGGCTCGCGATGATCCGCTTGTAGTCCGCGATCAGCCGCTCGAGTTCGGCTGCCTCGTCGATGATCTTCTGGCGCTCAAGAGCAGCCAGCCTGCGGAGCTGCATATCCAGGATCGCCCGCGCCTGCTGCTCGTCGATCTCCAGCAGCCTGATCAGGCCGTCGCGGGCGTCCTCCACCGTGGCGGACCGGCGGATGAGGGCAATCACCTCGTCGAGCGCATCGAGCGCCTTGAGATAACCGCGCAGGATGTGCGCGCGGTCCTCCGCCTTGTTCAGGCGGTAGGTGGTGCGACGAACGATGACCTCGATCTGGTGCGCGATCCAGGCGGTGATGAATCCGTCGAGCGGAAGGGTGCGAGGGATGCCGTCGACGATCGCGAGCATGTTCGCGCCGAAATTCTCCTGCAGAGGAGTGTGCTTGTAGAGGTTGTTGAGCACCACCTTGGCCACCGCGTCGCGCTTGAGGACGATGACCAGACGCTGCCCTGTGCGTCCGGACGTCTCGTCGCGGATGTCGGCGACGCCGCCGAGCCGCCCCTCTTTGACCAGGTCGGCGATCTTCACCGCGAGGTTGTCGGGGTTCACCTGGTACGGAAGCTCGGTGACGACGAGGCAGGTGCGACCCTGCAGCTCCTCCACGTTGACCACTGCGCGCATGGTGATCGAGCCGCGACCGGTGCGGTACGCGTCGTGGATGCCCTTCACCCCGAGGATCTGGGCGCCGGTCGGGAAGTCCGGCCCCTTGACCCGCTGGATCAGCGCCTCGAGAAGCTCTTCCTGCGGCGCATCCGGATTCTCCAGCGCCCACAACGCACCCGCCGCGACCTCGCGCAGGTTGTGGGGGGGGATGTTGGTGGCCATGCCGACGGCGATCCCCACCGATCCGTTGACCAGCAGATTCGGGAATCGGCTGGGCAGGATCTCGGGCTCCTGCGTGCGCCCGTCGTAGTTGTCGACGAAATCGACGGTGTCCTCGTCGATGTCCCGCACCATCTCCATCGCGAGCGGAGCCATCTTCGTCTCGGTGTAGCGGTGCGCTGCCGCGCCGTCGTTGCCCGGAGACCCGAAGTTGCCCTGCCCGAGCGCCAGCGGGTACCGCATCGACCACGGCTGCACGAGCCGCACGAGCGCGTCGTACACCGAGGAGTCGCCGTGGGGGTGGAATTGACCCATGACGTCGCCGATGACGCGGGTGCACTTGGAGAAGGCGCGGTCGGGCCGGTACCCGCCGTCGTACATCGTGTACAGCACACGACGATGAACGGGCTTCAGGCCGTCCTCGACGCGGGGTAGCGCCCGTCCGACGATGACGCTCATCGCGTAGTCGAGATAGGAACGCTGCATCTCGAGCTGCAGGTCGACCTGCTCGATCTTGTCGTGGCGGGAGTCGATCTCGCGACCCGGGATGCGGTCGCCGGCTGAAGCCGTGGTGTCAGTCATGATGTCTCAGTTCTCGTCGGTATTCTCGCTGACCCCGCTGGTCGAGCTTGCTGGGACCCGCCCGTAGAAGGCCGTGCGGTGGAAGATCTCGACAGGCTCGATCTGATGAGGACGGATCGCTGGCGCGATCCTTCGTCATCAGATGTCGAGGAATCGCACGTCTTTGGCGTTCTTCTGGATGAAGTTGCGGCGCGACTCCACGTTCTCGCCCATCAGCGTGTCGAAGATGGCATCCGCGGCGAGCGCATCATCCACCGTCACCTGCCGGAGCGTGCGGGTCTCGGGGTTCATGGTCGTGTCCCACAACTCCTGATGGTTCATCTCGCCGAGTCCCTTGTACCGCTGCACCCCGCTCTCCTTCGGCAGCCGCTTGCCCGCGGCGATCCCGGCCTGCAGCATCACGTCGCGTTCGCGATCGCTGTACACGTATTCGTGATCGGAGTTCGTCCACTTCAAGCGGTACAGCGGCGGCTGGGCGAGGTAGACGTAGCCGAGCTCGATGAG
>CAXTLO010000320.1:0-2208 GCA_964244965.1 uncultured Marisediminicola sp.
AGCCCTTCGGATAGACGGTGCTCGAGAAGTGCTCTCCTACGTCGAAGGCGAGGTGCCGGTGTACCCGCTTCCCGACTGGGTGTGGGATGACGCAGTACTGGTTGACGGTGCCCGTCACCTCCGCCTCCTTCATGACGCGTCGGTTGGCTTCGCCGTGGATGGCGCGATCTGGCAGGCCCCGTCGAAGGTGCCGATGGAGGTCATCTGCCACAACGACTTCTCACCGCACAACCTCGCGTTCGACCGGGGTCGGATTGTGGGAGCGATCGACTTCGATTTCGCTTCGCCAGGGCCGCGGATCTGGGATCTCGCCTACTATGCGACGCGAGTTGTGCCTCTGACTGGCGAGCCGCCGGAGGGCGCTCCATCCGGCACCGAGATGCGCCGCCGCGCTCGACTCGTGCTCGACTCGTACGGCATGCACCACGAGCTGCCCGAGCTGATCGGTATCGCGATCAGAAGGCTTCGCGACCTCGCGACGTTCTCGGTGCAGAAAGCCGACGAACTCGACAAGCCGGGATTGCGCGGCGACGCGGAGTATTACGAGCGCGAGGCTCACTTCCTGCGGCGGACGGTCCTCGACGGGTTCTGGTCAACGCGGTAGCCGAGCCCAGAGGGCGTCGACCTGCTCGAGGGTCGCCTCCATCGTGCCGGTGGTATCGATGACGACGTCCGCCACCGCGAGGCGCTCCTCATCCGTCGCCTGGGCCGAGATCCGCCGCTCCGCCTCGGCAACGTCCATCCCGCGGAGCTCGACGAGCCGGCGCAGACGCACGTCCTGAGGCGCGTGCACCACGACGACGCTGTCGTAGCGGTGCGGCGGCCCGGACTCCACCAGCAGCGGAACGTCGTAGACGACGATCGCGCCGGGGTCGGCGGATGCGGCTTCGGCCATGCGCCTGCCCGCTTCCGCCCGTACCGCGGGGTGCGTGATCGACTCCAGCAGCCGCCGCTTCGCCGGGTCCGCGAAGACGATGACGGCCAGTGCGGGGCGGTCGAGCGTACCGTCGGCGGAGATCACCTCCGGCCCGAACTCCTCCGCGATCGCGCGGAGTCCCGGCGTGCCCGGCGCCACCGCCTCCCTGGCGAGATGGTCGGCGTCGATATGCACGGCGCCGAGCCCGGCCAGCCGCGACGCGACCACCGACTTGCCCGCCGCGATCCCGCCGGTGAGTCCGATGAGGTACATGCCGTCATGCTAGGCCGTACCATCGGAGGGGAAGGGGAGATGATGCTCGAGTTCCTCACCGGAGCGGGACTGGCCGCAGCCGCCGGCCTCAACGCGTACATCCCCATGCTCGCAATCGGCTTGTCCAGTCGCTTCCTCGACATCGTGACGCTGCCGGCCGGATGGAGCTGGCTCGAGAACGAGTGGGTGCTGGCGATCCTGGGGCTCCTGCTGATCGTCGAGTTCGTCGCCGACAAGATCCCGGCGGTGGACACGGTCAACGATTGGATCCAGACCGTCGTGCGGCCGACATCCGGCGGATTGGTGTTCGGCTCCGGCTCGGCGTCGGAGACGGTCGCGGTGACCGACCCGTCGCAGTTCTTCACCACCAACGCGTGGGTGCCGATCGCCACCGGCGTCGCTCTCGCTCTCGGCGTCCATCTGGCGAAGATGGCGGTGCGACCGGTGCTCAACATGGCGACGTTCGGCATGGCCGCGCCGGTCGCGAGCCTGGTCGAGGATGGCGCGAGCGTCGTGCTCACCGTGCTCGCCGTGCTGATCCCCGTCCTCGTGATCGTCGCGATCCCGTTGCTCGTGATCGGCGCCGTGCTCGGGGTGCGGGCAATCCGGCGGCGCCGCGCCGCACGACTCGTCTCCGTCTGACGCGGCGCGTCCCGGGAGCCCCGCCGTGCGACGGGTTCGTCGACGCTCGCGGTGGACGTGCACATCGGATGTCGACGAACAACTCGGGCGTCGAACTTCCGGCGTCGGCGGGGCGCCGGGTTCTGGGAACAACGAAGCGGCCGGACCCGTCGGGTCCGGCCGCTTCGGTCGCGATGACTAGTTGTTGCTCGACAGCTGCTCGCGGAGGGCGGCGAGAGCCGCGTCATCCGCCAGCGTTCCCGACGAGTCGGAGTCGCTCGAGAAGGAGGAACCGGCTGCCGCTGCTGGCAGCGGGTTGAGCTCCTGGTCGGCGGCGGTCGCCACCTGCTTCTTGTGCGCCTCCCAGCGAGCCTGGGCTGCAGCGTAGTCCTGCTCCC
>CAXTLO010000321.1:0-2196 GCA_964244965.1 uncultured Marisediminicola sp.
CCGAATTCCCCGACCTCACTCCGTCGAAACTCCGCTTCCTCGAGGAGCGCGGGCTGATCACGCCCTCTCGCACGGAGTCCGGTTACCGCAAGTTCTCCCCGGCCCACCTCGACCGACTGCGCTTCGTACTCACGCTGCAGCGTCAGCACTACCTCCCCTTGAAGGTGATCAAGGGCTACCTCGACGAACTCGATGCCGGTCGTCAACCCGACCTGCCGGGCGGAGCCGCCTCCGCCGCCTCGATGCTCTCGGTCGAGCGGCGGTTGAATCGCGACGAGTTGATCGCGGAAGCGGGCGCGAGTCGCCAACTGCTCAGCGACGCGATCTCCGCGTCCCTCATCGTTCCCGTCGATTTATACGGCGAAGACGTGCTCGTGGTGCTGCGCTCGCTGGTAGAACTGCAGCGGTCGGGTATCGAGCCCAGGCATCTGCGCACCTTCCGCGCCGCAGCGGAGCGCGAACTCGGCTTGATCGAGAACGCCCTGATGCCGGTGACGCGACGCAAGGATCCCTCCAGTCGAGTCAAAGCCGCCGAACTCGCTCGTGAGATCGCCGGGCAACTGGAGGTCGTGCGATCGAGTCTGATCCGTTCGGCGCTGGGCCGGCTGGATCAATAGGCCGATTCCGTCGGCGCGGCGTCCCGATCGGTAGACTGGCCCAGCCGCCCGCATTCGACACGCCGGGCGGGTCCGGACGGATGTCGTTGCCCGAGCAGGCGCTCGTGAGTAGCGTGGTCATGAGAAGTCCGGGAGCGGTGATCATCGCCTCAGGTCCGTCACAATCGGAGTGGGGGCAGTCGTGCCGAGGGACAGAAGGCGGACCGCGTGGGCGAAGTGACGAACCGGAGTGAAGGGTCCAGGTACGACCTGGGACTGCTCTTCACCGACGGGATGCCCGAACTCGATGACACCGCCGGTTATCGCGGGGCCGTCGCAGCCCGTGCCGCGGGGATCAGCTACCGGCAGCTCGACTACTGGGCTCGCACCGAGCTCGTCGAACCCACCGTGCGCGGCGCAGCCGGTTCGGGGTCGCAGCGCCTGTACGGCTTTCGCGACATCCTCGTGCTCAAGCTGGTGAAGCGTCTGCTCGACACGGGCATCTCGCTTCAGCAGATCCGAACCGCGGTCAATCAGCTTCGCGAGGCAGGCGTCAGCGACCTCGCTCAAACCACGCTGATGAGCGATGGCGCGAGCGTCTACCTCTGCACCTCGGACGACGAGGTCATCGACCTGGTCAGCCGCGGCCAGGGCGTCTTCGGCATCGCCGTGGGCAAGGTGCTGCGCGAGGTGGAGAACAGCCTCGTCGAACTGGACGCACAGCAGACCGACGTCACGGACGAGCTAGCCGCGCGACGGGCGATTCGCGCCAGCTGATCAGGCTCCGGGCCATCCGGCACTCCTAACCCTCTCCAACCCCGTTCGCTAATCAGGAACAGTTGGTGGGGGAGTGACGGATGTGGCGGCGAACGCCACGCGGGACGACACCTGCATCAGGCGTTCCTGAATAACGAACGGATCCGGACGGGTCCGTCCGCGCGGAGGAGCTACGCCCGGGCCGCAGCGGTCTGCGGATCCTCGATGCGGGCGGCCCGCATCACCCTGTCGAGTAGCTGGTCGAAGTTGCGCGACATCTCCTGCGCGCTCTCGCCCGGCCACATGTGCAGAGGCTTCGCCGCTCCCTGCGCCTGCTGCAGCGAGGTCCGCTCCGGCAGCTGCGGGGCGAGCACGAGCGGGCCGAACATATCGCGGAGTTCCTTGATGCGGAACTGGTGCTCGAGCGACTGCACCCGGATGCGGTTGATGATGATGCCGAGCGGTTGCAGCGTAGGCGCGGCACCGCGGCGGATATTCTCAACCTCGCGCAGTGCCCGGTCTGCGGCGGCGACCGAGAACAGTCCCGGTTCGGTCACCACGGTGACGCGGTTGCTGGCGATCCACGCCATCTGGGTCAGGGAGTTGAGCGACGGCGGGCAGTCGACCAGAGCGAGATCGTAGTCTCCCTCGATGGCGTGCAGCGCGTGGTCGAGCTTGTGCCGCACTCGGCCACTCGGGTGCGGGCCGTCGTAGTTCGCGGCGTTGGTGCTGCCGATCATCACGTCGACAGTGCCCTGGTGTCCGCGGGTCCACCCGCTCGGGGCGATCGCGCCGCGGACGATGGACTCCTTGACCACATTGGCCTCGAGGATGTCGGCGACGC
>CAXTLO010000322.1:0-2171 GCA_964244965.1 uncultured Marisediminicola sp.
GGTGGCAGATCGCCTGCTCCCCCTGCTGCAGAACCGCGCGGGCCTCGCCGCGATGCGCGCGCGAGCCACCCGGATCGGGGTGCGCGACGGTGCAGACCGCATGGTCGACCTCATCGTGGATGCCTTGAAGGCCTCGGACGCCGTGGGTACCGAGACATCGGAGGGCTCGTGATCAGCTCGGAGATCTCCACGAAATCTTCAGGACGACCTGGCGCGGAGCGACCACGATGATCAAGTCGGATTTCTCCACCATCTTCCCCGACGAGCCCGGACGCGTGCACTTCGTGGGAATCGGCGGCGCCGGCATGAGCGGCATCGCGCAATTGTTCGCAGAAGCCGGGTACCCGGTCAGCGGGTCCGACCTGCGCGATTCGTCCATCGTCGCGGGACTCCGCGAACTCGGCATCCCGATCCGGATCGGCCACCACGCCGATGCCATCGCGGACGCCGACACCCTCGTGGTCACGGGCGCGATCGCCGAGGACAACCCGGAGTACGTCGCCGCCCGCGCCGCCGGGCTGCCGGTGGTGCACCGCGCCCGCGCTCTCGCCTGGCTCGCGTCATCCGGTCGCCTCGTCGCCGTGGCCGGCGCCCATGGCAAGACAACCTCCACGGGCATGGTCATCGAGGCGCTGCTCGCTCTCGGGTCGCAGCCGAGTTTCGTCAACGGCGGCGTCATCCGATCCCTGGGCACGAGTGCCGCGAGCGGCTCCGACGACTTGTTCGTCGTCGAAGCCGACGAGTCCGACGGCTCCTTCCTCCTCTACCGGATCGCGGTCGCGCTGATCACGAACGTCGACGCCGACCACCTCGACCACTGGGGCTCCGCAGCCGCATTCGAGGACGCCTTCATCGCGTTCGCCGGCGGCGCTACCGAGTTCGTCGCGATCTCGAGCGACGACCCCGGCGCCCGCGGCATCACCGGACGTATCACCGGCACCCGGGTGGTCACCTTCGGCCAGGCGGATGACGCGGATGTGCGGGTCGTCGACGTGGTGCCCGGTGCCGCCGTGGCCTTCGCGTTGGAGTTCGACGGCCGGCGGCATCCGGTGCGCCTGCGCGTGCCGGGGCTGCACAACGCCCTCAACGCTGCCGGAGCGTTCGCCGTGCTCACAGGGCTCGGGTTCGAGCCGGCATCGGTTGCCGACTCGCTCGGTGCCTTCGGCGGCACCGAGCGTCGCTTCGAACACCGCGGCGACGTCGGCGGTGTGCGGGTATACGACGACTTCGCGCACCACCCCACCGAGATCCGAGCCGCCCTGTCCGCGGCGCGCGAGGTGGTCGGCGCAGGGCGCATCATCCCGCTCTTCCAACCGCACCTGTACTCGCGCACCCGGATGCTCGCGCAGGAGTTCGCCGACGTGTTCGAGTCGCTCGCCGACTACACCGTCGTGGTTCCGGTGTACGGCGCTCGGCAGGATCCGGAGCCCGGGGTGACCGGCGCGTTGATCACCGAGCGGTTCACCGATCCATCCCGCGCGGTCTACCTCGACGACTGGGAGCGCGCGGCGCGTCATGCCGCGTCGATCGCACGCCCGGGCGACATCGTCATGCCCATGGGCGGCGGGGACATCCACCTCATCGTCCCGCAGCTGCTCGAGGCGCTCGCCGAGAGGGCGAGGAGCGGATGAGGCGGCCCGAGGGTTTCGACCGCACCGCCCGGCCCGCCACCGAGCAGGAGGCGCAGGCATCGCGCACCCGGAGGACGCGCGACCGCCGGCCGGAGGCCACCGAATCAGCGACCCCTGACCCGATCGCCGGTCGACCTGCCGGTATCGGGCGCGAGCGAGCCGATCGCCTGATCGCCGGGGTGAAAGGCGCCGTCTGGAGTCCACCCGAGCCCGAACCGGCGACCGCGAGGCGTTCCTCGACCCCTCCGCGTGACCGCGCCGCGGCTCGCGACCTACGAGTGGCTGCACGGCGCCGCCGCCGCGGGGAGCGCGCAGAGGTGCGCCGCTTCACCCGACGCACCCGGCGCAGGAAGATCACCTGGCTGGTCACAGCCGGCATCGCGACCGTCATGACGGGGCTGGTCGCGATCGCCGTGTACTCGCCGCTGCTGGCGCTCACCACGATCCGCATCGAGGGCACCGCGCGCGTGCCCTCGGCGGACGTGACGGAGGCGATCGACGGCCAGCTCGGTACCCCGCTCGCGTTGGTTGACTTCGACC
>CAXTLO010000323.1:0-2135 GCA_964244965.1 uncultured Marisediminicola sp.
GCGCCGGTGGCTGGGCTGGCGACGGAGTGAGGACGACGACCCTGCGCCGGCGGTCTCGCTGCAGGTCCTCCGACGGCACGGAACCCCTCAGAGGGTGTCTTCATGGACCCGATCCGACCGGCCTGTCCTGGGTCCGGCCAGCCCTGCGGCTGCTCCTGGGAGGCACGCCCGCCCCGACCCCGTTGAGGACGTCATGACTCGACGGGCCCGGGAGTGCTGGATCGCTGTCGACGAGGATGTCGTGGACGGATGCGGATGATGCCTGCAGGCGCAACGAAGGAGGAGGCGGTGACGTGAGTTGGACGTATCTGACCGCCAGAACAGTATTCGTAGGCGCCATGCTTGGGCTTGTCTGTCTCGTTGAGTCGCCGATCGCGAGGACTCTAGCCGTCGTGGGAGTCGTGGCTGGCGCCGTCGACATCCTTATCGTCGCGCGGCGGGCGGATAGAGGAGGAGATCGGACAGCCGAACAGCAGAGTCCAGTTGACCTGACTTCGTGTCAACTGGGAGTTCATCGGCAGGCGCCTTGCGAGCAGCGCCACGAAGGGTGGCACGTTGTCCGCACTGCCTACAACCAAGATCGCGAACCGTGGCTCTAGGGACGTGCGCCTGTCAGTCCCCGCTGCCCTCGACGATCAGGTGGTGTCCTGACCCGATCAACGAGACCTCCTTGGTCAAAGCATGTGCCATCGACTGTCCTGGCTCAAGTTGGAAACTGGGCATGACATCTCAGAAGACCGTGACCTCGTCGACCTACGCGTGTGAAACCGCGACTGATACCCCGCGCCGAGTGAAGGGCCGCTAGGTCAAGGGGAAAAGTCTTCTCACCTGCCCCGGCCGCTTCGCACCTCGCGACGACGACCGACCCGAGGCAACTCCTGACGCCACCACGTTGACGGCTCCATCGTGGGGTTGCCGCGACCTCATACTCCGCTCGAGTCACCGGAGGGCTCTCGAGTTCGGCAGCGGGACCGAAGCCACGCCAAGGGGAAGGTCCGGGGGGAGGGGCGGGAGCCGGCGACGTGCTGGCCGGCGTGGACTCGTCGTCGAACTCGTGTGCTCCTCCGCTCGACTCCACCCCGGGCTACCGCCTGGTCAGCATGACGCCGTCCGGGGGAGGTGTCGCACCGCGGCATCCTGGACTGTGATGCGCCGGATCGCGTGGCCCGAGCATGCGCCGAAGGAGCATGCCTGAGCACCGCGTGGCGGGCGTGTCACTTTCCTCGCGGATATTGGCGTTGTCGCCACTGGAGTGTGCGGATGGTGCGCGCGACCATGAGAGAGAACCGCCCGTCCCGGCGCGTCGCGCACCCAGAACCAGATGAGGGACACTGACATGACTGAGTCGATGAAGGCCATTGTTCTCGCCCGTTTCGGAGGAGCCGATGCTTTCGAGCTGCGCGACGTCTCCGTACCGCAAGTCGAATCCCGCCAGGTACGGGTGCGCGTCCATGCGACTGCCGTCAACCCGCTCGACTACCAGATCCGTCGCGGAGACTACGCGGATCATGTGCCGCTCCCGGCGATCATCGGGCACGACATCTCCGGCGTGATCGAGGAAGTCGGATCCCACGTGACCGAGTTCCGTGCCGGCGATGCGGTGTACTACACGCCCCGGATCTTCGGCGGCCCCGGCTCCTACGCCGAGCAGCACGTCGCCGACGTCGACCTCGTCGGCCGGAAGCCGGAGAACCTCACTCACCTGGAGGCGGCGAGCCTGACTCTCGTCGGCGGAACGGTCTGGGAGGCCCTGGTGACGCGAGCCCAGCTCACCGTGGGGGAGACGATCCTCATCCATGCAGGCGCGGGCGGTGTCGGCACGATCGCGATCCAGGTCGCGAAGGCGATCGGCGCACGAGTGATCACCACCGCGAGAGCCGGCGACCATGAGTTCGTGCGCTCTCTCGGAGCGGATGCGGCGATCGACTTCACGTCGACGGACTACGTCGATGCCGTGGCCGAGATGACGCGAGGCAAGGGGGTCGACGTCGTCTTCGACACGATCGGTGGCGACACGCTCACGCGAAGCCCGCTGACGCTCGCCGACTTCGGGCGCGTCGTCAGCATCGTCGACATCGCGCAGCCGCAGAACCTCATCGAGGCGTGGGGCAGGAACGCCGCCTATCACTTCGTCT
>CAXTLO010000324.1:0-2128 GCA_964244965.1 uncultured Marisediminicola sp.
TACCGCCTCACGTGCATTCACGCGCGGCAAGAAGGTACATCGGAGGGTCAGCCGGAGATCTCGACGTTGTGCGAGCTCACGGCATGCGTCGACGACGGCGTCGTGCACTCCCTTCGTCGGCGACGGTCCACTGTCCCGGAGCGCGGCGGCGTGCGCGAGAGGATGCTTCGAACGTTCCAGTAGAGTCACACCAGCCTTCCGAACACCTGGAGTTCTCCTGCCCTCCTCTGCGCTGCCCGACCTGCGCCGCTACCGAGCCATCCTGTTCGACCTCGACGGTGTGCTCACCCCGACAGCCGACCTACACATGCTCGCCTGGCGCACGATGTTCACCGAGTTGTTCGCGCAAAAGGGTGTGACCGCTCCGTACACCGAGCAGGACTACTTCACCCACCTCGACGGGAAGCAGCGCGTCGACGGCGTCGCCAGTCTGATCGCGTCGCGGGGCATCAGCGTGCCGCTCGGATCCGCGACGGACGATCCGGCCCTCGACACCGTCAACGGCATCGGCAACCGCAAGAACGTGGTGTTCTCCCGGCTGCTCACCGAGCTCGGGATGACGCCGTACCCCGGCTCGCTGGCCCTGCTCGACGAACTCGGCACCAGCATGCCGATCAGCGTGGTGTCCAGCTCGAAGAACGCACGCTGGGTGCTGACGGCGGCCGGCCTGATCGACCGGTTCCCGGTCATCGTGGATGGGGCGGTCGCCGCCGTCGAGCACCTGGCGAGCAAGCCGGCTCCCGACATGTTCCTCGACGCCGCGCGCAAGCTCGGTGTCGCCCCCGCAGATGCCGTGGTCTTCGAGGATGCGACGTCCGGGGTGGCCGCGGCACGCGCCGGCGGTTTCGGACTCGTCGTCGGCGTGAATCGCGGCACCGGCGCCGACGATCTCATCGCCTCCGGTGCCGATCTCGTGATCGACGACCTGGCGGAGTTCACCGAACGGCAGCACGCGGGCCAGGAGACGACATGACCGAGAACGAGCGGGGCGGCTCGGCGAACGCGGACGAGGCGACCGTCGACAACCTGCCGACCGACGAGAGCCGTCAGGATCAGGCGCAGCAGCCCGACGAGATGCTGCTCGCCGACCGCGTGCGGGTGGTCCGTGAGGATGACGCCGACGAACCGGATCAGCCCAGGGTCGACTCCTCCGGCGACGAGGAAGTGCCGCAGCTCGACCGTGACCGCTACCCCGTCGACCCGTGGCGCTTCGTCGAGACGCGGTACAGCGCAGACGACATCGGAGTCTCGGAGACCCTGTTCGCCGTCGGCAACGGATTTCTCGGCATGCGCGGCAACAACGCGGAGGGACGCCGGGCGCACGAGCACGGCACGTTCCTCAACGGGCTGCACGAGACGTTCCGCATTCGGCACGCCGAGCAGGCCTACGGATTCGCCGAGGTCGGGCAGACGATCGTCAACGCCCCCGACAGCAAGGTCATGCGCCTCTACGTCGACGACGAGCCGCTCGCACTCGACGAGGCCGACCTGCTCGAGTACCAGCGCACCCTTGACTTCCGCGATGGGGTGCTGCGCCGCGACCTGCTGTGGCTCACCCCCGCCGGCAAGCGGGTGCGCGTGACATCGAGCCGCATGGTGTCTTTCCCCGAACGTCACCTCGCAATCATGACCATCGAGGTCACCATGCTCGACGAGGATGCGCCGATCACGATCTCGAGTCAGCTGCTGAACCGACAGGACGGCGAGGACGAGTTCGCCGGTCCGAGCGCCCCAGGCGGGCAGTCGGACCCGCGCAAGGCGGAGCGGATCGCCGACCGCGTGTTCCAACCGGGCGAGTACTGGCAGCACGGCGACCGCAGCGTACTCAGCTACCGCGTCGCGAACTCGCGGATGCGGGTGGCCGTCGCCGCGGACCACATCATCGAGACCGACAACGAGTACAAGCTCGAGCACTTCGTGCAGCCCGACATCGCCAAGAACGTGTACTCGGTCGCCGCCAAGCGCGGCGTGCCGGTGCGCATCACGAAGCTCGTCAGCTACCACATCTCCCGCACCACCCCGACGCGCGAGCTCATCGACCGGTGCGCACGCACCCTCGACCGCACCTGCGACGAAGGGGTCGAGCTGCAGTATCGCAAGCAGCGGGAGTGGCTCGACGGGTACTGGT
>CAXTLO010000325.1:0-2122 GCA_964244965.1 uncultured Marisediminicola sp.
GTGAAGATCTGCCCGAGGTACTCGACGTACTGCACGAGGATCGGCCGGTCGTAGCCGGCGGCAGCGAGGCGCTCGGCCAGCTGGGTCGCGGTGAGACGATCGCCCACCGAGGACGAGATCGGATCACCGACGACCCGCATCAAGAAGAACACCAGGGTGACCAGGATCAGGACCGTGGGGATGATCAGCAGGAAGCGGATCAAGAGGTATCTGCCCAGCCCGCTTCCGCCGCGACGGCGCTGACGGGCCGACTGCTCAGGGGGATCCAGCGGAGCCTCGGCCTCCTGAAGCAGGGTCACGAGCGGCGGGATCCTTCCGGAAGCGGGTCGGAAACGATCAAGGTGCCCCGCACTGCTGCGGGGCACCCATCACGTCACGTTGGGCGACAGCCTAGCTGCCGGCTGCGGCGCGTTCGAATCGACTCAGTCGCGAGACAGAGCGGCGTACCGGAACTTGAACGACGCGTCGAGCGTCTCGTCGGCACCCTGGATGTCGGTGCCCGTGACCGCGACTCCGGCGCCCTGGAGCAGCGGCAGTGTGGACAGGTCCTCGGCCACCGCCTCCTGGATGGCTTCGATGGTCGCAGAGCGCGCACCCTCCTCCGGCTCCGACAACTGCTGCTCGACCAGGGCGGTCACCGTCGGGTTCTCATAGTGGTTGAGGAGGAAGCCGCCTGGGCCGTCCGCCGTGGGGCGGAAGAAGGGCGTCAGGTAGTTGTCGGCATCCGAGTAGTCGGGGAACCAGCCCAGTTGATACAGCGGGTAGGCGTCTTCCGTGCGCTCGTTGCTGTAGGTGTCCCACAGGGTGGACTCGAGTTCGACTTCGAACAACCCGCTGTCGTTGAGCTGAGCGGCGTACGCGGCGTACTCGTCATCCGATGATGCCCCGTAGTGATCGGGGCTGTACTGCAGGTTGAGAGTGACGGGGGTCTCGACGCCGGCGTCTTCGAGCACCGATGCGGCGCGGTCGACATCGGGGCCGCCCTCGCCGTCACCGTACAGATCCTTCAACGCTTCGTTCGCGCCGGTGAGTCCCTCGGGCACGTAGGAGTAGAGCGGCGTGTAGGTGCCGCTGTAGACGCCCTCCGACACCTCTTCCCGGTCGACGACATCCGCGACCGCCTGCCGCACGGCGAGGGCGCTGGCCGGGTCCGCCTCCGGTGTGGCCGCACCGAACGGCTGCGTGTCGAAGTTGAAGACGATGTAGCGGATCTCCCCACCGGGGCCGTCGTACACGGTGACGTTGTCGTCTTCGCGGAGGTCGGCGACATCGGTGGGGCTCAAACTGCGGAACGCGACATCCACCTCGCCCTCCTGCACGGCCTGCTTGAGGTTGGTCTCGTCGGTGAAGTACTGCGTGGTCACCGATTCGGTCTCCGCCGCGGGAAGGACACCCGCGTAGTCGGAATTGGCCTCGTACTGGATGAGCTCGTTCTGGGTGAAGTCGGTGATGACGTACTGACCGGCGAATCCGTTGCCCTCGACGATGTCGGCGGGATCGGTCACCTCGGTCGCCGAGAACACGTCCTCGTCGACGATCGGACCGGCGGGGCTCGAGAGCACCTGCTCGAAGGTCTGGTCGTTCTCGGTGACCAGGTTGAACACCACGGTCAGATCGTCGGGAGCATCGACGCTCTCCACATTGGCGACGAGTGATTGCGGACCATTGGGGTCGGCGATCGTGAACAGGCGGTCGAAGGTGAACTTGACGTCGGACGAGGTCAGCTCGTTGCCGTTCGCGAATGTGAGGCCCTCTTTGAGGGTGACCGTGAACTCGCTCGGCGCGGTGTACTCGCCGGACTCGGCGATGTCGGGCTCGACGTCAGGGCTGCCGTAAGGGCTGTTGAACAGGAAGGGGTAGACCTGGTTCTGCACGGCGAAGGAGCCGTTGTCGTAGGAACCGGCCGGGTCAAGCGAGGTGAGACTGTCGGTGGTGCCGACGATGATCCCGTCGAGCGAGACGTCATTGCCGCCGCCGTCACCGGCGGCGCATCCAGCGAGGGCGAGGGCCGCGGTGGTGGTCGATGCGGCGGCGATGACAACACGTCGGCGGAGCGTGCGTCGCCCTGCAGCTCCGAGTCGTGCGGTGTTCTGAAGGGCCATGTCGGTTACCTCTTTCGGTG
>CAXTLO010000326.1:0-2088 GCA_964244965.1 uncultured Marisediminicola sp.
TGAGCACCTGGCTTCAGCTGGAGCTGGTCGTCCGCGGGGAACGCGCGACCGCCGAACTCCCCCGTGACCTCCGCCTTCGCTGTGAGCATCCGCCCCGGCAGCTGCGACAAAGCGCGGGCGTTGATGGCCCGCACCGTGTCATTGCGAGTAGCGAGCGTGATCGCCCCGTCGGTCGGAGCCGGCCGCGCGCCGGTGCTGTTCAGTTCGTGCGCGATCTCGGCCGTCACCGTGCCGTGGCGCACCGCGTTCAGCATGTCTTTGAACGCCTCCTCGTGCTGACGGTGGATGACGCCGAGTTCGTAGATGCGCAGATCCGTCTCATCCCACACGCGTGCATCGAAGAACCACATCGACCGGTACCGGTCGGTGAAGTACGCGCGCTCGTCGGCGTCGCCCGGTACGGGAGCGAGCTGATACGGATCGCCGAACAGCACGACCTGGGCACCGCCGAACGCCTCGTGCGGCTTCTGTCTGGCCAGACGCAGCGAGCGGTCGATCGCATCCAGCAGGTCGGCGTTGACCATCGACACCTCGTCGATGACGACGGTCTCGATGGTGTTGAGGAGCTTGCGCACGTCTGCGTTCTGCTCGATCGCGTGGTCAGCGATGACCCCGATCGGGAGGCGGAAAAGCGAATGAATGGTCTGCCCGCCCACGTTGAGCGCGGCGACACCCGTCGGTGCACAGATGACGAGCTGCTTGGAGGTGTTCCAGGCGAGGTGGTTCAGCAGCGTCGACTTGCCAGTACCTGCACGGCCGGTGACGAAGATGTGCTCGCGCGTCGTCTCGATGGTGTCGAAGACGGCCTGCTGTTCGTCGGACAGACGGATGCCGCTCACGGGCACACCTGACGGACGGACATCCGTTCCAATCTACCGCCGCGCTCCGCCGCACATCCGTGACCAGGGCGACCGGTGCACAACTCACCTTTAGGATTGGCCGCATGCAGGCGCCGGGCGGGGAGGAAGCCAACGACCACCGACGCTACTGGACCACCTGGGCGGTCGTCTTCGCGATGATCCTCGTGGGCTTCGCCGGAACGATCATCGCGTTGAACGTCACAGTGTTCAGTGCGACCGGATTCGTGAGTTCCTACCTGGCATCCCTCGAGCGGCGCGACCTGACCGGAGCGCTGAGCGCACCGGGCGTCACTGTACCGCGCGACGCCTCGCAGGAACTGCTCGACCCCGACGCTCTGGGTGAGTTGAGCGACATCCGCATCGTCGACGACGTGGATGAAGGCGGCGGCACCCACCGCGTCTCCGTCGCCTTCGACCTCGACGGGTCCGCGGGCGAGTCGGAATTCCTCGTGGAGCACACCGGCGCACGATTCGGGTTCTTCTCGGCATGGCGCTTCGCGCAGACTCCCGCCAGCATCCTGGAGATCACGCCGCTCGGGGTCACTGGATTCGATGCGAACGACAAGGCGCTCGATTCGCCGGGCGGAGCGAACGCGCCCGTCGCGTACGGCGTACTCACGCCCGGCATCTTCTCGCTCAGCCACAAGTCGGAACTGCTCACCGCGCAGCAGGAGGACATCGTCGTGCTCGAGCCCGGCGGACGAGCGTCGGTGGAGGTGCGAGCCGAGGCCAACGAGCGGTTCGTCACCCTCGTACAGACCGAGCTCGAACGCGCGCTGGACGCGTGCACCGAGCAGGAGGTTCTGCAGCCCACCGGATGCCCCTTCGGCCAGAGCATCGCGAACCGTGTGGAGGGGGCGCCCGCCTGGTCGATGGTCGCCTATCCGCAGGTCGTGATCGTGCGAGGCGATCAGCCGGGTACGTGGGAGGTGCCGGAGACGATCGGCACCGCCCACCTCACCGTCCAGGTGCGCTCGTTGTTCGACGGCACGCTCAGCACCTTCGACGAAGACGTGCCATTCGCCGTGAGTTACGTCATCAGCTTCGGGCCCGACGGAGGCGTGACGATCGCCGCGCAGTGATCGCGGCTAGGGGCGCTTGCTGAGCCCGGCCAGCATCCGGTTGTAGCTTTCGAGATCGATGTCGCCGTCCCGGTCGGCCTTGCGGTCCAGACGCGTCGCCTCCTTGGTGTCGCTGCCGGCCCACATGAACGCCACCACGATGGCGA
>CAXTLO010000327.1:0-2087 GCA_964244965.1 uncultured Marisediminicola sp.
AGATACTCTTCTACGCCGTCTACAGCCTCGTGGGCGAGGTGCTCAACGCCCGCCAGGCCTTCGGCGCCTTCACCTGGGCCCCGGTGATCAACAACGTCGTCGCCATGGCGGGCCTGGTGGTGTTCATCGCCCTCTTCGGAGGGGCTGACGTCAACAACGAGGTCGGCGTCTGGGGCGCGGACCGCATCGCGGTGCTCGCCGGCTCGGCCACCGTCGGCGTCGTCGCGCAAGCGCTCGTGCTTGCGTTCTTCTGGCGGCGGGCGGGGCTCCGATTCCGCCCCGACTTCCGGTGGAGACGCATCGGACTCCGTCGCACCGGTGGCATTGCAGGCTGGACCTTCGGCATCGTGCTGGTCACCCAGGTCGCGGCCGTCGTCCACTCGCGGGTCGCCACCCTCGCCTCCGGTGACGGCGCCTCGATCGCCACGCTGCAGAACTCGTGGCTGGTGTTCATCCTCCCGCACTCGGTGATCACCGTCTCGATCGCGATCGCCTACTTCACGCGGATGAGCCGGCACGCGATGAGCCGTGACCTCACTCAGCTGCGCGCGGACGTCGCATCCGCCCTGCCGACCATCGGCCTGTTCATGACTTTCGCCTCGGCGACGCTTTTGGTGGTCGCCTTCCCGTTCGCCCGGATCTTCGAGAGCGCGTTCCCCAACGTGGTGGCGATGGGCCTGGTGATCATGGCCTTCGTGATCGGGCTGGTGCCCTTCAGCGCGGTGTACGTGATGCAGCGGGTGTTCTACTCCCTCGAGGACACCCGCACCCCGTTCCTCATCGAGGCGGCGCGCGTCGTCGTGTTCATCGCCGCGGCGCTGCTGTGCGCGCTACTGCCCGTGGAGTGGATCGGCGTCGGCATCGCGCTGTCCACGACCCTGGCGTGCGTATTCCAGACCGTCGTCACCGCCGTCGTATTGCGCCGGCGCCTCGGTCACCTCGGCGGGCGGCTCCTGCTGAGACGCCACGTGCAGTACCTGTTCGCGGCGGTGGTCGCCGCTGTCGTGGGTGTCAGCATCGTCGTCGCGTTCGGCGGTGCGGATGCGGCAGGATTCGGGCAGTCCGGACCGCTCCCCGCCATCCTGACGATGGCGGTCGTCGCCGGGGGGATGGCCGCGGTCTATGCCGGGCTGCTGCTTCTCATGCGCAACCCGGAGCTCACCGGTGCGATCGAGGTCATCGCACGCCGCCTCCGTCGGGGCTGACCCGGCCCACCGGAGGCCAGGAATACGCCGCGAATAGGATGTGTTCTACACCTCGAACGTCCGATCAGACATGATCGGCAGCCGAACAGGAGCGCATGTTGCGTCAGGTCATCATCGTCGGATCGGGTCCAGCCGGATACACCGCGGCCATCTACGCCGCGCGGGCCAATCTCTCCCCTCTGCTCATCGCGAGCTCCGTCGAAGCGGGTGGCGAGCTCATGAAGACCACCGAGGTGGAGAACTTTCCGGGCTTCCCCGAGGGCATCATGGGCCCGGAGCTGATGATGAACATGCAGGCTCAGGCCGAGCGGTTCGGCACCGAGGTCGTGCTCGACGACGTCGTCTCGGTAGAACTCACCGGGCCGGTGAAGAGGATCACGCTCGGCAACGGCGACGTGCACGAAGCGCTCACCATCATCTGGGCGACCGGGTCCGCCTACCGCAAGCTCGGCATCGCCGATGAGGCGCGGCTGAGCGGATACGGCGTCTCTTGGTGCGCCACCTGTGACGGGTTCTTCTTCCGTCAGAAGACGATCGCCGTCGTCGGCGGTGGCGACTCCGCGATGGAGGAGGCGACGTTCCTCACCAAGTTCGCCGACAAGGTCTACATCGTCCACCGCTCCGACACCCTGCGGGCGTCGAAGATCATGCAGGACCGGGCGATGGCCAACCCGAAGATCGAGTTCCTGCTCAACAAGACGGTGGAACGCATCTACGGTGACGAGCTCGTCACCGGCGTCGGTCTCCGCGACACGGTCGACGGGACCGAGCGCACGATCGACGTCAGCGGCCTGTTCATCGCGATCGGCAACGACCCGCGCACTCACCTCGTGCACGGTCAGCTCGAACTCACCGAAGAGGGCACCATCGCCGTCGAGGGCC
>CAXTLO010000328.1:0-2087 GCA_964244965.1 uncultured Marisediminicola sp.
TCGTCACCGGCGGCGCCGGATTCATCGGCTCCAACTTCGTCCGACGCACGTTGCATGACGCATATCCCGGGCTCGAAGGGGCCGAGATCATCGTCCTCGACGCCCTCACCTACTCCGGCAACCTCGAGAACCTCGCGTCGGTCAGCGGCTCGCCGCGGTACACCTTCGTACACGGCGACATCCGCGACGGCGCACTGCTCGATCGACTCTTCCCCGACATCGACGCCGTGGTGCACTTCGCCGCTGAGTCGCATGTCGACCGGTCGGTGCGTGACGCGAGCATCTTCGTCGAGACCAACGTCCTCGGCACCCAACAGCTGCTCGACGCCGCCCTCCGCAACGAGGTGAAGCGCTTCGTCCACGTTTCCACCGACGAGGTCTACGGCTCGATCGCCTCCGGATCCTGGGACGAGCAGCGCCCTCTCGAACCGAATTCCCCTTACTCGGCGAGCAAGGCGGGAAGCGACCTCCTCGCGCGGAGCTACCACCGCACCCACGGATTGAACGTCTCGATCACACGCTGCTCGAACAACTACGGCCCGTTCCACTTCCCCGAGAAGGTGATCCCCCTCTTCGTCACCAACCTGATCGACGACAAGCACGTCCCCCTGTACGGCGAGGGACTCAACATCCGCGACTGGCTCCACGTCGACGACCACACCCGCGGCATCGCGATGGTCCTGACCGACGGCCGCGCCGGCGAGATCTACAACATCGGCGGTGGCACCGAGCTCACCAACCGCGAGCTCACGCAGTTGCTGCTCGACGCGACCGGGCGCGACTGGTCCTACGTCGACCGGGTGCAGGACCGCCTCGGACACGACCTGCGCTACTCCGTCGACATCTCGAAGATCCAGTCCGAGCTCGGGTATCGACCGCAAATGCCGTTCGAGCAGGGGCTGCGTGACGTCGTGCAGTGGTACCGCGACAACCGCGCCTGGTGGGAGCCGCTCAAGGAGAAAGCCGCTCTGGCGTGAGCCGCCGCTACCTCATCACCGGCGGGCACGGGATGCTCGGCACCGACCTCGGCGAAGCGCTGGCAGGCCGCGACGTGACCCTTCTGTCGCGCAGCGAGCTCGATATCACCGACCTCGGAGCTGTGCGCGCCGCCGTCGCAGGTCACGACGTCGTGATCAACGCCGCAGCGTACACACGCGTCGACGATGCGGAGACCGATGAAGCCGCCGCCACCGTCGTCAACGGAGTTGGAGCCGGATGCCTGGCCACCGCCACCGCGGAAATCGGGGCCACGCTCGTTCAGCTCTCGACCGACTACGTCTTCGACGGCGCGGCTACGTCGCCGTATCCAGAGACGACGCCCGTGAACCCGGTGTCGGCGTACGGTCGGTCCAAGGCCGAAGGTGAACGGCTCGTCGCCGATCTGAATCCCGAGCGCAGCTACATCATCCGAACGGCCTGGCTCTACGGCAGCCACGGGCCGAACTTCGCGAAGACCATGCTGCGTCTGGCCGGCGAGCGGGAAGAGGTGAGCGTCGTCACCGACCAGATCGGCCAGCCGACATGGACCAGGGACCTCGCCATACAGATCGTCGCACTCACCGACTCTGAAGCGCCCGCAGGCGTCTATCACGGCACCAATTCCGGCGAAGCGAGCTGGTTCGAGTTCGCCCAAGCGATCTTCAGAGCCGCCGGACTCGATCCTGCTAGGGTCAAGCCGACCGACAGTTCGGCGTTCGTGCGACCCGCCCCCCGCCCCGCCTACTCCGTTCTCGGGCACGCCTCGTGGCGTGCCGCAGGACTCGAGCCCATGCGCGACTGGCATGAGGCGCTCGTCGACTGGATGCGTCGCAAGCCCTAGGAGCACGTGTGACGACGACACTTCGAGTGATCGTGGACGACATCATCCAACCGGTCATGAGCGGCGTTTCACGCTATGCAGAAGAGCTCACCCGCGAGCTGATCGCGAGTGCTCCCCTCGATTGCGAGGTGGCAGGCGTCGTATCCTCGGCTGCGCAATCCGACTACGACCGGATCGCGCAGCGGCTCCCCGGAATGACGGCGCTGCATAAGAGCGCCTTGGCCAGGCGCGAGCTGCAGCTCGCTTGGCAGCACGGGATCACCCGGCT
>CAXTLO010000329.1:0-2083 GCA_964244965.1 uncultured Marisediminicola sp.
TGTTCAGCGGCCCGGTCGTCGGGTCGACTCCGGATGCCATCACCGTCGACGTCGCCGGTACGGCCATCGTGGTTCCCCGAGCTCGCGCGCAACGGCACAGCGGCGACATCACAATCGGAGTGCGCCCGGAGAAGCTGCAGTTGAGCCGGGACGTACCGGCGACGGATGCGGCGTCGAACGTGCTCGGCCCCGGCCGGGTCACCGACGTCTCGTTCAGCGGCGTCAGCACGCAGTACCTGATCGCCGTACCCCACGTCGGCACGGTGGTGCTATTCGCTCAGAACCTGGGCGTCGGGCCCACCGCGAGTGTCGGCGACGAGGTGTGGGTCTCCTGGCGCATCGAGCACGGGTTCGGCCTCGCCGACGAGGCATCGTCCGGCTCCCGCTTCCCCGAAGACACGGACACGGCGGCCATGGCGGCGCAGCAGCGCGATCCCCTCCTCTCCGACGGCACCTGACGGCGCCGCGACCATGGCTTTCACAGCGTTCACTACCGCCGCGCCCGTCGTCGATGTGCCGCGCAAGCGGAGCCGCGTGGCGCTCCTCCTCCTGCTGCCCGGCATCCTCTACCTCCTGCTTTTCTTCCTCGTGCCGTTGATCTCCCTGATCATCACGTCGTTGCAGGCGCCGTCCGAGTTCGGGGACATCGGCGTGTACGAGACGGCATTCCGCTGGGAGAACTACGTCGCTGTCATCGGGCAGTACGGGGAGCAGATCCTCCGGTCGTTCGTGTACGCGCTGCTCGCCACCGTCTTCGCACTGCTGTTCAGCTATCCGCTCGCGTACTTCATCGGAGTGTCCGCGAGGCCGTGGCCGACGCTGCAGAAGCTGATGCTCGTGCTCGTGATCGCGCCCTTCTTCATCAGCTTCCTTTTGCGAACCCTCGCCTGGAAGCAGCTGCTGTCGGATGAATCGCCCCTGGTCACCGGGTTGAAGGCGCTCTCCCTGCTCGCCCCAGACGCGTTCATCACCGGCACGCCCGTCGCGGTGGTCTTCGGGCTCACCTACAACTTCATCCCCTTCATGACCCTCCCGCTGTATGCGGCTCTCGAGCGCCTCGACACCCGGTATCTCGAGGCGGGCCGTGACCTCTACGCCACACCGTTCACCACGTTCCGCACCATCACGGTGCCGCTGTCGATGCCCGGCATCGTCTCGGGCGTGCTGCTGACCTTCATCCCGGCGGCGGGCGACTACGTGAACGCGAGCCGGGAGTTCCTCGGCGGATCGGGCACATCGATGATGGGCAATGTGATCGAGAGCAACTTCCTGGTCACCCTCAACTACCCGGCGGCGGCGTCGCTCTCGATCATCCTCATGGCCGCGATCCTCGTGCTGGTCACCGCCTACGTGCGCCGGAGCGGAACGGAGGAACTCCTGTGACCACTCAAGAGGGCTTCCTCATCGCCGAGGCGGCGACTACCGCGCGGGACCCGCGCCCCGCCCCGCGGCGCATCGGCGGATTAGGCCGATTCCTGCTCCCGGCGTATGCGGTGATCGCGCTGGCGTTCCTGCTCGTGCCGATCGTCTACACCTTCGTGTATTCGTTCAACGACTCGCTGCGCTCCAACATCTCCTGGCGCGGCTTCACGCTCGACAACTGGCTCAACGTCTGCTCGGCGCAGGACGTGTGCCAGTCGTTTGCCAACAGCATCCTGATCGGCGTCACCGCGACGCTGATCGCAACCACTCTCGGCACGATGATCGCAATCGCTCTGGTGAGGTACCGGTTCCGATTCCGCTCCAGTATCAGTCTGCTGCTGTTCCTCCCGATGGCCACTCCCGAAGTCGTGCTCGGCGCCGGCCTGGCGGCGGAGTTCCTCAGCGCCGGCGTGCAGAAGGGGATCGGCACGATCATCCTCGCTCACACGATGTTCTGCATCAGCTTCGTGGTCGTCACGGTCAAGGCGCGCGTAGCGAGCCTCGACCCGGCGCTCGAGGAAGCCGGACGCGACCTCTACGCCTCTCCCGCGCAGGTGTTCTGGCGGATCACCTTCCCACTGCTCCTGCCCGGGATCGTCGCCGCGGCGCTGCTGTCGTTCGCGCTGAGCTTCGACGACTTCATCATCACCAACTTCAACTC
>CAXTLO010000330.1:0-2061 GCA_964244965.1 uncultured Marisediminicola sp.
CCGGTGGCACGAGCGGGATCGGACTGGCCATCGCCCGGCGGTTCGTCGCGGAGGGCGCGCTGGTCTACCTCACCGGCCGCCGTCAGGCCCAGATCGACGCGGCGGCCGCGGAGCTCGGGCCGCAGGCCGTCGGGGTGCGGTGTGACGTGGGAAACCTGGCCGAGCTCGACGCCCTGTATGAGGTCATCAGGGAGCGGTCCGGCCGGATCGACGTTCTGGTGGCCAACGCGGGCGGCGCGGTGCCGGCCGTGCTCGGAGACATCACCGAGGAGCAGTTCGACAGCATGTTCGCCACGAACGTGAAGGGCGCGGTGTTCGGGGTTCAGAAGGCGATGCCGCTTCTATCGCAGGGTGCTTCGGTGATCCTCATCGGGTCGAGCACGTCCTCGCGCCCCAGCCGGGGCATGGAGGTCTACGGAGCGACGAAGGCGGCGCTGCGCAACTTCGCCCGCAGCTGGACGCTGAACAGGCGGGAGAATGGTTTCCGGGTCAACGTGCTGAGCCCTGGGGCGGTCCGGACGCCGGGCCTGCTCGGCCTCGTCCCCGCCGACCAGCAGGACGACGTCACCAAGATGATGGAGAGCATGCTACCGACAGGACAGCTCGGCGACCCGGACGATGTCGCGTCGGCGGCTCTGCTCCTGGCCTCCGACTCCGCCACGCACGTCAACGGAGCCGAATGGCTGATCGACGGCGGATACACGAGCGTCTAAGGAGAACGAACCAGATCATCGGCGCGGGCGAGCGCGTCGTCACGGATCAGCGCGCGGCACCCGCAAGCGTGCCCGCGGTCTGCACATCCGGTTCGCCGATCAGGCATGAGACGAGCCGGTCGTCCCCGGTCTCCCACGACTCCTGGGTGGGCACGAAGTACGTGTAGTCGAGAACCGACTCCTCATACGTGAGCCCGACGAACGCCGGGAACGCCTGGAAGCAGCCGTCGGTGGCGAGGGTGTCGACCTCATCGGCTCCCGGGAAGTCGTCGCCTTCCAGAGTGAACTCGGAGAAGACCTCGAGGTCGTGGGGCTGCGCGCAGTCGATCACTTCGACGTCGGTGACCTCGTCGAGTCCGGCGTCGTTGATGCAGTCGCCCACCGCGAGCGAGAAGACGTCGACCGACTCCGGATCCTCGGGCAGCGGGTCATCATCGTCGGCCGGGCTGGAGGCGGATGGCAGCGGCGCTCCGGACTCCGCCTCCTGAACGGCGGCGTTGATACCGAGCGCGAAGAGAGCGATCGCCCCGCCGACGATGAGCACGGTGAGCGCGGATCCGACCGCTATCCCGGCGATCGCCAGACCGCGGCCCTTCTCACCGGTCCGTTTGACCTGAGCGAGAGCGACGGCGCCGGCGATGATGCCGCCGATGGGGACGAGGAAACCGAGGATCAACGCCACGATCGCCACCACGTTGGTGCGGTTCGCGTAGTCGACGGGGGCTGGGATGCCGGTGCCTGCGCTCATGCCGGTGCCGGTGCCGGTGCCGGTGCTGGCGCTCGTGCCTGTGCCGGCGGGCGTCCCCACCGCGGCGAACTCGGGGCTCACACCCGCGAGACCCGGGTCGACCGCCGGCGAGCCCTCGAGTACGCCCTGCGCGGCGAGTTGGGTGCCGAGCTGATGCGCGGCATTCCGCACGACGTCGTTGGCTTTCGATGCGCCGACCGCGCCGCCCTTGAGGAAGCCGCCGACGCCGGAACTACGGACGCGGGCGACCGAGCCGTTCCCGGACGGCTCGATGTCGACGTCGAATCGCACGTGCATGTCCTGCCCGGCGAGAGCGCCCGCGACCACGGTCGTTCCCAGGCTGCCCCGCGAGACGTCGAGCGAGCCGTTCGGCGCGACCTGCACGGTGAACCCCTGCTCGGCGAGAGCGGTGCCGACGATGTCGCGCGCCTGGTCCACCGGGACTGTCAGCCGAAGTTCTACCTGCGATGCCATCCGTGCTCCTCCAGCTCTATCGTGAGTGCAGGTTAGCAACGACGAGGGAGCTCTCATGGCCAGTCGCAATCCGCTCGACGACCTGCGCGCGACGGTCGGCCATCTGGTCGAGCAGCTCAACGTGCC
>CAXTLO010000331.1:0-2031 GCA_964244965.1 uncultured Marisediminicola sp.
AGAACCTGTCCGTCGGCATCCCCCGCACCGCCGATGACGTGGAGGCGTGGCTCCGCGGCTGAACCCGTCTCAGCGGGAGGATGCGGCGGCCGTCAGCTTCCAGCCCTGGCACGCCGACGTGCCGCACCATCCAACCGTGTACCTACTTGCCGCGCGCGAACGCACTCACCTGCGTACACGTGCGGCAAGTGGGTACAGGGACGGGCCGGCGCGATCGGGTGCGGACGCGGGGCTGTGCTACTTGGGGCGGATGCGGCGGGCGGCGGATGCGGCGGCGCGGGTCAGTCCGCGCTCGCCGATCTCGCCAGCACGTCTCGCGCCCGCGCCGTCAGAGTCGGGTCGATGATGACCTCGTAGTGGCTTGCGAGCACCTGATTCGTCGAGGTGAAGTCGCGGCGACGCCGGGTGATCGCGTAGCTGGTGATGCCGAAGATCATGCCGAACGCGATGCCGATGAGGATCGCCGCGAGGAGGGACGCGAAGTTCGGTTCGGGTGAGAACAGGAACAGCACGAAGCCGAAGAAGAGGCCGATCCAGGCACCGCTCGCGGCTCCCGCTCCGGCCGCTTTGCCCCAGGTCAGCTTGCCCGTGACCCGCTCGACGGTGCGTAATCCGCTGCCGACGATGGCCAGTTGCTTGACCGGGAACTCCGCCTTCGCGAGCCGGTCCACGACCGACTGCGCCTCCGGGTAGGTGTCGTAGGTGCCGAGCACGTCGCCTTTCGGAACTGACGGCTGCGCCTGCTGCGGTCGGGAGAACGGGCTCGACGAGGTCACCGGATCATTCTTCCACTCGCTCAGATCGTGCGGGTGCCTCCCGGTAGAATCCGAGAGTGAGTGCCACACGAGTGTTCGTGGCCCGGCTCGGCGGGTGCTCCGTTTTCGACCCCGCGGGCGACAAGGTGGGTCGAGTGCGCGACGTCATCGTCGTCTATCGCGCTACGCAGCCCCCTCGCGTGGTCGGTCTCGTCGTCGAAGTACCCGGGAAACGACGGGTGTTCGTATCCATCGGGCGCGTCACCAGCATCGGCTCGGGGCAGATCATCACCACCGGATTGATCAACCTCCGCCGCTTCGAGCAACGCGGCGGCGAGGTGCGGGTCATCGCCGAGGTGCTCGGACGCCGGATGACGTTCGTGGACGGCTCGGGCACCGGCGTCATCGAGGACGTGTCGATCGAGGAGACCGGGCCCGGAGAGTGGGAGGTCAGCGAACTCTTCCTGCGCCGCCCGAAGCCGAATGCGTCGCCGTTCTCGAAGGGGCAGACGGTCTTCGCCCGCTGGACCGATGTGCGCGACACCACCGCGAACTCGCCGCAATCGGCGACGCAACTGCTCGCGACCTACGAGGATCTCCTCCCAGCCGACCTGGCGAACGCCCTCCTCGACCTGCCGGAGCAGCGCATGATCGAGGTCGCCGAAGAACTCTCCGACGAGCGCCTCGCGGACGTGCTCGAGGAGATGCCGGAGAGCGACGGCATCGGTATTCTCAACCAGCTCCAAGACGATCGTGCCGCGGATGTGCTCGACCAGATGCAGCCGGATGACGCTGCCGACCTCATCGCTCAGCTCAGCGACGAACGGGGCGAGGTCCTGCTCGAGCTCATGCAGCCCGACGAAGCCGACGACGTGCGAATGCTGCTCGCGTACGAGCCGGATACCGCGGGCGGGCTGATGACCACCGACCCCATCATCGTCAGCCAGGACGCGACCGTCGCGGAGGGACTCGCGCTCATCCGGCGGCACGAGCTCGCCCCGGCGCTTGGAGCAGCGGTGTGCGTGACGCTCCCGCCCTACGAACCCCCGACGGGACGTTTCCTCGGCATGGTGCACTTCCAGCGGATGCTTCGCTATCCGCCGAATGAACGCCTCGGCACCCTTCTCGATCAGAAGCTCGAACCGGTGCGGGCGGATGCCTCCGCCGCCGAGGTGTCGCGGATGCTCGCGAGCTACAACCTCGTCTCGGTCCCCGTCGTCGATGACAACCACCGACTGGTCGGGGTGGTGACCATTGACGATGTCCTCGACTACCT
>CAXTLO010000332.1:0-2020 GCA_964244965.1 uncultured Marisediminicola sp.
ATCTCAGCACCCGGTATCCCGGCAGGAACGGGAACTCGATCTCCGACCGCTCCCCCGTGATGTGGAGCACCTGCCAGCCGGCGCCGAGCACGAGTGGCACCGCATCGGCGATGGTCTGATTGATACGTCGGGCGCCGAGTGAACCGCCGGTCACGACGAGGGTCAGCTTCGCGGGGTCGAGCCCGAACTCGACGTAGCCCGCCGGTCGTGCCGCGGGCCGGTCGAGCGCTTCGATCTCCGCCCGCAGCGGCATGCCGACGAAACGCGCGTGCGGGAGTCGCGCGCCGTGGAAGGCGACTCCGGTGAAGCGCGTGAGCCGCGACCCCAGGCGATTGGCGATACCGGGGCGTGCGTTCGCCTCGTGCACCACGATGGTCACGTCTTCCCTGCGGGCGGCGAGGTACGCGGGAGCCGACACGTAGCCGCCGAACCCGACCACGACGTCGATGCGGTGCGCGACGAGCAACTCGCGGATCCGGCCGACGAGGGCGGCGAGTCGGAGTGGGAAGCGCAGGGCTGCGAGATCGGGACGCCTCGGGAACGGGAGCTTGTCGACGGTGAGCAGTTCGTAACCGCGCTCGGGCACCAGCCTCGCCTCGAGACCCTCTGCGGTACCGAGGACGAGGATGCGCGCGTCGGGCTCGCGCTTGCGGATCCGGTCGGCGACGGCGAGCAGGGGGTTCACGTGCCCAGCCGTCCCCCCACCGGCGAGGAGGTAGCGGGTCACCTCGAGGGCCTGCCCGTCGCCGCTGCGCGCGCCGGCGCCTGACGGGCGAACGAGAGCACGATCCCGATCGCGAACAGCGTGGTGATCATGGCGGATCCGCCGGCGGACATCAGCGGCAGCGGGACGCCGAGCACCGGAAGCACCCCGAGCACGACGGCGATGTTGATGAACGCCTGGCTGATGATCCAGACCATCACCGCGCTAGTGGCGATCCGCGCGAACGGGTCGCTGTTGGCGCGGATGATGCGGACGAATGCGATGGCGAGCACGATGAACAGGACCAGCACGGTGACCGCGCCGAGGAGTCCGAGCTCTTCGCCGATGATCGCGAAGATGAAGTCGTTGTCCGCCTCGGGCAGCCAGGTCCATTTGGCCTTCGAGTTGCCCAAGCCGACTCCGAAGAATCCGCCCGAAGCCAGCGCCCACCACCCGTGCACGGTCTGCCAGCACTCATTGGCGAAGCTCGCCTCGGACGCGCACTGGTCGAGCCATGCCTGCACCCTGTCGCTGCGAGAGTTGCTGGAGAGCCCGACGAGCGGAATGGCGACCGCCATCCCGACGATCGGAAGCAGCAGCATCCAGATGCGCACGCCCGCGAAGAACATCGCCCCGAGCACGATCGCAATGAGGATGATCGCCGTCCCGAGGTCGCCGCCGACGAGCACGAGCCCGATGGCCAGGCCGGCGAAGGGGCCGATCGGCATCGCCATCTCGCGGGCGATATGCAGCTTGTCGCCCTTCTTGGCGAGGATGAATGCAAGCCAGATCACCAGAGCGACCTTCGTGACCTCGGAAGGCTGGATGGAGAAGGAACCGAGCTCGAGCCAGTTGCGGTTGCCGTTGATCTCGATACCGAGCGGCGTGGCCACCACCAGGAGTTGCAGCACGATGCCCACGATCATCGCGACTCCCGCCCATCGCCTCCAGAAGGCGGCACGCATGCGCGAGGCGATGAGCATGATCGGTACACCGATCACCACGAACAGTCCTTGGCGGGAGAAGACCGAGAAGAAGTCGTCGTTCTCCCTGAAGGAGGTCACCGACGAGGCGGAGAGCACCATCACGAGACCGAAGACGACGAGGAACAACGTGGTGCCCAGTAGCAGGAAGTAGTTGCCGGTCGAGTTCGCGAAGATGCGCTTGACGGCGACGAAAGCGGCCGGACCGTGCGGAGTCTCGCCCTGCTGCGGTGGATGATGCGGCGCTGGCTCGGAGGTGCTCGGCACCGCGGTCGAGCGCCTACGGGAGTCGGGGATCCTGGTCGACATCCGGCCGGTCTCCCAACATCTCGTG
>CAXTLO010000333.1:0-2019 GCA_964244965.1 uncultured Marisediminicola sp.
CACCCACGCCGTACCGGGTCCTGAGGAACTGCAATGCGTCGTAGCCGGACAGCAGGTGCTCGCCGGCCGAGAGCTCGAACGAGATCTGCCGGTCGTCGATGTCGGTGGCGACGCAGACGGGAACCCCTCCGACGGCATTCGACATGGCGATCACCCCATCGAACTCGATCACAGCGGCGTAGGGGATGTCCAGCCCGGACAGCGCCTCGGCCGTGACGACCGGACAGGCCAGGCCGCCGCGCTGTAACGCGGTGTTGATCTTCACCCCGTCCACGGGAGCAAAGACCCCGCCGTCCGGGTTGGGGCACTCCGGTATGTCGACGATGAGGTCCCTCGGAAAGCTCACGACTGTCGCGCTCCGCTGATCCTCGGCGATGTGCAAAAGCATCGTCACGTCGTTCAACACCTCGCCGCGGCGTCCGTAAGCCGCGTTGCCCCCGCCGCTGTCGCTTCCGACCAGAAGCAGATTGACGCCGCCTTCGATCGTGCCGATCTGCGGAGGCGCCTCGCCCTCACCAGGCAGGGCGACGCCCTCTCCGACGGCGGATGTGAGGTTCCACACCGCGAAGGCCGCGATACTCGCCGTGCTGACCAGTACGACGGCGAGCACGGCGGCGATCACCTTGACCGCCGTGGCGACAGGTCGAGGAGACCTGAGCCGGCCATGTCTCGCGAGAGTACGTCCGGTGGCGGCTGCGCGGACGCGGCGCCGATCCGGCGGAAGCGGGGTGGACATCCGCACGATGCTAACGGATGGGCGTGGCTCACCCCTGGGAAGCTCGACGCGAGACTACCGCCGACGGCGAGCGGTACCCGACGTGGCAGGATCGGATGTCATGAGCGACGAGCATCCGGAACTGACCGGATACGAACCCGGGGACGGGCGGCCGTTGCGTGACCCCCGCACGCTGATGGTGATGCGGGTGATCGTGGTGACCGGCATCCTGGCGCTCATCCTCCCCGGCATCGTGACGACGCTCAGCGTCGGCGCTGCCACGGCCCGTACGGCGTGCCAACGGTGGGTCGATTACGAGACGCCGGAGGCGACCGGGTCCTCCGCCGTGTTCGAACTGTTCGGTCCGGGCGGAGTGGGTTGGCAGTGCTACTCGGTGGGAGCCTTCGGCGACGACGAGATCGTCGCGTCGCTCGGTCTCATCCCGAGTGGAGCACGCCTGCCGCTACCGAGCAACACCTGATCGGTGGGGCTCCCTCCCGAATGTGGTTCGGAGTCTGCGGTCAGGCTGCGCCGTCGAACATCGACGTCACCGAGCCGTCGTTGAACACGGCGCTGATCGCGCGGGCGATCAGCGGCGCGATCGGCAGGATGGTGAGGGTCTCGAACCGCTTCTCGGGAGGCAGCGGCAGAGTGTCGGTGACCACGACCGAATCGATGAACTCGCTCTGCAGGAGCTGGACCGCCGGCTCCGAGAAGACGGCGTGCGTCGCCGCGACCACGACCCGGGTCGCGCCGGCGCCCTTGAGGGCCTCCGCCGCACTCGCGATCGTGCGCCCGGTGTCGATCAGGTCGTCGACGATCAGGCAGGTGCGACCCCTGACATCGCCGACGATCTCGCGCATCTCGACCTGGTTCGGCACCAGTGGATCGCGACGCTTGTGGATGATGGCGAGCGGCGCCCCCAGCTTGTCGCTCCAGATGTCGGCGACGCGCACACGGCCCATGTCGGGAGAGACGACCGTGAGGGTTGCGGGATCGAGTTTCGCGACGAAGTGCTCCATCAGTACGGGCATCGCGAACAGGTGGTCGACCGGCCCGTCGAAGAACCCCTGGATCTGTGCGGCGTGCAGGTCGACGCTCATGATGCGGTCGGCACCGGCGGCATAGAAGAGATCGGCCACGAGGCGTGCCGAGATCGGTTCGCGACCGCGGCCCTTCTTGTCCTGCCTCGCGTACGGGTAGAACGGGGCGACGACGGTGATCCGTTTCGCGGATGCGCGCTTGAGTGCGTCGACCATGATGAGCTGCTCCATGAGCCACTCGTTGATCGGAAAGGTGTGGGA
>CAXTLO010000334.1:0-2005 GCA_964244965.1 uncultured Marisediminicola sp.
GTCCATGCCGCACCGTCAGGGACACGGTCGTTCTGCGCGTGGGTCACCGCGTCGGTGTCGGTGGCGACTTCGGCCGAGGGGGTGGCAGTGCAGGCGGTTACGGTGAGGAGAAGCAGCACGGTGGCTGTTGCCGCGACTCCGACGACGCTGGTGCGCGTGAGCATGACATTCCTTCTTGGGTAGGGCCGGGCTTGGCCGCGCACCTGAAGGGCGCGCGGTTGGTCGAGGCTCATTAGAAGCCGTGCCCTCAGGGCAGGGTCAATCCACCTCCGTCGGCGGCGGACGCACAGGCCGCCACGTCGGGTCTTCGCTTGACCATGCCCCGAGGGCACCGTGTGGACTGTGTGACATCTGGGGATGACGACGATTCTCGGAACGATTTCGACGAGGAGCAAAGATGAATACCAAACGACAGATCGTTCGGAGTTCGGCTGCGGTGATGGTTATTCTGCTCGCAGGATCGCTGGCTGCACCTCCCGCCATGGCGGCGGTGCCCAGGGCATCTGTCGCGCCGTCGGTCGCGTGGGGCGAGTGTCCAGCTCCGTTGCCGGAGACCGCGCCCGGACTTCAATGCGCACTGATTCCGGTGCCATTGGACTACAGCGAACCCGATGGCGAGACGATCGAGATCATGCTGTCCCGGCTCGCGAGCACGGCCCCCGACGCCCGGCGGGGGGTGTTGATGCTGAACCCGGGTGGACCTGGGGGCTCCGGGTTGTCGATGCCGACAGATCTGGCCAACCGACACGGACTTCCCGCCAGTGTCATGGACACGTACGACCTGATCGGGATGGACACCCGTGGAGTCGGCCACTCCACGCCGATCTCCTGCGGATTCACTGTCGAACAGAACTTCACCGGTGCGGTACCCCCATATGCCGTCGACGCGCATGCGGTGGCGAATCAAGCCGTCGTCGCGGAGGGTGTCGCTGAACAATGCGCCGCCAACGACGTCGACGGACACTTGCGCCACATCACCACAGCGAACATGGCCCGCGACCTCGATCAGATCCGCATCGCCCTCGGCGAAGAGAAAGCCAGCTATCTGGGGCTCTCGTATGGGTCAGCCCTCGGCGCGGCCTACGCATCGATGTTCCCCGATACCACCGACCGGATCATCCTCGACAGCAACATCGGCGATACCCACCTCGACGAAGACGGATTTCGCCGCTACGGGCGGGGCGCTGAAGAGACCTTCCCCGACTTCGCGAAGTGGGCAGCAGAACGCGACGGCAGCTACGAACTCGGAAGCACTCCCCGAGAAGTGCGGAAAACCTACTTCGCGTTAGCCGAGCACGTCGACTCGAATCCAGTCGTCGGCATCGACGGGCACCTCTTTCGGCAGGCCACATTCGCCGGTCTCTATGGAGAGACTGCTTATGCCAGAACCGCCCAGACCTGGCAGATCGTGCAACGTTCGATCGACTCCGCCGAGGCGCCCGTATCCGATGAGGATGGAGAAGTTCCCGCCGCGCCAGGCGAGGCATCCCCGCCTGCCGAGCCGACCGGAGAGTACGAGCTCTCACCGCTCGACAACTCATTCGCGGTGTTCCAGGCAGTGACCTGTAACGACTACGAATTCTCCAAGGACGTCGGTGACTATCAGAGGGCTGTCGCGGAGGACCGTGAGCAGTACCCGGTGTTCGGTGCTGCTGGGGCCAACATCACGCCGTGCGCATTCTGGAACTACGAGCCGTCCGAGCCTCCCGTTGCGATAAACGATGACGGACCTCAGAACATCCTCATCCTCCAGAACGAGCGCGACCCGGTCACGCCGCTGCGCGGTGGCGAGATGCTGCGCGACAAGTTCGAGGACCGCTCCACGTTGGTGACCGCGGATCGTAGCGGCCATGGCGTCTACGCCTTCGGCGATAGTCCGTGTGCGGATGAGATCGCGACCAGATTCCTGGTCGATGGCACGATGCCCAGGAAAGATGTGCGCTGCTGAGTATCTCCACCCCGACTGACGGGCTGCCGCGTCGAGAACCTCGACACGGCAGCCCAC
>CAXTLO010000335.1:0-2003 GCA_964244965.1 uncultured Marisediminicola sp.
AGTTGCGCAGGCAATGTCGAAACCGATCATCCCCATGTGCACCTGACCACCGTCATCGACGGCGGAGAAGGTCGTGTGTCACGCTCTGTTGAGTTGTGCAACCACTCCGAACCGAACCCCGGAGCAGCCCTCCATCCTACGCTCGAATCGGGCGGGGTACAACGGCCGCCGCCTGCCAGACTGAACCACATGGCATCCGTGGCGATCACCGTGCAGGGACGCGCGAGCGACCAGGTGACGCCGAGCCGAGCCACCGTGCGAGTTTCATCCCGCGCGGACGGCGAGGACCGCGCCGAGGTGATCGAACGAGTGCAGCGCGGTGCGGAGCTGATCACCGGCGCTCTCGGCGAAGCGGATGCCGCGGCCTGGTCGAGTGGATCCGTGCGCTCCTGGACCGAACGTCCGTGGAACACCGATGGGAGCCGGCAGCCGCTGGTGCACGCCGTGGTCGACTTCGAGCTCCGATTAGACACAGCGACGGCATCTACCGTCGTCGGTCGACTGCTCACCATCGACGACGTCTCTATCGACGGCATCGAGTGGGCACCTGACGACGCAGTGCTCCGCGCCGCGATGGAGGACGTTCGCCGACGAGCCATCCACGACGCGACGGAGAAAGCGCGGGTGTACGCGCAGACGCTGAGCCTCACGAGTCCCGAGGTGAGCGCAGTCGCGGACGCGGGGATGCTCGACGGCGGCGGGGGCGCTCCGCAAACGCCGCCGGACATGATGGAGGCTATGAGCTCGGTGCCGTCATCCGCCGGTCCGGAGTTGAACCCCGCGCCGATCGAGATCGAGGCGGTCGTCGACCTGCGCTTCACCGCGGAGGCCAAGCGCTGAGTCAGGTCACTCGCCGAGGTTGCGGCGGGTCCCCATCGCGCGATCGGCCTCGCGCTTGTCCTGACGCTCGCGCAGGGTCTGCCGCTTGTCGTACTCGCGCTTACCCTTCGCCACGGCGATCTCCACCTTGGCCCGACCATCGCTGAAATAGATCGACAGCGGCACGAGCGTGTAGCCGCCCTCTTTCACCTTGTTGTGGATCTTGAGGATCTGCTGCTTGTGAAGCAGCAGCTTGCGCTTGCGCCTCGGCGGATGATTATTCCAGGTGCCCTCGTTGTACTCGGGGATGTGCACTGCATCGAGCCATGCCTCGCCGTACTCCACGTAGGCGTAGCCGTCCACCAGCGACGCGCGCCCCTCGCGGAGCGACTTCACCTCGGTGCCGGTGAGCACCAGCCCGGCCTCGTAGGTGTCCTCGATGGTGTAGTCGTAGCGCGCCTTGCGATTGCTCGCGACGACCTTCTGACCACGCTCCCTGGGCACGTTGTTCTCCTGGCTTCGAATGACGGATGACGGCGCGCGGGTCGAGGGTCGAACCCGTCAGCGCAGCCCATCAGTGTAGCCGTCCGGTGTTGGTAGCGGATGCGGCATCCGCCGGTCATACCTTGAGGTAGCGACCGATCGCGACGTTCGAGGATGCGGCAGCGAGCACCGTGCCGATCAGCAGCAGCACCGGCGCCACCAGCAGGGCGTCGCCGATTCCGACCAGTGCGATGGTGCTCTGCAGCGATTCGCCGAGGTAGTCGAGCACGAAGAACCGCACGATCGCGACCACGGCGACCGCGGCGAGCACCGATCCGATCAGGGCGGCGACGACTCCCTCGATGATGAACGGCGTCTGGATGAACCGGTTGGATGCCCCGACCAGCCGCATGATGCCGAGCTCTCGACGGCGGGAGAAGGCGGAGAGGCGGATGGTGGTGGCGATCAGCAGCACGGCGGCGACGAGCATGAGCGACGCGATGCCCACGGCGGTGAAGCTGGCAGCGTTCAGCGCGGCGAAGATCGGGTCGAGGTACGCGCGCTGGTCGGTGACCTCCTCGACGCCGGCGAATCCGCGGAGGCTCTCCACGAGCACATCCGACTGGGTGGGGTCGTTGAGGTTGACCCGAAAAGCCTCGTTCAGGAAGTCGGGGGTGACGAACTCGGCCGCTTCGCTGTCG